>NZ_JBALSS010000009.1:0-21851 GCF_036967045.1 Bacillus sp. JJ1609 | reverse complement strand
TCGTCGCTATCGCTCCTGCCGGGTCTTACCTGTCCCGCTGCTCCCGCAGGACACTGAATTGCTTCATCGAATTTGCCCACGCACGATGGAAATGCGTCAGCATTTTCGGAGACGTCTTCGCGCCTTCCACTCCAATTTCAATAACTGGCTGCGCATAAACTGCGCAGTTTTTTATTCGTTTCATTCAATTGCATTAATTAAGCTTCCTGCTTGATTCCAAAGAATCTTTACCATAATATTTCCAGAAGAATTCTTTATTCTTTACTCAAAATAGTAATGACATCATAATTCGAATCAGTAAGCTTAATAGTAACAGTACCGTGCTGCTTGGTGAAATATACGTCAATCCATGCCTCATGCAGCATTTCTAAAAGTGTAGGATCAGGTTTTTTTGTACTTGATTTGAATATTATGGCAAGCTGGGGATCAAGATGTTCTATTAAAAGGTCGGAAAAAGACCCCTTTTCAGCATATTGTGGGAGCTTGACGATATTGACATTTTTCAGCGGCTTCTCCAGGAATACCTGCTCTGCTTTTTGGCTGGCTGAACGAACATAAAAAATTTGATGATGGAAAAATTCAAACGAAATATCCATACCTTCATTTTCATCGCTACCATCGTAGATTACTTCAGCTGTCAAGCCAGGCATCAGTTTATGAAAATCACCCTGCACCCAGCGAATTATTTTAACCTCAACTGGAATGACACTTTTTGACAGTGACTGATTCGCTGAGGCTCCTGTGACAATCTGCTGAACGTTATACTTCTGAATGTAATGCTCGAGATTTTCCTGCCCTTCACTAGATGTCAGGAACACTGTTGATATGTTTTTAACTTTAAATAGGCTTAGCAGTCGTTCAAGCTCTTTAACTGTTCCCTTGCCACCTGTGTTTAAAAGCATATTTTCACCATTGGCATGCTGAATCAGGGCAGCTTCACCATCACTTAGTGAAAAAAAGGTGAAAGCCGATTCATTTCTTTTCAGGTGGACGTCCACACCCTCTACTTCAACAGGAGCAGAAGGAGATTCAAAAGGTATATAATACCAATTCATAAATGCCAAAAACGCAAATATCAGCTTCATACACACTCCTCCAATTACTTCTAGCTATAGAGTGTGTCATTTACCTAAAAATATCATAGCCAATCGTAAATAAATTCAACGATTTCTGATATTGACCCCTCTTTCACTTTCACTTCCGGAATCGACCCTAAAAATGCTTTTCCATATGACGTCGTTAGCAGCCTTCGGTCAAAGATAAAAATCATTCCTCTGTCAGAGGATGTCCGGATCAGCCTTCCAAATCCCTGTTTAAATCTCAGGATTGCTTCAGGCAAGGATAATTCTGAGAATGGATTGCCTCCGTTTTCTTTTATTAAAGCACACTTTGCTGCTGTCAGTGGTTCATCTGGAGGCGAAAATGGCAGCCTGACGATAATGAGGCAAGAAAGATCCTCACCCGGGATGTCAACTCCCTCCCAGAAGCTGCTGGTTCCAAATAAAATAGCTTTGTCGAATCTCTTGAAGTTCCTTGTCAGCCTCGTCCGGCTTCCCGCGGTAATCCCCTGGGCAATGAGCACGAACTCCTCGAGCAGCCCGCTCTCCTTAATCAAATCATAAGTCTTTTTCAGCATTTCATGGGAAGTAAATAATATTAGCATACGCCCTCTCGTCGCCTCCGCAATGGAGATGATATGCTCTGTAATTGCGGCTACATATTCATCATTTGACACTGATTTAATCTCAGGCAAATCATCTGGAACTACAAGTTTCACCTGGGTTTCATATGAAAAGGGTGATGGGATTTGTTTTTCAAGAAGCGGTGTTTTGATACCCAATTCCTTTTTTATAAATTCAAATGATTGATTTACTGACAGAGTCGCTGAAGTAACAATGACACTTCTTTTTTTGTTAAAAAAAATGTCTGCAATATCATCCGCCACATAAACAGGACGGGCGAATATAGTAGTGGAATTCTGCAATGCTCTCAAGTCAGCTTCAATCCATCTTACATATTTACTGCTCGTATCGATGAAAACATCCTTGGCTGTCTTTCGAATACCTTCTAAATCAGACTTCAACTGAGCTACTTCCTCTAATAAAGCTTGATGATCCCGAGTGAGCTCCTGTGATATTATCATTGCTTCTCTCAGGCGTTGTCCGAGGGCTTTTTCCAGATCCTTTATTAAGAAATAGAACCTCTCGGCTGTGGTTTTCAATGCTGCCCAAATACGATTGTTATGATCCGGAGCAAGACTTGAATGAATCTTGCTTCCACTTGACTTAGACTTGCTTGTTTTTCGTGCATACATTCCAGCAAGCTTAAATAATTCATCCGTTTCATAAACCAGGTCTGCAATAAGCTGATTTATTTCAAACGTATGCATACGGCTTTCTGAATTATCGACGCTTTTTGAACTCATGATCGACTCTAACTTGTAAAAAAGCTGTGTCTGCTCATAATGTCCAAGCTGGTTCAGCAGAAGTCTTACAGCCATATAATCAAGCGATTTCCCAAAATATTTTCCCGCTGCTTTTTCGAATTGGTGGCCTTCATCAAGCACAGCATATTCGTATTCAGGTAATGACCCGCTGCCCGAGACAATGTCAGCCAATAGCATGGAATGGTTTGTAATTAAAATGTTGGCACCCTTTGCTTTTTCGAGGGCACTCTTGTAAAAATCATGCTCGTCCCACTGCTTCGTTTGCAGGAACATTGTTCGGTCATATTTAATCTTATTCCAAAAAAGCATGCCTCCGCTGGACAGGTTAAGTTCATCGAAATCGCCTGTTTCAGTTTGAGTCAGCCAGACAAGAATTTGCATTTTCGTCAATGCAGTATCGTAATTTTCCTCAACTTCCTTAAGTGACTGCTCAAACCTTGCCATGCTGATGTAATGGCTGCGTCCTTTAATAAGTGCTGTGTTTAACTGGCAGTCGAACATAGCTTCAAGCTTAGGAACGTCATTGGATAAAAGCTGCTCCTGCAGCTGAGTAGTATAAGTGCTGATAATGACCGGTTTATTGTTTTTCAGAGAATAAATAGCGGCTGGCAGCAAATATCCCAGCGACTTACCTACACCGGTACCCGCCTCGATCAGGGCATGCCCATCCCTGGAAAAAGCCTCATATACTATGTCCATCATTTCATATTGGCCTTGGCGTGACTCAAACTGTGTAAATGCTTTGTGCAGCAGATGCTGTTTTTCTGCATTTGTGTGCGGATAGTCTACTTTAGCTTGAACAGTTTCCACTGTGGAGATTTTCTTTTTTAATGCAATTCCGCGAAAGACTTCGATATCTCCGGGCAATATTTCAATTGTGCTCTCTTTATGATTCAGGGCATCATCAAATAGCAAATGGAGATCGCTTTTCAATCCCTCGGACAGTTTTGCCAGCTCTTTTAATGTAACATGGGGCAGAGTATTCAGAGCCTCTAGCATGATTAAAAGAAGTTCTGCAGTGACATATGCGTCACTGTCTGCTTGATGTGGCCGATCATGTCTAAGGTTCTCCTTTGCAGCCAGATCAGTCAATTTAAAGCTGTCAGCTGTAGGATACAGGATCCTTGCCATTTCTACCGTATCAAGAACTGGACCATAAAATCCTTCACAGCCGGCATTTATTAACTCGTCCTGTAAAAAAGAAAGGTCAAATAATACATTATGAGCCACAAAATAAGCGTCTTTAAGCATTTCTGTAATTTCGGGGGCAATTTCTGAAAATAAAGGCGCATCCTTTACCATTGAATCTGAAATACCTGTAAGTTCTTCAATGAATACAGGGATATCCTGCAATGGATTAACCAAAGAAGCAAATTGGCCAGTAATCTTACCGTCTTCGATCACAACCGCCCCAATTTGTATGATGCGATCCCCTTTTTTAGGGGAATTGCCCGTCGTTTCTAAATCTATTACAACATATTTTTGGCTCATTCATTTACACCTCTAACATTCAGTCAAACAAAAACTTAACATAAAAAGAAAAAAAGCGAAAGCAGAATACTGCATCAGATATGGCTTGGAAGTAAAGCTCTTGTTCATTATTTTTCAAAGTTTCCTGCAAGGATATGTATGAAAAAACTCCCGACGACGCGGGAGTTTTTTTATATCGTTCATATGAACGGAAAATAACAAGTGAAAATTGTTGCCTATCGATTGGAATTATTGAAAAATCGTTCTTTCAGGTTCAGCGTGAAGCATTTCAACAATCTGGTTATTTTCATTCATCAAGGCGACTTTTGGCTGGTGAGTCGCTACTTTTTCTTCTGCCACCAAAGCGTAAGAGATAATAATAACTACATCACCCTCATGGACCAAACGTGCCGCAGCACCATTAAGACAGACTACACCACTGCCTCTTTCGCCAGGAATGATGTAAGTTTCAAAGCGTGCACCGTTATTATTATTTACGATTTGTACTTTTTCATTAGCAACCATACCGACAGCATCCAAAATATCACTGTCAATCGTGATGCTGCCTACATAGTTCAAATTAGCTTCAGTAACTCTTGCTCGATGTATTTTAGCATTCATCATGGTGCGAAACATGGAATGAATTCCCCCTAATAAGTTAAGTTATTCTATTTCTAATATGATATTGTCAATCAGCCTGGCTTTAGAAAATCTCACTGCAAGAGCGATAATGATTTTCCCACTCAGTGTTTCCAGCTGTTTCAACTCAGGATAAGAATAGATTTCTATATAATCAACTTCTGCATCGCAATGATCAGTTATATGTTTGTTAATCAGCCTCACGATGTTTTGAGGATTACGGTCTCCGCTCTCAATAGATGCCTTTGCCAATTGAAGACCTTTATTAAGTTCAGGAGCCTGTGTCCGTTCTTCTTTTGACAGATAAACATTACGTGAACTTTTGGCCAGGCCATCATCTTCCCTGATCGTATTCACAGGAACTAATTCAATTGGAAAGTTAAAATCTTTGATCATGCCTTCTACTACCGCAACCTGCTGTGCATCCTTCAACCCGAAATAAGCACGATCAGGCTGGATAATATTAAATAATTTCACTAACACTGTCGCAACACCATCAAAATGTCCTGGTCTTGACTTGCCGCAAAGAACATTTGTCCGCTGCTCAACGGTAATCTTATTTGAAGCTTCTTCGGGATACATTTCCTCTGCAGATGGATAGAAAATATAATCGACACCTTCTGCCTCAGCTGTTTTGTGATCCCTGTCAAAATCCCGAGGATAAGCATCCAAATCCTCTGTTGGGCCAAACTGAAGCGGGTTCACAAAAATACTCAGCACTACAATATCATTTTGAGGTCTCGCTGTTTTCATAAGTGCCATATGGCCTTCATGCAGAAATCCCATTGTCGGAACATATCCGACTGAACGACCCTGTGCTTTCAGGGCTGACATTTCCTTTTGCATTTCGGCGATTGTAGTAATGATTTTCATTCTCTTCCTCCGTACAATGCCTGCAATTCTTCTTCCTTCATTGTAAAACTATGTTTATCTTCGGGGAAAGCACGAAGCCTGACTTCAGCTACATACGAGTTCAACCCTGAAGCGATTATTTCATTTACATTTGTATATTGCTTTACGAATTTAGGGACACGCTCCACTCCATAAGTGATGATATCATGGTAGACAAGCACTTGGCCGTCTACATCCAACCCAGCTCCGATGCCAATCGTCGGAATCGCCAAGCTTTCAGATACTTGTTTTGCAAGCTGTTTAGGGACACATTCGAGCACAACAGCAAAAGCTCCTGCCTCTTCACATTTTTTCGCGTCCTCTATCAGTTTCATTGCAGCGTCAGCACTCTTGCCTTGCACTTTATATCCACCAAGGACGCCGACAGATTGAGGAGTCAAACCTAGGTGTGCCATGACAGGCACTCCCGCTCTCGTTAATGCCTTAATATGATCAATGACTTCATCGCCGCCCTCGACCTTCACGGCATTAGCCCCTGTTTCCTGCATGATTCTAGCCCCGTTTACAAGCGTGTCTCTGATTGACAGATGGTAACTCATGAAAGGCATATCGACAACAATAAATGTATTGCCAGCCCCGCGCCTGACGGCTTTGGAGTGGTGAAGCATATCTTCCATCGTGACCGGAATGGTCGAATCATAACCAAGCACGACCATGCCTAGGGAGTCCCCAACCAGAATCATGTCTGCCTCTGCCTGCTCTGCATGTTTCGCAGAAGGATAATCGTAGGCAGTCACCATGACAATCTTGCTTCCAGTTTCCTTCATTTTCAAGAAATCGGTTGTTTGTTTCATACTCGTTCCTCCTTTTTGATAAGAGGCGATAAAACAATCCATCATTGCTAGACACAAAAAAGGACCCATCTATGCCAGAAGGACCCTTTGAAGCCATGTACTTGTTTCATCCCTCTGTCCCAGTCCGAAATCGGATCCAGGCAGAACTATTTTATTATTTTGAAAGAAAGTTAGGTGCAGTTCTTACGATACCGCCCAGAATGATTATAGCAAATGGTTATAATTTTGGCTACTTAACAAAATTATTCATTTATTTGGATATCAGCTGAATAGATATGATGGACTTTCCCGCTCGTATCTTCTATTAACAGTACACCATCCTCCGTAATGCCAATGACCTTACCCTTGATTTCCCCAGTTAAAGTACGTGCGGTAATTGCCTTGCCGATACTGACAGCATAGCTTTCCCACATCAATTTAATCGGGAAAAATCCTTTCTCCAGATATAGTACATAAAGCTTTTCCAGCTTTTCCAAAATTGCTCGGATCAGCCTTTCCCTGTCGACGATGCTTTGGCTTTCAATCGAAAGAGAGGACGCTATATTTTCAAGTTCTGCAGGGAAGTCCTCTTTCTTTGTATTCACATTGATTCCAATTCCGATAATGATTGAATTAATTCGGTCTGCTTCTGCCTGCATTTCCGTCAGAATACCAGTTACTTTTTTTCCATTGATCAAAATATCATTCGGCCACTTGATCTCCGGAAGTAAACCTGTGACTTCCTCGATTGCCTGGACAACTCCTACAGCAGTGATCAGTGTTAGCTGGGGAGCTTTTGGGATAGGCAAATTGGGCCGGAGAATGATGCTCATCCATATGCCTGTATACTTTGGAGAATGCCATTTCCTGTCCATCCTGCCTCTGCCTGCTGTCTGTTCCTCCGCAATCACGACTGTTCCTTCTGCCGCATTTTCATACGCAAGTTTGTAGGCAATTTTCTGGGTTGAATCGACACTGTCATGATAATGAAGATGCCTGCCTAAAAAAGTTGTTTTTAAGCCCAGGTTGATTTTATCAGCACTCATTTCATCGGGGATGGAGACAATTTTATATCCTTTTCTTCTCACTGCTTCGAACTCGAATCCTTCCTTGCGGAGTTCTTCGATATGTTTCCAAACTGCAGTCCTCGAGCAGCCAGCAATATCCGCCAAGTGCTGGCCAGACAAAAACTCAGATTCGGAATTCGTAAAAGCTTCAATCAATTTTTTTCTGATTTCAGATTGCTCAGCCATACCCTTATTTTCTCCTTCTCATTTGGAACATCCCCATAAACTACAGCCTTTTCGATTTCCTCTAACAGCTCTTTTAGCCATGGGCCAGGATTTTTACCATGCCAAGCCATCAAGTCATTTCCTGTTACATTCAGTTCATGCCTTTCCTTTATAGGAAGACGGTTAAAGATCTGCTTAATTCGGTCTGTGCTATAGAATTTTTCTGGAAACAAGGTCTGGTAAACCCTTTCACAGCTTAAAGCATTGTCTAAGCCTGCCTTGTATACTGATTCCTCATTCCATTTTTCGCCCATGCGATATACTAACAGGGAATGGATTTGTTTTATTAACTTAATCTTCTGTACCGGAAGCTTCCATCCTCTTAAGAAAGCATCTATTTCTTTGCCATTCAATCGCAATTCATATAGTAACAATACCCATGATTCATTTAAACCAAGTTCTAATGAGAGCCTCGCTGAAAATTGGGTTAAGGATTTTTCCTGATGAACCAAGCCAGGCAAGTATTGATACATTCCACTTGTCACCATTAGCTCTGCAGCTTTCGCACAGTCCCGGCCTTGAAGCATCTTTTCAAATTCGACTGTTTTTCGTTCTACTGCGATATTTTCAAGCAGATTACAATGCTTCTGCAAAGACTTAAGAGTATTGTCTTCTATCGAAAAGGACAATTGTGATAGAAACCTTACAGCCCTTAGTATTCTTAATGCATCTTCCCCAAACCGTTCATCTGGATTGCCTACTGTCTCGATCAGCTTCTTATTTATAGATTGCTTGCCTCCAAAGGGGTCGATGATTTTCCCGTTCTTATCCATGGCAATCGCATTCATCGTAAAATCCCGGCGCTGCAGATCTTCGGTCAGCGATCGGATAAACAACACTTTATCAGGCCGCCTGAAATCTGTGTATCCTGCTTCCGATCGAAAAGTTGTAATTTCATATGGGGTGCCTTTGTAGTGGACTAGAATTGTTCCATGCTCAATCCCTACATCGGTCGTTTTAGGAAAAATCTTTTTCATTTCATCTGGCAATGCGGAAGTGGCGATATCTACATCAGCAATTTCGCGGCCAAGAATATGGTCTCTGACAGAACCGCCAACAAAATAGGCTTCAAAACCAGCATTCTCAATCAAATTTAGGACAGGGACAGCTTGTAAAAAAGGATTGCCAATCATCATTCATCCTGTCCTACTAATTGATAATAAATGTTTTCATATTCAGTAACGATTTGTTCGGCACTAAACCTTTTTTCAGCACGTTCCATAGAATTAGCTGAATATCTCCGGTGAATTTCTTCATTCGTTAAAATTTCAACAGCCTTTTCGGTAATGGTCCTAATATCCCCTAGCTCGCAAATATATCCTGTTTCGCCATTGACAATGACCTCAGGAATCCCTCCTACATTGGTTCCAATGCAAGGAACCCCGCAAGCCATTGCTTCGAGAGCCACGAGACCAAAACTTTCTTTCTCAGAAAGCAGGAGCATCAGATCGCTTAATGAATAAAGCTCCTCTACACGTTCCTGTTTTCCAAGCAGTAAGACCTTATCACGAATTCCCAGTTCACCTGCAAGATTGCATACGTTCTTCATTTCCGGGCCATCTCCAACAAGCAAGAGCTTTGCCGGTAACCGCTCTGCAATTCCAGCAAATGCCTCGATCACGTCTGGAACTCGTTTTACAGGCCTGAAGTTGGACACGTGTATGACGACTTTTTCGTGCGGAAGAATTCCATATTCCTTTCTTAGTTCGCTGGAATCAGTGCGTTTATTAACTCTCGTATCAATGAAATTATATACACACTCAATGTTTTTCTTTGGCTTGATCAGCTCATGAGTCTGTGAAATCAATGAATTGGACACTGCAGTAACGTAATCTGATTTCTCGATACCAAATCGTATTGCATCTGTAAGTGATGGATCATATCCCAGCACTGTAATATCTGTTCCATGAAGGGTTGTCACGATTTTCAAATCGCGCCCGCTCATTTGCCTGGCTAAAATGGCACAGACTGCATGCGGAATTGCATAATGCACATGCAGAACATCCAGATTTTCCATGACAGCCACCTCGGCAATTTTGCTTGCCAGAGCAATATCATAAGGCGGATATTGGAAGACAGAGTATTGGTTTACCTCCACTTCATGTGAAAAAATATTATGATACATTTTCTTCAGCCTGAATGGCAGGCTTGAAGAAATGAAGTGGATTTCATGTCCTTTTTCTGCAAGAAGTTTGCCAAGTTCTGTTGCAACAACACCTGATCCGCCGACTGTCGGGTAACAGGTAATTCCGATCTTGAGTTTTTTCATTTTTTTTCCCCTAACAAATCCTTGTGGATTAACAATGGTTTCTTGGACATAAAGCCCTCGGCAAAGTCCACACCGACTTCCTTGCCGAATAATTTTTCCCGTGCCTCTACACTCTCAATGTATCCGTTAACTAGAGGGGTATAAAAGGTTGATGATCCCTTCATGAACTGACTTTCATAGGCATTCAATGCCTCTACCTTTTTTGGCATTTCCTTCGAGATGTCTACAACAAAATCAGGCTTATGGAATCCATTGATCATATAAAAAAATAATGCATCAGGCCTGTGAGGCATTAAGCTGTCATTCTCGCCATATTTTCTTACAGCCGCCGAAAAGACCGCCTCCTCAACAAGGCGAGCGCAGCTGCCATGATCAGGATGACGGTCATCAAAATAAGGTGCAAACACGATCGCCGGACGGTAAAACCTGATTACTCCCACGATTTTTTTTATGTATTCATCCTTTAAAAACAGTCCCCTATCAGGCAAATCAAGCGCTTTTCTCACCTTTACCCCGAGAATTCCTGCAGCCTTATCTGCTTCCTGCATCCTAGTTTCAACTGTACCGTTCGAAGACATTTCAGCTTTTGTTAAATCACAAATTCCAATTCGTTTACCTTCACTAGCATATTTGGCAATTGTTCCACCCATGCCGATTTCTACATCATCAGCATGGGCTCCAAATGCCAATATATCAAGCTTTAGATTTTCCATCATTATCACCTTGTTTCTTTTCGACTATATTCCGCCAGTCGAGGTCGCCCCGTTCTATTCCTTTTATTAAAATTTCCGCTGTTCCCATATTGGTCGCGAGCGGTACAGAATATACATCGCACAGCCTTAACAATGCAGTAACATCAGGTTCATGAGGCTGAGCGGTAAGCGGGTCCCTGAAAAAGAAAATCGCATCCATCTGGTTATTGGCGATTCGGGCACCAATTTCCTGGTCTCCTCCAAGAGGACCCGATTGGAAGCGCTCGACTATAAGACCAGTTGCTTCAATTATCCGTAATCCTGTCGTCCCAGTCGCATAGAGTTTATGATTTTCAAAAATTTCTTTATATGCAACCGTGAACCCCACTAAATCATCTTTCTTTCGATCATGGGCGATTAAGGCAATATTCATTGTCTCTCCCCTATTCAATAATATTCTCTAAGCCGTAAACAAAAGAATCCATTTTCATCACTGTATCCACTGCAAGTTTTACACCTGACATAAAGGAGCTCCGGTTATAGGAATCATGGCGAATTGTAAGAGTTTGTCCATCTGCCCCGAACATTACCTGCTGGTGAGCAATCAGACCTGGCAGTCTCACTGAATGGATATGCATGCCATCAAAGTCAGCACCCCTTGCTCCTTTAATGGTTTCCTTTTCGTCTTTATGGCCCTGAATTTTCGTTTCCCTTACTTCGGAAATCATTTGTGCAGTCTTAACAGCAGTACCCGATGGGGCGTCCAGTTTTTGGCCGTGGTGCAGCTCAATAATCTCTACATCACTGAAATACCTGGCTGCCATTTGTGAAAACTTCATCATTAAAACTGCCCCAACTGCAAAGTTAGGAGCAATAATGCATCCCGTTTCCTGTTCTGTACACATCCGCTCCAGTTCACTTAGATCATCTTTAGAGAAGCCAGTTGTTCCCACTACAGGTCTAACCTTATATTTCAATGCGGTCCTTGTGTGGAACATACCTACCTCAGGAGTCGTTAAATCGATCAGAACATCAGGCTCGATTTCCTGTAGGCATTTCTCGAAATCTGTATATACCAGGGCATCACTCTGAGGGAAGCCATCGATTTCTCCTAACTTCATTCCTTCATGCTTTCGGTCAACTACAGCAGCCAGTTCATAATTCTCAGTGTCCAGCACAAGCTGTACTGCTTCTCTTCCCATTCTTCCACGGGGCCCCGCTATAACTATTTTAACGTTTTTCATTTATGTATCTCCTTTAATTTAGCTGTCTTTACGAGTCCAGCGATCTTTATCCCTTGTGTTGAATTTAGCCATGACTCTGTCATGCGCTGTTTCAAGATCAATATTTAATGAGTTGGCAAAACAAATCATCACAAACAACATATCTCCCAGCTCTTCTTCTACTGTTTTTTCTTCTTCATCGTGTTTCTTGGGTTTCTCCCCATAAAAATGGTTAACTTCTCGTGCCAATTCCCCAAGTTCCTCGGTCATTCTTGCAAGCAGAGCCAGTGGGCTGAAATAGCCCTCCTTAAACTGGCTAATATACTGGTCCACTTCCTGCTGGAGGTCTTTAACAGTTTTATTCTCACCCAAGCAATTCACCCAACCTTCATATGTATGCTTTTCTATATCGATGTTAGCTCAATGGAGAGGCTTTGACAAATATTTTTGATTTGCAATATCCCTTAATAAGGACTTTTCTTCCAGATCTTCTGCTGTTTGTGCAGCCATGGACCGTATGAATGACTTTTCCTTCCGCTCTTACTATTTGGTCTTCATTCCTTTTGTACAGACATTCACTTTTAGGGAAGATCGAACAGCTCCCTGTAAAAGATTGCCCTTGTGTCTTATATTTTATATAATAAAAACGCTTTGACTGCTAGAAATATGCGTACTTTTGGGAGGTATCATTTTGCTCTATGGTGTGAAATTTAAAAATATATTTTTTATTCTGCTTGGTGCAGCCATATTTTCTTTTGGGCTTGTCCATTTCAATATGCAGAACAACCTTGCAGAAGGCGGTTTTACAGGGATTACCCTTCTGCTTTATTTTGTATTTGGATGGTCTCCTTCCATAACGAATTTATTGCTGAACCTGCCGCTTTTTTTCCTTGGCTGGAAGCTGCTCGGACGAAGTGTCTTTATTTACACGATCATCGGTACTGTGGGTGTATCCATATTCCTGGGAATTTTTCAAAAGTATCAAATTGAGATGCCATTATACGAAGATTTATTTTTGGCAGCCCTGTTTGCAGGTGTTTTTATCGGAATCGGACTAGGAATTATCTTTCGTTACGGAGGCACGACTGGCGGAGTCGATATTATCGCCAGGCTTGCTCAAAAATACTTTGGCTGGACGATGGGCCGAACAATGTTCATGTTTGATTTCGGCGTAATAACTCTTTCACTTATTACATATCTGAATTACCGTGAAGCAATGTACACTCTTGTAGTTGTCTTTGTCGGAGCGAGAGTAATTGACTTCATGCAAGAAGGTTCTTATGCAGCCAGGGGGGCAATGATCATCTCTGATAAAAATGATGAGATCGCCGCAAAGATCATGAAGGATATGGACAGAGGGGTCACAAGCCTAAAAGCTGTGGGTTCATATACTAAAACTGAAAGAAACGTATTATACTGTGTCGTGGCGAAAAACGAAATCGTACGGCTGAAGAATGTTATTAACTCTGTGGACCCACATGCCTTTGTTTCGGTCACAGTTGTCCACGATGTCCTTGGAGAAGGCTTCACACTGGATGAAAATAAACTTCCTTTAGAAAGATAAAAAAAATCCGGACAAATCTGTCCGGATTTTTTATTCGTCTCTTGTCATACCTGTATAAATCAAAACAAGGCGGACAAGCTCCAGTACAGCAACAGCGGCGGCAGCTACATAAGTCAATGCTGCTGCATTGAGCACCTTCTTTGTTTCTCTTTCTTCATCATTCCGGATGATTCCCGCGGAAACAACCTGGTCCATTGCACGGTTTGACGCATTGAATTCAACCGGCAATGTAATTACCTGGAACACAACCGCAGCCGCCATGAAGAGAATCCCCAGCAAGAGCATTCCGCTTAGTTTTGCAAAAATACCGATCATAATCAGGATCCATGAAAAATTGGAGCCAATGTTAGCCACAGGTACAAGTGCATGCCGAAAACGAAGGAATGCATAATCCTGGGCATCCTGGATTGCATGGCCCACTTCATGTGCCGCAATGGCAGCGGCGGCAACAGAATGACCAAAAAAGTTTTGTGATGAAAGGCGGACCACCTTGGAGCGCGGATCGTAATGGTCACTTAAGAATCCTCTCGTTTCTTCTACTCCAACATTATATAAACCGTTGTCATCCAAAATTTTACGCGCTACTTCAGCACCGGTCATATGTGAAGACGAAGCTACTTTTGAATATTTGTTATAAGTTCCTTTAACTCTGAATTGAGCCCAAAGCGGTATCAAAATAATGATCGCAAAGTAAATTAAATACATCCGAGAACCTCCTAACAGCTCTAGTTGTAATTACTATTTTATAAATGCTGATATTCGGTGTCAATTTTTCCGCTCTTTTTGAACCTTCTTCGACTTTTTACTGTCACCTTTGTATTTTCTCCATCCTACATAAGACAATGTAAGAATAATGATGCTTCCAGTAGAAATCATCACCCACCAGAGTGATGGATCAGCTTCGTCCTCGGTCATTTCATCAAAAATGGTCTGCAGATCAGATTCCAGTGCTTCAAGCTCTTCCTGGCTTGAAGCTTCAGATAAAACTTGCGGACGGTACTGATCTATGAAACTTACCTTAGCGTCAATTTTTTGGATTGTCTCAGGATTTATGTCGATTTTCATGCTCGGATAAATCACATTATATAAAGACAGAAATGAGTTAAGGTTTGTATGAAATTGGTCATTATTCCCTTCATTTGCCGCGGTTTTTACGTTGTTGAACACCGTCATGATTGGTCCTTCCATCTCTGTCCATAACGGCTGGTGTGTAGAAGCTATGGCATCGATGGCAAGTCTGAACTTGGTGACCTTGTTCATTCTTTCATTATGCCCCATTTCAGCATTTGCCATTGCTTCAACTGCTTCTTCATGGGCAACGGTTATAATTCTAAGCTCATCCATTGAAAACGGCCTGCCATTCCCTGTAACCGTAAGAAACTCTTCTGAAAAATGCTTCAGAATCCTGTTTGCATCATCATAGCGATGAAGCTTGGCCATTTGCAGCGCTTCATCAGAAATCTCATCAAGCTGTTCAACAGGCGACGTTGTTTCGGCATATGCTGCTAACGGCGCAAGCATAAGCAGCACCGAAAATAATAAGAAAAATTTTGCTTTCATTCCTGTCCCCCCTCTAAATACTATTAAAATGTATGATAGGGTGGACAAGGTTAGACCAGAATTTGAGTCTTATCGGAATGTTTTTATAGACATGGAAAATCTGCCTGGACGAAGGCCAAAATAATATCCGACGCCAACTGACAGAATACTGAGCCAGAATGTAAAGTAGCCGATTTGGTCCATGTATAAATCTAGCGAATGGTACCTTGGCATCATCATGAACACATAGTCGATAATTTCGTTATGCAGGACAACAATAGCTGCCACAATCAGGTGCCACGCCTTCATTCGGTAAAAAGGAGCATAAAGCACACCCTCCACTGCCATTGCAAAGTGCGAACCCATTAGCATTAATCCAATCCAGTCGAGATGTCCGGATACAAAAAAAACAAGCATATTCATCACAACAGCCCATATTCCATATTTAAAAAGGCTGACAATGGCAAGGGCTTCCATTAGCGGCCAATTCTTTCCCATTAAGAAAGCTGCCAAAACGAATACAAAAAATAAACTGGCTGTCGGGCTGTCCGGTACAAAAAGCAAGAATTCAGGCGGGGTATCTACAAGCTGCCATTTATACCAGTAGTACCCATAAGCAGTCCCTAGTACATTGACCCAAAATAATAACCAAAGTACAGATTTATTGCCCAACAAAGGATATAATCTCTTAAACATTTTGTCTCTCCATTCCAAAGTTTTCTAATTCTATTATTACAGTTTAAGGATCAGAAACCAAGCATGCATTCTGTAAATATGATATTAAAAGGCTATATTATAAAATTTATTGTGTGGTTGAGTATTTAACATAGGAAGTTATATAAATGGGTATATCCGAAGAAACTAAATCGTCTAATCCAAATAATCGATAATTCCAGTCAAAGTTATTGAAGGTCTGAAATCTTCTCTCTAATGTAAAAGTTTTTTGTGTATACTTTGTTGCTTTTTATAAGTTGATTACCATCATTCGAAAAAATCTTCCCCATTCCAAACAGAGCCTATAATTCCCGTAAAAAAGCCTGCAAGTTATCCTTGCAGGCTTTTTGTTCTTATTTACTTAGACCGTCAATGAATTCAGAAAGTGTCTTAAGTTCCTCATCAGTTCCTTTGAAGACAGCAGGCATATTACCTCTACCTTCTTTCGCAACTTTAGCAATCTCTTCTGCATTCAGTTTGGTAGCAGCAAGGCTCGGAGCTGTAGCACCTCCGCCAAGTTCTCCACCATGACATGAAGTACATGTTTGAGCTTGGGCAATCTTATAACCATCAGAGTTCTTATCGATTTTTACATCAGATATCTCACCCTGTTTCTTCGCAGCTTCCCAGTCATGGGTTGCAACGGATTCCCAAGTAAGATAGAAAATTGAAGCAATTGCCAAAAGCATAAAACCAGTTGCAAGCGGACGTTTTGATGGACGGCGTTCAGGGCCGCGATCAATAAACGGAGCTAGCAATAGTGCACCAAAAGCGAGACCAGGTATTACCATAGCCCCGATAACTGTATAAGGACCAGATGCATATGAATATTTTAGCAATTGATATAAGAATAAGAAATACCAGTCTGGCAGCGGAATATATCCTGTGTCTGTAGGGTCAGCAATCCTCTCAAGCGGAGACGGGTGTGCAATAGTTAAGCACAAGAATCCAATCAGGAAAACAGCTCCAACCATCCATTCTTTCAACAGGAAGTTAGGCCAAAACGCTTCCGTTTTGCCAGGGTATTCCGAGTAGTCTTTCGGAATATTAGGCTTGCGTTCTGCAGGAACACGAGAGTCTCCTACGAACTTCATACCTTTACCACGATGCATCGAGCAATCCCCTCCTTTTTCCAAATCGTTGGGCGAATTTCCATCCGCACAACACTTTCATTCGATTATTACAATGGACCAGAAATACCTTGCTTACGAATCATTAGGAAGTGCGCTCCCATTAAGCCCAAAAGTGCTCCAGGCAAGAAGAATACGTGGATCGCAAAGAAACGAGTCAAGGTTTGTGCACCAACAATTGTTGAATGCCCAGAAAGCAGAATCTTAATATATGGCCCAATTAATGGAACCGCGTCAGCAATCTGCAAAGTAACCTTCGTTGCGAATAATGCTTTCATATCCCATGGAAGCAAGTATCCAGTTAAACCTAAGGCAAGCATAATGAAGAAAATTAAAACTCCGACTACCCAGTTCAATTCACGAGGTTTTTTATAAGCTCCCTGGAAAAACACGCGAAGCGTATGTAAGAACATCATTACAATGACAAGGCTCGCACCCCAGTGATGCATACCGCGGACAATTTGTCCAAATGCTACTTGATTTTGAAGATAATATACAGATTCCCATGCATTCTTGATGTCCGGAACATAATACATTGTCAGGAACATACCAGACAGGATCTGTATTACAGTAATGAAAAACGTCAGACCTCCAAAGCAATAAACGAACGCGGAAAAATGATGCGCCGGGTTAACGTGCTCAGGTACTTCATGGTCTGCAATATCGCGCCACATAGGCGTAATATCTAAACGCTCATCTACCCAATCGTAAATTTTGTTTAACAATGATTACGCCCCCTTCCGTGGTTTGGCTTTTCCTACATAAAGCAGTCCGTCTTTTTCTTTTGTTGGATATACATCCAAAGGTGCCAATGGCGGTGTACCAGGCACGTTTGTTCCATCCTTTTCGTAACGGCCATAGTGGCAAGGACAGAAGAACTGGTTAGGATTCTGCTTATCCGTATTCCATGCTACAACACAGCCTAAGTGTTTACAAACTGGTGAAAGGGCAACAATTTTCCCTTCTTCATCCTTGAAAACCCATGCAGTTCCTGTTTCTTCAGATTCATACCATGCATCTTTTTGTGTAAATGTAAAATTAACTTTTTGCGGTTCATTCGTAATTTCTGCGACTTTCAATGGAGTCGCGATGAAATCTCCCGCTTCTTCTCCCTTAAGCACAGGATCTACGGCAAATCGGACCATTGGCATCAGCATCCCTGCAGCCATGAAACCGCCTACACCTGTAAGAGTATAGTTTAAGAATTGACGTCTTGAAACACGATGCTTACTCACGCTATTCCCCCCTCTATTCCCAAGTTAAGTCCCCAACGGACATAGTTTAAACACATTTTAAAACTAGGACATAACCATGATATATCAATCTCATTACAAAATCAATATAATACTATGTTGAAAACATTTTTCACAGAGATAAACCATACAGGCTTATTCCTCCTGCTCCCATTTTTCGGTGAAAAGCGTTAAAAGCTGCTTAACCTGGTCCTCGACAATCGAAACTTTCTGCTGGTCCTGTATATGCTCTAGTGGCAATGATGGCAGCCATAAGAGCGTTCCTGACATTTCATTCTCATGCTGTCTCCAGCTGCTATCGGAAGTCACAAAAAACAGATGCTTGAACTGCTTGTCCAATACAGTTTTTTCCCATTCCTGCAATGTTTTAAGGTTTCCAGAATGGCCTTTTATATACACAAAGGCTGGCAAAAGGAAAATACGGCCCTTAAACTGTTTTTCAAGCTGTCCAGTAAGAATTCCAACAAATTCAGCCATAGATGCACTTTGTTTCATGTCACTATCAAAAGAAACTGGTAATAGCGGTATGATAGCCGTATCCACATATTCTGCCGCCTTCTGGTACATTTCAATGTCTGCAGCAACCCATTTCATATAACCAACTCCATCTATTAAATAATCCACTATCTATAATATCATTACTAAATTTAGTTTTCGAATGGTTTTGAAATTGAAGGCAAAAAAGTAAAAAATATTGCAGTGAAAAATTCTAAGGGTATTTTATTGAACATTTTTCAGGCAAAATAAAAAGCCTGCTATCAAAGCAGACTATGATAAATTCACTGCGCCTAATCTTTTTAATTGTTCGGTCAGGTGTGCAAAGGCTTCCTGGTCCTGGCTGTCCAATGCTTCATCAATCAAGTGCAGCAGTTTGTCTTTCTGGAACTTCTGGATGCTGTCCTCAAGGAACCGTTCGGCAACCATTTTGTCACTTTCACTGATTTGAAGCTGCCCTGGCATATAAGGGTTTTCTTCCAATACCGCCGCAAACTGGTGGGCTTTGTTTGAAGCATGGAAATTTAACTGGATATAAATCTCTTCTTCCCTGTTCAAACGAATATCATGGAAAGACTTTTCTGCGTCTGTCGTCATTACATTTTCTTTAAAGAACCGGAATGGAACTTCATCTACGCAATGGGTCGACATAACTAATCCCCTAGGGCAGTACTGCGCATTTTCCACAAAATGGACTTTCTCCATCAGCTGGTCATGGCTCATCAAGTAGTTAAGGATCCAAACACATTCCCGCCTTTTCAGCTGATAATGGTTCAAAAACCAGCGGATAAAATCCTTCTTCTCGTTGACAGATACAGGGGTTGTCATTTTTGAATCCCTCCTCTGCATAACTCAAATATTTTTGATTACTGATTTTCCGTTAACCGATCCAACAGTTCCCGGAATTCTTCATTGCCAGGTTCTTTTTCAACTAACTTACTAAAAATTTCGGCAGCCTCGGCCATTTTTCCTTCTTCAATTAAAAAATATCCGTAATCCGTTAAAAATTCTTTGTTGTCTTTAAAGAAAGTATATGCTAGATGGTATTTGTTTAATGCCTGTGAAAAATCTTCAATGTGCTGATAAGCAACAGCCTCATCCCAAAGCAGCTGAGGTTCTTCTTCTTCGTTCAGGTCTGCTTCACGGAGCAGGTCCAATACGTCTTTGTGCCGATCCTGCATCAACAATAGCTTATTCAGGACAAGTACACCTTCTGTAAATCCAGGATCAAGTGCAATTGCTTCACGCAGCATTTTTTCTGCTGTTTCTTCATCAGGTAGCTTAAGTGCCAGTTTTCCGCCATAGAAATATAGATCCTTGTTGAAGTCATCCTGCTCAATGCCGAGTTTGACAGTTTCAAAGGCTTCTTCGATCATTTCTTCCCGTTCATATGATTTTGCCAGATATAAATATAAGGAATGGTATTCTGGATCCAAAGCCTTTAGCTCTTCAAATTTTTCGATTGCAGTTTTATTATAGCCTGCCTGCAAAGCTGTAAAGGCAAATCCAAACAGAGTATTTATTTCCAGTTTTTGATCAATAGCCTTTTCATAAAAATGTAGTGCTTCTTCAAATGACCCGCCTGCACTCAACGTTTCTGCCATGCGCTGGTTAAGGTTCACACCGCCGATTTCTTCACTGGATTTAAGCACAGTCTCATAATACTGTATTGCTTCCATGAGTTTACCTTGATGCGAATAAAGCTCACCAAGAGCAAAGTCAATCACTGGCTCTGCTGGAAGCATCCTTTTAGCCTCCAGAAGCTTATTTTCGCTAACTTCATATAGACCTTCCATTTGATAAATATCGGCTAACAGCAGCAAGGCCTGAGGAAATGATGGATCATTTGCTTTAACTTTTTCAAGGGAAAGAATCGCTTCCTCTTCCTTACCTAATTCAATCCATGTTTCAGCAAGCAAAACATGCAATTCGCCTTCATCTGGATAACTTCTCAAAAGGCTTTCCAGCAATGCTCCCGTTTCCTCCATGAATCCAAACCGGAAAAGCTCTTCAGAAAGCAGGAACTTTTCTTCATCACTGCCTTTAGCCAAAATATCCTGGTAAGCAGCCATCGCCTTTTCAAGTTGTCCATTTTCAATAAACTCAGTTATTTCTTGTACTCCAACCATCTATATCATCCTATCTTTTAGTTTCAATCATTTGTCGAGTTTTTACCCAGCGCTCTTTTTTTTACTAGGTTGTGTTAAAGTGGTCTGCTGATTTCCGCTTGA
Source organism: Bacillus sp. JJ1609 (assembly GCF_036967045.1). NCBI lineage: Bacteria > Bacillati > Bacillota > Bacilli > Caryophanales > Bacillaceae > Bacillus > Bacillus sp. JJ1609. The sequence goes on along the minus strand of NZ_JBALSS010000009.1, from coordinate 1,209 downwards.
GCCGCTTCGCTTTCAGCTCCAATCAACAGAGTACTTAAAATGAAAATTAAGTATTAACACATCCGCTTTCTAGGAGCATAAATCAGTGATTATCTGTAAAAAACCCTGGTGTGTTAATTATAACATTCTCTCCCTTACCAGGACGATAATAAACCTCGCAGCCGGCTCGAATGACTTTTCCCTTGTCTACCGTGACAGCCAGCAGATGAGAATTGGATGAGAAAAGCCTATTTTCATCCACCATGGCAGTCTCATCATTTTTCTGGTATAAATTATAACTTAGCTCGCCTCCGCTGTGTAAATTTGATTTGGCTGGAATAATACCAATCTTCTTCAAAATAGTTCTCCGTATAGGACTTAACTCTGCTAATTCTTCGTAAACAGCAGGAATTCCTTCTCTTTTCATCCGCTCCGCCCACACATATAACTGCATTTGTTTCTCCTTTTTATTTTTGCAGTCCGGAAAAACCGGTATGATCGGGCTGTTATAGGGAAACATCGCTTCCTTGACCCACCCCCACGGGATTCGGTCGAGCTCTTTCATATCACCTATTTCCAAAAAAAACGCCGGAATTTTTGCTTTTTTGCATTTCCTGACAAAAACTGGATTTAGCAAACGGGTTGGAATGCTGATCCCTAGTACATAATCGATGGGACTGTCAATTAAATCACTTTTAGCTTGCTTCAATCTCAGATCCATTTCCCGCTCATATTGCACCTTTACTGCTGTTAAAACAATAGTACTCCCGCGCAAGAGGAAGTTTTTCAGAAAATAGTCTTTTCTTTCTTTAAAAGGCCCGGTTAACGGGAGATTAGGGTCAAAGAGGACATGGGTAGAGGTCATTATATATGCATCAGCATCCATTCGCATATAGTTATACTGATTAAAAGAAGGTCTTGCAGAAATAATCCGCTCACCATCAACCAGCAAACTAGTATTTGATATAGCTTGTCCTTTTAGCACATGGGCATTCTCAATAATATATGTCATAAAACCACTCCTTAATCGGTCTTATGACAAGCTATGCAGTAAAATTAGGAATATAACGGTTCTTTAAATTTAAGCTCTGATAACCCTAAATTATAGGCTCTGTTAAACAAGGCTGTTGATTTTCGTTCCAGGCGCTTCGCTTTCCGCGGAAGAATTATGAAAAAGCCCAACTGCCGGCTTTTTCATAAACAAATTCTTCTAGGGGCTGGCGCTGAGCC
>NZ_JBALSS010000008.1:243764-287998 GCF_036967045.1 Bacillus sp. JJ1609 | reverse complement strand
TGGCTCAGTAGCTCAGTCGGTAGAGCAAAGGACTGAAAATCCTTGTGTCGGCGGTTCGATTCCGTCCTGAGCCACCATTTATAAAAATACTTATCTTCACATGAAACATGATTAAATGGGTTTTTCATAAATCAAAATCATGTTATAATGGAGGGGTAGCGAAGTGGCTAAACGCGGCGGACTGTAAATCCGCTCCCTCAGGGTTCGGCGGTTCGAATCCGTCCCCCTCCACCATTTTTCTTTAGGGGTATAGTTTAAAGGTAGAACGAAGGTCTCCAAAACCTTTGGTGTGGGTTCGATTCCTACTACCCCTGCCAATTTTATAATGGCGATTGTGGCGAAGTGGTTAACGCACCTGATTGTGGTTCAGGCATTCGTGGGTTCGATTCCCATCAGTCGCCCCATTATAATTCACAAATTTAATAATAAGTGCATACAATATATTGGGCTATAGCCAAGCGGTAAGGCAACGGACTTTGACTCCGTCATGCGTTGGTTCGAATCCAGCTAGCCCAGCCATTTTTGCGGAAGTAGTTCAGTGGTAGAATACAACCTTGCCAAGGTTGGGGTCGCGGGTTCGAATCCCGTCTTCCGCTCCAATAAGTATGGCGGCATAGCCAAGTGGTAAGGCAAAGGTCTGCAAAACCTTTATTCACCGGTTCAAATCCGGTTGCCGCCTCCATTAGATTATTAATGGTATTTGCAAAGTAAGACATTTTAATACGCCGGTGTGGCGGAATTGGCAGACGCGCACGACTCAAAATCGTGTTCCTTCTGGAGTGTCGGTTCGACCCCGACCACCGGTACCACTTTTATTATTAAACAGGGATACCTGTTTTCTTTATTTCATTTGATATGTATGCGGGTGTAGTTTAGTGGTAAAACCTCAGCCTTCCAAGCTGATGATGAGGGTTCGATTCCCTTCACCCGCTCCATACATACGTAACTAACGCAGCATTTCGTTTCCAGAAAACGAAGTGTTGCGTTTTTTTATGTTTTACGCTGAAATGATTGTATGATCACTTGCTCGTAAATCAGAAAATTCTTATGAGGGGTAAAAAGGTTAGGAAAAAGGTAAATGACTGTAATCCCCTTTTGAAGGAAATTTGAGTAAAACAAACTAATTGAAAAAAGGATGCCTCAGCATCCCACAATTTTATATGTACCTGATCCCCCGTGAATTTGGATGAACATGTTCATTAGTGATTCTGTCATTTTTTCTTTGCTTTCCTGTGAAACCGATGGTCTTAAGTAAACGATTTGCAGAGCGTTAGTAGTTTCTAGCGTTACAGCAGTCCTTTCTGAGTCAACGAATGGGCTGCCAAATGGTCCTTGATCATCTGTGGAAACGATTAGGTTACTTACATTGTTTATTCTGCCATTAAGACCTGCGTATTCTTCTGTTTCTGCACCTATTCTTATCTGGACATTGCCGCTGAACTTATCACTGTCATACACACCAATAGGAACCTGATATTCAAGCGAGAAGAAGTTATTTAAGTCTATAGCGCTATGAACAGGTTGAAGATAGTTTTGTCTGGCTATCCTGCGGTATAAGGCTTCGGCGGAGTGCCTGTAGCGGTTTGGATCTTTTCCTGTATTTTTGAAAATACTTCGCCATTCCTTAATGCCATCTAGATCTGTTACATTTTTTTCTAAGAGATCAAAGTAAATGGATTCCTGGAAAAGCTGAAGCCTGCCTTTTAGCATTTGCGGCGAGTCCCCTACCTGAATATCTTTATATTCTATAACCCCGACCGAAAACCCGGGTATGAGATCACATATTGTACTGGATACCTTAATTTCCATAGATTCCACCTCCAAAACTGCTTAAAAATAGTTTATCATAAAAGTGATGTACATTTAAAATTAGGACTTTAAAAATGAATTTTAAAAAAAGATGTGTTTTTTAGATAGATATACGGTTTGAAAACTAATCTAATATGAAAGGAGGTACCTAAGTGTACATTATCCAACTTAAGCAAGACATCATTGAATATAGCAAAAAAATTGGAATAGATAAAATTGGATTTGCTGCACCATCGACTTTCGAGGAAATGAAAATTCGATTATACAGACAGCAGGAGCTGCAATATCAATCTGGTTTTGAAGAAAAAGATATTGAAAAAAGAACGGAGCCTGCGCTGATCTTTGAACACCCAAAATCAATCATATCGATTGCGCTCGCTTACCCATCTAAGATGAGAACAACGGTTGTCAGCAAGAAGGGTGAGCGAAGAGGTATTTTTTGCAGGGCATCGTGGGGAACGGATTACCATGCGATTTTAAGAGACAGGCTGAAAAAGATTGAAGACTATATTGCTGAAAAGGTCCCAGGTGCTAGATTTAAATCCATGGTCGATACAGGTGAACTGGTGGACAGGGCTGTAGCTGAGCGTGCAGGGATTGGCTGGAGCGGTAAGAACTGTTCTATCATTACCCCTGAATTCGGATCATATGTGTATCTTGGTGAAATGATCACAAATATTCCTTTTGAACCGGATACACCTATGGAAGACAGATGCGGAAGCTGCAATAAATGTGTTGAGGTTTGCCCGACCGGTGCCCTTATCCAAGGAGGACAGCTCGATGCTCAGAAGTGCATTGCATTTGTCACACAGACTAAAGGTTTTCTGGCAGAAGAGTTCCGTGAGAAACTTGGCAACAGGCTATACGGCTGTGACACCTGCCAGACTGTGTGTCCGGAAAATAAGGGGAAGGATTTTCACTTCCACCCAGAAATGGAGCCCGATCCGGAAATTGCAAAACCGTTGTTAAAGCCATTATTAACAATCAGCAATCGTGACTTTAAAGAGAAGTTTGGACACGTATCAGGATCGTGGAGAGGAAAGAAGCCAATCCAACGAAATGCGATTATTGCATTGGCGCATTATAAGGATGAAACAGCCATTCCGGAGCTGATCGTGGTATTGAAGGAAGACCCTCGTCCCGTACTAAGGGGGACGGCTGCTTGGGCTCTGGGCAAAATTGGCGGACAAGAAGCGTTTACTGCACTCACTGCAGCATTTAAGGCTGAAAAAGATGCAGATGTTCTTAATGAGATAGGTAAAGGGCTGGAGTTCTTTAAGGGTGGTTCAGAAACAACTCTATCAATATAAAGAGGAATGGATTTGAAATGAATCCGTTCCTCTTTCTTTTTCCTTGATGTGCAGGTGTTAAGCTATATTCTTTATAAAAACAGTTTTTATATGCTTGAAATCCTGACTCTCTTCATAAATATGAATGATGAAGGGAGAGATGAACATGCGTGAACAACTGCAGGAGCTGCTTGAACAGCGTGTCCTTCAATGTGTCTCAATGCCACGGAATCTTTTGCATGAATGCCCGGCAATCGAGAAAAAGAAGCAGAGCTGCTCAAGAAGATCTGCTGAAATAGTAAAAGCGAAAGCAAAGGGCAGGATTGAAAAAAAAATGGAGGGCAAGGAGACAGCAAAGGTATTGTACGATGTCCATTTCCAATACTTAATCAAGCTAAAGGGCCACTTTTATATGGAAGAGGAAGTGGAAAAGAGGCAGGCCGAGTTTTATAAAGGCGTGCTGGTTAAAGATGAAAAGTTGAAAGAATCTGAGCCAGCTGGAGAAGATGGCGCAGCCATGCCTGTTTTTGCAGAGGAGTCATCACAAAATAGGGCGGGATATCAATATGACCGTTTAAAAGCTGTTCAATATGCCGAGAGATGGTGGAATGACTTTAATCCTGCGTATAAAAAATTCGAGGTCGACTGTACAAACTATATTTCACAATGCCTGCATACTGGTGGAGCTCCGATGAGGGGTTATCCAAACCGCAGCAACGGCTGGTGGATGCAAAATAATAATTGGAGCTTCAGTTGGACTGTAGCCAATGCGATGCGCTCGTATCTTCCTGCCTCAAAGCTCGGATTGAGGGCGAGAGAGGTGAGCGGTGCTGAGGAGCTTAAGCTTGGGGATGTAATCTGCTATGATTTCCAGGGTGATGGCCGGTTCGACCATACGACGATTGTCACGGGGCATGATGCTAACGGGATGCCACTTGTGAATGCCCATACGTATAACAGCAGGATGAGGTACTGGGCGTACGAGGATTCAACAGCTTATACTCCAAATATTAAATATAAATTCTTTACGATTAACGATGATCAGTGACAGCCTTAGTATATGCTCTTTTGATGTCAAATTGGTTCTCTTGCCGCTTAAAACTTAAAAGCTTTCTCTCATGCAAACTGCGCTTTTCTTTGTCGTCCCGGAGTGTAGTGGTATAATAGCTGTTAGAGTTTTAGATAGAGGTGAAAGTCATGGCATTGCATGTAGTATTATACCAGCCCCTGATTCCAGCGAACACAGGAAATATCGCTCGTACATGTGCGGGAACGGATACAGAACTGCATTTAATTAAGCCGTTGGGGTTTTCGACGGATGACAAGATGCTGAAGCGTGCTGGATTGGATTATTGGGAGCACGTTAAAATACATTATTATGAATCGCTTGATGATTTCTATGAGAAGAATCAAGGCGGAGAATTTTTTTATGTAACGAAATTTGGAAAAAAGGCACACTCTGATTTTGATTATAGTGTGGCAGAAAAGGATTTCTTCTTTATTTTTGGCCGTGAAACAACTGGCCTTCCAAAAGAAGTAATTGAAGATAATATTGAAAGATGCCTGAGGCTGCCGATGAATGAAAATATCCGCTCCTTAAATCTCTCAAACACAGCGGCTATTTTGATTTATGAGGCGCTGCGCCAGCAGGATTATCGTGATTTGCGGAAATATTAAGGAGACCATTATAATGGGTCTCCTTTTTGGCATTATATATTAAAACAGACCTAAAAGGAGTTGAGGGCATGAACAATGTAATTGAAACTATTATGCAGCATCGTTCAGTAAGACGATTTGAGGACAAGCCTTTGGATCAGGACCAAATCGAAGCGATCGTGAAAAGTGCGCAAGCTTCCTCCACGTCAAGCTTCATTCAGGCATACTCAATTATTGGTGTAACAGACAAGCAAAAAAAGCAGCGGCTGGCGGAACTTGCTGGCAATCAGTCCTATGTCGCAGAAAATGGTCATTTTTTTGTTTTTTGTGCGGACCTTTACCGTCATAAGATGATTGGCGATCTAGAAAATGCTGATCTTTCGGATTCCATAGAGAGCACTGAAAAGTTCATGGTAGCACTGATCGATACAGCTCTTGCTGCACAAAATGCTGCGATTGCAGCCGAATCAATGGGCCTTGGCATTTGCTATATTGGCGGGATCCGGAATGATCTCGAGGCTGTTAAAGAAGTATTGAAGACTCCGGAGTATGTAGTGCCTTTGTTTGGTCTCGCTGTAGGCTATCCTGATCAAGAAACAGATCTAAAACCACGACTGCCTCTGGAACATGTCTATATGGAAAATGAGTATGAGCAGGATCAGAATGTGTTGGAGCAACAGCTGAAAGAGTACAATAAAACGACATCCGACTATTATCGAGAGAGAACAGGCGGCAAACGGTCAGATACCTGGACTGGTCAAATGGCCAAGATGCTTGGCAGAAAGTCGAGGACGTATATGAAGGAGTTTGTTGAGAAACAGCAGTTGAACAAGAGATAAGACAATTTAAATGCAGGAATTCGTAGCGAGTTGTTTTATAAAAAAGCGATAGCCTAAAAAATACATTTGTTTTCGAGATTTGTAAAATTGCTTAGGTAATGAAAGAAAGCAGTCAAGGCTATAAGCAGGGAAAATCAAAGACCAAATACGATTGTGAAAATAGCCAAATAAAAAAGCTGCCATTCGGCAGCTTTTTATTTTTTATTGATGCCCGGCTTATCATTGTATCCTGCAGTGAAGATTGCAGATAAGAATGCAACAGTAACGCCTATGATTATTAGTAGTTTCATGTATGTAAGCCTCCCTTTTGTTGGATTTGTCCATATAGAATTTATTATAGCCTATAAGTTTGAAACTGTGAAGGAATGGCATGATTTTTTACCAGTAGAAATAAAAAGGACAATCATGGAGCTTGAACCTTTACGCATGTTCAAATTGTTTGCTGCATAGAATTTATTAATCGTCTCTTGATAACGCTACATGGGGAGGTCCATATGGATATTTTAAAAAAGATTGAGTTGTACCGCAAGGATGAAGAGAAGCTGAAGTGGGAAGGGACGTTCAGGGAATACCTTGAAATCGTGAAGGAACAGCCATGGGTTGCTCAATCGGCACATTCGCGTGTGTATAATATGATTAAAGATGCTGGAATTGAAAAAGAAAAAGGAAAGAAACGATATTCCTTCTTTAATTCACAGCTGTTTGGCCTTGAGGAACCATTGGAGCGGCTCGTTGAGGAATATTTCCATCCTGCTGCAAAAAGGCTGGATGTCAGGAAAAGGATCCTCCTGCTGATGGGACCTGTAAGTGGTGGTAAATCCACTCTAGTAACCATGCTGAAAAGAGGGCTGGAGGCATATTCGCATACAGACAGAGGAGCTATTTATGCGATTAAAGGCTGCCCGATGCATGAGGATCCGCTGCATATGATTCCCCACCATCTGCGCAAGGATTTCTATGATGAATATGGCATTCGTATTGAAGGAAATCTGTCTCCGCTTAATATGATGAGATTGGAACAGGAATATGGCGGCAGAATAGAGGATGTAATTGTTGAAAGAATTTTCTTCTCAGAAGATAAGAGGACGGGAATCGGTACATTCAGTCCATCCGATCCAAAATCACAGGATATTGCAGACTTAACAGGAAGCATCGACTTTTCAACCATTGCAGAATATGGATCTGAATCTGACCCAAGAGCATACCGTTTTGACGGGGAATTGAACAAAGCGAACCGTGGAATGATGGAATTCCAGGAAATGCTCAAGTGTGATGAAAAATTCCTCTGGCATTTGCTGAGTTTGACCCAGGAAGGGAATTTTAAAGCGGGAAGGTTCGCGTTGATTAGTGCCGATGAACTAATAGTGGCGCACACGAATGAAACAGAATATCGTTCGTTCATTTCGAATAAAAAGAATGAAGCCTTGCATTCACGGATCATTGTTATGCCAATTCCATACAACTTAAAGGTTACTGAAGAAGAAAAGATCTATGACAAAATGATCAGGGAAAGCGATGTAAATGATGTCCATATTGCTCCACATACACTAAGGGTAGCTGCAATGTTCACCATTCTTACACGCTTGAAAGACCCGAAAAAAGGCGATATTGACCTGGTAAAGAAAATGAGACTGTATGATGGTGAAAACGTTGAAGGCTACAATAGTGCTGATGTGGAAGAATTGAAGAAAGAACATCAAGACGAAGGCATGAGCGGTATTGATCCACGTTACGTCATCAACCGAATATCTTCAACGATTATCAGGAAAGAAATTAAGACCATTAATGCACTCGACGTATTAAGATCTCTTAAGGATGGCCTGGACCAGCATCCATCGATTACCTCAGAGGTACGTGAGCGTTATCTGAATTATATTTCACTTGCTCGCAAAGAGTATGATGATATCGCGAAAAAAGAGGTCCAGAAAGCATTCGTGTATTCATACGAGGAATCTGCCAAGACGCTTATGGAAAATTATCTCGATAACGTCGAAGCATACTGCAATAAGGCTAAGATGCGTGACCAACTTACTGGAGAGGAAATTAACCCTGATGAAAAGCTAATGCGTTCCATTGAGGAGCAAATTGGTATTTCCGAGAATGCGAAAAAAGCATTCCGTGAAGAGATTCTAATCAGAATTTCTGCTTATGCGCGTAAAGGAAAGCGATTTGATTACAACTCACATGACCGCTTACGTGAAGCTATCCAGAAAAAGCTGTTCGCCGATCTCAAGGATATTGTAAAAATTACAACTTCTGCGAAGACTCCGGATGAACTGCAGCTGAAGAAAATCAACAATGTCGTCGCCAGGCTGATCGATGAGCATGGATACAATTCCACATCTGCCAACGAGTTGCTGCGCTATGTAGGCAGCCTGCTCAATAGATAATAAAACATGAGAGCCTGCAGATGTTATTGCGGGCTCTTTTAAGTTTATAGATGTATAAATACGGGAATAGTACAGCAAGAGGTGATTGGAATGAGCAAAAATGAATTGCCGAAAAATTATGTCCCTAAAAACAGTTCTATGGCCCCAAATGAAGAGGAAATGAAAAACCTCGGAAAGCAGATGGAAAACCGCCGCACTGGTCAAGTTTTGAAGGAAGACTATGACAAAGCGCCAGACCCGGTTCAATTTGATAAGGATAAAGAGTAGCCTTTGCTGAAAGCGAAGGTTATTTTTTTTGAAGGCTCTGTTTAAGCTCAATTTGTTTTTTAGCCTGTTGATTGGAGCGGAAGGCACGAGACTCCTCCGAAAATGCTCACGCATTTCCATCGTGAGTGGACAGATCCGAGGAAGCTATTCAGTGTCCTGCCGGATGAACGGGTCAGGGGCTAGGTGAAATGATCCTCGTGAGGATCATTTACTACTCCGCAGGCGCGTCGATCGCAGAGGAGGCTACCCGGGTCGCCAGCGGAAAGCGAGTGCCTGAAGCGGAAATCAACAGTTAAGGTTAACAGAGCCTTTTTTGAAAAATGTCTCATGATAATTCCAATCTGTTTTCCATAAATCATAAAAAGTAGTTAACAAAACTACCATTCTAGTATAGTATCGTATCGTCATTCTGTTTGGTAAGTCGCAGCCGCCGCATGGGTAGTGGGAGAGAGCAAAACCATGGACAAAAACTTTGAAGATTAAATTTTTCCAATGAATCTTTGGAGGGACAACAGGCTTTAAAAGGTATGCACAGAAAATGGGCTTGTCCAGAACAAGAGAAATAGAGAATTGTCAAAATTATTTGTAAATTATTTTCGCTTCCTGCATAAGATAGAGTAATTACAATTCCCTTAGAGCTTATGGCCATCGGGATATTGTATGACAATAAGAACATTTCTGTTACAGTCAATTGGATAATTAAAAGGAGGGGTTGAAAATGACCGATGAGAGTAGTCACCAGTTTGTGATTTCCCAGGAAGATTGGTCCCTCCACCGCAAAGGACATGATGACCAGCAGCGCCATCAGGAAAAGGTGCAGGAAGCAATCCGCAATAATCTACCCGATTTGATCACAGAAGAAAGCATTGTCATGTCCAACGGCAGGGATGTCGTAAAGATACCGATTAGGTCACTGGATGAGTATAAAATTCGTTATAACTATGATAAGAACAAACATGTCGGCCAGGGGAACGGCGACACGAAGATTGGGGATGTCGTCGCGCGCGATGGGTCTGGACAGCAGCAGGGACCAGGAAAAGGGCAGGGTGCTGGAGACCAGGCTGGCGAGGACTATTATGAAGCAGAAGTATCTATGATGGAAATTGAAGAAGCGTTATTTAAACAATTGGAGCTCCCGAACCTTAAGCGTAAGGAGCAGCAGGAACACCTTGTGGAAAACATCGAATTCAACGATATCAGGAAAACAGGGTTGATGGGCAACATTGATAAGAAACGAACGATGATGACCGCGTATAAACGAAATGCGATGACCGGAAAGCCAGCATTTCATCCTATTTACAAGGAAGATCTGAAGTTCAAGACATGGAATGAAATCGTGAAGCCGGATTCCAAGGCTGTTGTCCTTGCCATGATGGATACGAGCGGCTCAATGGGATTATGGGAAAAGTATATGGCCAGAAGCTTTTTCTTCTGGATGACGCGTTTTCTTCGTTCCAAATACGAAACTGTGGAAATAGAATTCATTGCCCACCATACTGAGGCAAAGGTAGTATCAGAGGAAGACTTTTTCTCTAAAGGCGAGAGTGGCGGAACGATCTGTTCATCCGCCTACCGCAAAGCACTTGAACTTATTGATGATAAGTACAATCCAAGCAAGTTCAATATTTACCCATTCCATTTTTCAGATGGTGATAACCTGACCTCCGACAACGCCCGCTGTGTGAAGTTAGTTGAAGAACTGATGAAGGTCTCCAATATGTTTGGTTACGGGGAAGTCAATCAGTACAACCGCCACTCGACCCTAATGTCCGCGTATAAAAACATTAAAGATGAAAACTTCCGTTACTTTATCCTCAAGCAGAAAGCCGACGTATTCCATGCGATGAAGAGCTTCTTCAAGCAAGAAGAAAATAAGCTGTATGCATAATCAGAGCCAGCCGCGCAGGCTGGCTTCTCTCATGAATTCTTTGCCTTCTTTGTATTAATGCCAAATAAGGTATAAAGCGGGCAGAACTTAATAAAGGAAGTTAGTACTAAAACTAATCCAATAATTCCTATATATTTCAGGCTGCCATCTAATAAGAAAAATAAAGAAATAAGGATTAAACCTAGTACAATCCGAATAATTTGGTCGATTTCCCCAACGTTAGCTGTCAATAAAAACACCCCTATTTAACTTAATGATAAGTTAAATATAGCTGTTGTGGGTGAATTCTCCTGTGACTTTTCACACTCTAAAAAAATAATATTATTCACAGCATCTATGGGCAATTTGAAAGAGCCGATTGGGCAGTTAGTTAAAAAATCGAATCCTCACCGATCCAGCTTCACAATCTCAGCATCCTTGTTCGATCTGCCTAAAATTAAATCTTTGAAAATAACAGACCCGAGCATACTGTATACTGTTCCGTTTCCGCCATACCCTAATAAATAGTAGATCCTGTCTTTAGTCGGATGTTTACCGATAAAAGGGAGATTGTCGACAGATTCCCCAAAAACTGCACCCCAGGTAAAGGCAACCTTAATATCTAGCATAGGAAATAATTTTTCAACTTCCATTCTTATGCGGTGAGCTCGGTTATTGATCCAATCTTCATTCTGTGGTGTTTCAGGTTTGTCCTCATCCAAACCTCCTGCAATGATACGGCCGTCTTGAATAACTTGCCGTTATGTAGGTCCACTTATAAGCCCCCATTTAAATTATATGGTTAATTTTACCCGTAATAAAAGATCTAAAAACATAGTTCTATTTAACGTGCCTGTTAATTTCCGCTCCTTTTTGCTGGAAAAAACAAAAAAAGAAGCACTGCCAATAGCAGTACTTCTTAAGTCTATAAAATAATAAAGTTATTACTTTATAGCGCCAATCGCCTGGCTGCCCATCTGGACCCAAGCCTGTTCAAAAGCATTTCTTGGAACGGACTTATAACCTGTATCGGCAAGTGGATCGTTGATGAAAACAGACTGGCTGTCATATCCGACAATCAAGACACTATGCTCATTATATGTAATCTTTACTTTTCCAGTGTTCGTATTCCAGACTGTAAATTCGGATTCTGGCAGAGGAGCAAAGGTTGAGTTGGTGATTACCCAAACTGGTGATCCGCTGTCAATTAAGCTATATACAGACTTGATCGTCTGGCCAGTCACATCCTTGATTTTCCCTGGAAGGTATTTCTCAGCGAGCTGGGCCACTGGACCATGATAAACGCCATATCCTGATTTGCTGAAAGTATAAATATCGCCAACGAATCCATCATATGGATTACTGCGTACATAGTTTGCATCGCGGAAAGGAAGCTTATGTATTTGCTTCGCCAGAGTCATTTTATCGGCTGTAATCCCTTGTGATTGAAGAAGCATCGTTAAGCTGGTAACCTCGCAGCCTCGCTCTAATTCAGGCAGCTGGCTGATGAGGGGTACGCCATCTATGATTCTCTTGTTTTCATGGACCAGGTCATTTTTGTTTTTAAGATCAGCTCCAGTTGATGCGGAGCTATTCGTGCCTTCCTCTATTCGATCATCGGCCAGGGTTTTCTTTATGACTTTTGCATCTGTCCGTGTGATTTTTGGAACTGCGTCAACTTTTGTTTCAGCTGAGGTATTTTCAATCGACCGGATTTTCTCAGAGCTCAAAAAAGTGATAAGAAATATTGCAGCAATTGTCATAGTTCTGATGGAGATTTTTTTATTCAAAATATTTGCTCCTAACTAATCGCTTTTTCTAGTTTTATAATGACAGGCATTTCATGCTCTTTTACACAATTTTAAACAAGAATCGACATGTATTCAATAGATTAGTAGTTTTATTGCTACTAAGACACAAACTCGTAATATACGAAGATGGATTTACGACCTTCAGAAATGCGGAAATTAACGTTTGCAGCTAAGACTCTGATAAATTTGCCTGTTGTTTTTCGCTCTAAACACCAGGATTTTTAAAAATTAATATCGCCATTTAGCAGAGCCGCAGCTATGTCTTTCTTTTGTTTGCATAAGGTTTTTCTCCATCATCACGAACCCTTCCTTTTTTGTTCTGTATCTTGATGGCCCTATAACTGGTAAGACATTGTGAAATGTTTGATAAAAATGTTATATGATTGATTTTACAAATGTAAAGAAATGGTGATTTATGAACATTTTGTTCTTATTAAAAATGTAAATGTTTTCATTCGGATTTTTTGTTAAAATGAAATTATCAATTATGTCGTTGCCAAAGGTGATCAGAAATGGAAAAAGAAAAGCTATTAAAGATAATCGCGGCTGCAAAGCTTTATTATTTATTAGATTATAATCAGAACGATATTGCCAAGGAGCTTGGTGTCTCAAGGCCTACAGTATCGAGATTCCTTCAGCTGGCAAAGCAGGAGGGAATCGTTGATATCAAAATCATGGATCCGACAGAGGATGTAGAAAATTTGTCCTCACAGCTTGAACAAAAGTTCGGATTGAAAAAGGCAATCGTCACTCATATACCGCAATACGACGATAGTGTAATCAAAACATACTTAGGGGAAAAAGCAGCTAGCTTCCTAAATGAAGTGGTTGACCATGATGATATTATCGGAGTAACGTGGGGAACAACGCTTTATCACGTTGCTCTTGAATTAAAACAGAAGGCGTTGAAGAACGTTAAAGTGGTCCAGTTAAAGGGTGGAGTCAGCCACTCTGAAACAAATACGTACGCAAATGAAATCCTGTATTTATTCGGTAAAGCATTCAACAGTGCGCCTCACCATTTACCTTTGCCGGCAATCGTCGACCATGTAGTTGTAAAACAGGCGATGGAGGCTGACAGGCATATAAAACGAATCCTGGAAATGGGCAAGCAGGCCAACATTGCTGTATATACAATTGGCCCCATTAAATCGGAATCGATCTTATTCCAATTAGGCTATTTTACAGAGGAAGATCTCAAGGTTATCGAATCTAGGGCAGTGGGGGATATATGCTCAAGATTTTTTGATAAAGACGGGAATGTCTGCAATGAGAATTTGAATGCCAGGACATTGGGCATCGAACTGGAAGAATTAAAAAAGAAAAAGTATTCCATCCTGGTTGCAGGCGGCGCTCAAAAAATTGAAGGAATTTATGGTGCATTAAAAGGGAAATTTACAAACGTACTTGTTACAGATCAATTCACAGCTAAATTCTTATTAGATAAGTAAAGAACAATCCAATACCTGATAGGCTCTCTGCCTAGCGGGTTTTTTTTTTGAAAAATGATAAGGGATAACTTTGCATTTGTTCAGGTGAATATTGACAAACGTTAATCTTAAATATATATATCCTGCGTGAAATTTTTTCTGATTTAAATGTAAGTGTTAATTTCCAAGACAAGCGAAGCATTGCAGGATTTGTTATAACATAACAAGACTTAGATGGAGAGGGTGTCTATGGATACTCTCTTTTTTGCAGATAATTAATTGAATTTTTTTTATATTCAAGATACATTCACAATTGATGTTAATTTTTAAAAAATCTTTTCGACATAATTAGGTGGGAATCGAAGAAGAACACTAAAAAAACCATTAAGAGTGGTTCGAACTTATTGAAAGTGACACTAATTATGTCAAAAACTGCGATAAAAGGGCGAACGGTTCTGATTTTAGAAGCTGTTTTGTTTTGCTAAAATGAAAAAATGTTATTGAATTTACAGCGTAAACAGCATAGGAGCGGATCCGATGGACAAAAAAACTTGTGAGAAGAAGGCTGAAAAGCCGGTACGTTCTTACATAGATGAAACCGAAGAGAACGAGCAGGAAGAGCTATATTACAAGCTCTGGGAAGATGACCGAAATTAATAATTAGTAACCAATTATTAGTTACATCTTCGGTTCTAAAAAAGGACCTGAAGATTTTATGAAAGAATAAGCAAACTCTCAAATTAAATCAATCAAACGAGTATGAGGAGGCAGCTATGACAAAGAAACAATGTATTGCCATGCTATTAGCAGGTGGAAGGGGCTCACGCCTAGGGGAGCTGACACAATATATTGCCAAGCCAGCGGTTCCGTATGGAGGGAAATACCGGATAGTTGATTTTACGCTAAGCAATTGCCGCAATTCAGGAATAGACACGGTAGGTGTTCTGACTCAATACCATCCTCATGTGCTGCAAAATTACATTGGGAACGGCAAGAACTGGGATTTAGACCAGAAAAATAGCGGGGTTACCCTTTTACCTCCATATCAATGTGAGCTTGGCGAGCGCTGGTATGAGGGCACTGCACATGCTATCTTCCAAAATATCCGATATATTGAGACCTATGACCCTGAGTATGTCCTGGTAATTTCAGGCGATCATATCTATAAAATGGATTACAAAAAAATGCTGGATCAGCATATAGCAACTGCTGCAGACGCTACCATTTCAGTAATTAATGTACCGTGGAGCGAAGCAGACAGGTTTGGAATCATGAATGTAGATCGCAGCACAAATAGGATTGAAGAGTTTGAGGAAAAACCGAAAACACCAAAATCCAACCTTGCTTCAATGGGAATCTATATCTTTAACTGGCAGGTATTAAAAAGTTATTTGCTAAAAGAAGAACAAAACATGACTTCTTCCAAGGATTTTGGAAAGGATATCATCCCTGCGATGCTCGAAGAAGAGAGGAAGCTTTTTGCCTACCATTTCAATGGTTATTGGAAAGATGTTGGAACCATCGAAAGCTACTGGGAGGCTAATATGGATTTACTGTCGACCGATACGAATCCAATCCTTCAGCATCCTGAATGGCCGATTTATACTGCGGATTCCCTGCAGCCGCCGATGTATTTAGATGAAGGGGCAGAGCTTCAGCAATCCTTGGTAAGTGAAGGCTGCCAAATAGAAGGACGCGTTGAGAATTCAGTCCTGTTTTATGGAGTCAAGGTTGGCAAAGGGGCTGTCATTAGAAACTCCGTTATCCTGCCGAATACAGTGATAGAAGAAAATGCGACTGTGAACCGAGCAGTGATCGGAAGCAGCACAGTCATTGAGCGTGGAGTAAAAATAGGGACCACGCAGTCCTTTGGTGAGATTGCTTTGGTTGGGGATAATAAAAGGATTGAAAAAGATATTGAATCCGAAGTCAAGCTGAACATCGTTTGACCATTCAGGCACTCCGTCATGGCGGAGTGCCTATATTTTTCGATGATAAGATATAATAAGAGATAGAAAATATATATATAAGGCCGTGATTTTAATGTGTTTAATATTATTTGCTTATAAGGCTCATCCAAAGTATAAGCTGATTGTTGCCGCTAACCGTGATGAAGCTTATGGCCGTCCAACTGCTGCTGCTCATTTTTGGGAGGACAGACCTGATATTCTTGCGGGCAGGGATTTGGAGAAAATGGGGACGTGGATGGGAGTGACAAGTGCAGGGAGGTTTGCTGCCTTGACCAATTACCGCAATCCCGATGAAAATACGGCAGGGAAAAGGACCCGGGGTGAACTTGTGGCCGATTTTTTAAAAGTTGTGGAAAACGGAGAAGATTATCTTCAGAAAGTAGCGGCAAGACGAAATGACTATCCGGGATTTAATCTTTTAGCCGGTGATGTAAATGAGCTTTTCTACTATTCTAATGTAGGAGATTCATTGCAGAAAATTGAACCAGGTATCCATGGAGTAAGCAATCATCTCCTAAATACGAATTGGCCTAAAGTTGAAATAGGAAAGGCTGGCCTGGCGAGAATCATATCTGATGACCACCCTGACATGGTCAATGAATTATTCTCTCACCTTGAAAGTTCCGACCCAGCACCGGATCATTTACTGCCTTCTACAGGAGTGCCGCTTGAATGGGAACGCTTACTGTCACCCATGTTTATCAAGAGTGAAGGCTATGGGACAAGAAGTTCAACTGTGATTCTTATGAACGACGAGGAGATTTCCTTCCAGGAACGGGTATTCCAAGGTGAAATAAGGACGGACCAGGTATTTAAAATAAAGCTGTAAGCCTGCTCTTTTACTTAATAAAGCTCCTGAATGCGAAAGGCATCAAAAAGGACAACCAGCTCAACGGTTGTCCTTTATTTTTTTAATATGAAATTGAAGCAGCACTAAATTCAGACGTTAAATTATCGATAATTTTCTGGACAGGCAAAATCTCCTTGATTTCACTTACCCTCGCCCCAGCAAATACGAGGCCGTTTTCAACATCTCCTGCAACTGAAGTGAGAAGGGAGTCAAGAGTACAGAACCGGTATGAACAATTTTTTAGACAGTCCCGGCATTTTGTGATTCTTAGTTTGTCAGAAGTTGTGATTAAATCAGTAAATGTATTCGCAATCGCTCTGCCTTGCAAACCTACTGTTGTTTTTACAAGCAATGTATCTTCCTCTGTTGCGGCTACATATTTTTCTTTAAAGGATTGAGGGGCATCGCATTCTGTACTTGCGACAAATCTTGTGCCCATCTGTACACCTGATGCACCCATCGATAAAGCTTTTGCGATATCCTCGCCAGTCATGATGCCTCCTGCAGCAATCACTGGTATGGATACAGACTCAACGATTTCAGGAAGAATATCGAAAAGGGGCTTGTCCGTTCCAAGATGTCCGCCCGCTTCAAACCCTTCGACAACTACCGCGGCAGCACCGAGTCTTTCAGAGATTTTTGCCAATTTAGCAGAAGAAACAATGGAGATGACGGGTATCCCTGACTGTTTTCCCCAGGAATACATATCCCGTGAAATTCCGGCACCAGAAATAATAAAATCAACTTTTTCTTCGAGAGCAGCTTTCATTTTTTCGGCAAAATCATTCATGGCAAACAACACATTTACCCCTATATAGCCACGACCCTTGATCAGGCTCCGTGCTTGCCTAATATGGGAACGCATTTCTTCGACTGTGATACCGGTACCGGAGATAATGCCGATACCGCCAGCATTTGCAACAGCAGATGCTAGTTTGCTGAGTGAAATCCCAACGCCCATTCCCCCTTGCATGATTGGCACCTTTGGAACCATATGACCGATTTTAAGCTGTGGAAAAACCATGTTATTACCCCTTTCATCTAGTATTCCCTAAAAGTTTAACATGGATTATTTTGAAAAGATGTGATTTTTGGCACCAGGTAATAAAATCTGATATAAATATTTAGTCATGAATTAAAAAAACGCGGGAGCCTTCGCCCCGCGTTCTCTTTTGGAATCATATTAAAAATCAAAATTATCCGGATCTGGACCAACACGCTCGTCTTTGTTCAATCCGTTTAAACGATCCATATCCTCAGCAGAAAGCTCAAAATTAAATACATCAGCGTTTTCAACAATTCGGTGTTCTTTGATGGATTTTGGAATCGTCACGACTCCATTTTGCAAATCCCAGCGCAGGATTACCTGAGCTGGAGACTTTCCATGCTTTTCAGCAATCTCAACGATTGTTGGTTCTGATAGAAGTTCACCCTGCTTTAAAGGAGACCATGCTTCCATCTGGATACCTTCAGCTTTGCAGAATTCAAGCAGCTCTGTTTGAGAGAGATGAGGGTGGTATTCAACCTGATTGACCATCGGTTTGATTTCAGCATCAGCCATTAAATCTTTTAAATGGTGAACATGGAAGTTGCTGACCCCGATTGCACGAACGCGTCCGTCTTTGTACAGCTTTTCAAGTGCCTTCCATGTATCCTTATATTTGCCCGCTACAGGCCAGTGGATTAAATATAGATCAAGATATTCTAGACCAAGCTTCTCCATGCTTGTTTCAAAAGCCTTAAGAGTAGTTTCATAACCTTGTTCAGCATTCCAAACTTTAGTGGTTATGAATAGTTCCTCACGAGGTGTTCCGGCTTCCTTGATCGCCTGTCCAACCCCTTCTTCATTCTGGTATACAGCAGCTGTGTCAATGCTTTTATAACCATTCTTGATTGCTGCCATCACTGAATCAACAACCTCTGACCCTTCCTTCACCTTGAACACGCCAAGCCCGAACCATGGCATTTTGACACCATTATGTAATGTAGTTGTATCCTGGAGACTATTAGGCATTATGATTCCTCCTTTAAAATTAGATTGCTCTATTATTTAATCATCTTTTTTTTGCTGGGACAAAGAAATAGACTCGTATGGGTCATACTTTAAATTTTAAATAAAATCTTCGTCTAGTATAATAGAGACGGGAACGGCTGGAGTGTACGAAGTAATGGATGTTCGGAGTAGCTCAATTAAGGTAAAAGATATAAAAGGTCGAGGGAGCAAGATATATTCCATTATGTTATCGGATGAAACACTAGAGTTTATCGAGCCTGGAGTGTTGATTGCCGGGAGCATTATCAAAGGAAATATTAATGCCTGGGAATTCGAAACTGTAGAAAGAGTGTTTCCTGGCGTCGCAAGCAAATATTTATAAGAAGCAAAAGGACTTAAGGACTTTTGTCGTTATGAATATTGAACTGGTGAATCAGTAAATGAAGAAATCACATTAGAAAAAATCACAGCTGGCTCATCTGTGATTTTTTCTTTGATCAAGAAATACTTTTGTAGCCCATAAAGAATAGCCGTATTTTATTCCCAAAAGGAATAAAAGCAAATAGGAGAGGGAATAAAAAGCGTATATAAAAGTGTCGATACAGTGGCCACCTGACAGGATGATTTATTATATATTTCCCTCAGCTGCTAATCAAAAACATGTGTCCATGTTATTAACATTTGCAACAATTATAAGGAATAAAGGGAATTCTTAAAAATTACTAATAGATTTTAGCAGGCTTCATCATATATGATGGTTGTAGATAGGATTGATGAATGATGTAAGCCTATTCAAGCCATATTTTGACGAAGAACAGGAGAAATTATGACGACACAAAATGACATTGCATGGGTAACAGACAGTACAGCTTCACTTTCTGATGATTTTATTAAAAATAATCATATATATGTTGTGCCTTTAAGCATTATCTTTGGTGAAGAAGCTTATTTAGAAGGTGTGGACATCACAGCTGAAGATTTTTATCCAAAACTGGCAGCTTCAAAGGTGCTCCCTAAAACCTCGCAGCCTGCGATTGGTGAATTTGTCGAGCTTTACAGCAAGCTAAAAGAGCAGTACAAGCATGCTATTGCGATTCATGCTTCTAGCGCACTAACTGGGACATATCAATCTTCAGTTGCAGCTTCAAGCATGGTTGATTATAAAGTGGAAGTTATAGATTCTAAAATTGGTTCATTCCCTTTAGGCAACATGGTCGAAAAAGGAATTGCCATGCAAAAAGAAGGGAAATCGTATGAGGAGATTGTTTCCTATCTAAGGATTCTCCCTGATAAAGCGAACCTTTATATGGCCCCTGGAAGCCTGGACCAGCTTCATAAGGGCGGACGCCTATCCACTACACAGGTCATTATCGGAAGTCTGATCAAGTTGAAACTGATCGTCAGGTTCGAGGATGGCAAGGTTGTTCTTTTTGATAAAATTCGTACTGAAAAGAAGGTCAAAGAGAGACTGTTCCAAATTTTTGATGAGCATGCACATAGTGTTAAGGAAGCAAGTGTCATTCATGGTAATGTAAAAGAGTTGGCAGAAGAATGGCGTGAGGAATTGCAGCAACGCTACCCTCAGGTTTCATTTACTACCATGAACTTCAGTCCAGTGGCTGGAACACATACCGGTCAAGGAACAATTGGGCTGGCATGGATTAATGAATAGAAGATAAGAGAAGGAAATCAGCTTATAATGGGCTGATTTCTTTTTTTACCTTTCACACATGTGTAAACTTAACTTATGCAAAAAAGTTGAGGAATCAGGGGGAAAAGAAGTGTTGAAAATTGGCATAATCGGATTAGGTGACATAGCGCAGAAGGCGTATCTGCCAGTATTCGCGGAAAAAGGAGATATAGAGTTCCATCTGTTTACGCGGAATCTATCTAAGTTGGATACACTTGCTAAAAAGTATCGGTTTCCTCATATCCATCCTAGCCTTGATGAGCTAATATCAAGCGGAATTAAAGGTGCTTTTGTGCATAGCGCGACAGAAACGCATTACGAGATTGTTAAACAACTCCTTATGGCTGGCATACATGTTTATGTCGATAAACCCATTGCCTACGAATTCGAACAGGCAAAGGAATTGACTGAGCTTGCCGATGAAAAGAGTTTGATTTTAATGACGGGTTTTAACCGAAGATACGCGCCTGTCTACAAACAGCTTGCAGAGCTTAAGGACCCGAATATGGTAATCATGCAAAAAAACAGGAGAGCCCTCCCAGGAGAAATACGTAATTTCGTGTTTGATGATTTTATCCATGTTGTTGATACATTAAGATTCTTATTTCCATATAAGATCAAGCAGGTGAACGTGACAGGCAAGAAAAACGGTGCCTTTTTACATCATGTCGTCATTCAGTTAGTTGCAGCTGAAGGAATTGCGATTGGCATAATGAATCGTGACAGCGGTGTTGTCGAGGAAAAAGTCGAAGTGTTCCATTCGAATGAAAAAAGAACTGCCCTGAATGTGTCAGAAATGATAGTTCAAGAGAATCGGAATGAAACAAGAAAAGGCGGCAATGACTGGGAGCCAACCCTTCATAAGCGAGGTTTTGAACAAATCATTTTTGATTTCCTGCAGGCTGTTAATAACAACACCTCCACTATAATCCCAGCAAGGGACAGCCTTGAAACCCATAAAATCTGCGAGGAAATTGTAATGGAAATTGAGAAGCTGTAATACAGAAAGCCCCGTCCTCTTTGAATGAGAAACGGGGCTTTCGATTTATACGTATATAAAGTAACCAACAAACAAGACTCCCAGTACATACATGATTGGATGCACGTCTCGTTGTTTGCCCATGCCAAGCATCATCAGCGGATAAAGAATGAATCCAAGCGCGATGCCGGTTGCGACACTGAAGGTCAATGGCATCATGATGATCGTAACGAACGACGGAATGATGACAGCAAGATTGTTCCAATTGATTTTGCTGATCTCAGAAGCCATTAACGCTCCAACAATAATCAGTGCAGGTGCTGTCACTTCCGGAGTGATGACAGATAAAATCGGTGAAAATAAAAGTGCCACGGCGAAACAGGCAGAGATGATGACGGATGTGAAGCCTGTCCGTCCGCCGACTGCAATACCAGCTGATGATTCTACAAAGGAGGCTGTTGTCGATGTCCCCAAAACAGAACCGGCAACTGCTGAGGCTGCGTCTGCAAGCAAAGCGCGGCCGGCATTTGGGATTTTATTATCCTTCATCAATCCAGCTTGGCTGGCAACAGCAATCAGGGCGCCTGCTGTATCAAAGAATGCTACAAATAGGAAAGTGAAAATAACAGCCAATACATCTGGTGTGAAAATGTCGCCAAGATGATGGAAGACAACACCAAAGGTTGGAGATATGTCAGGAACCTTCCCGATGATGGCTCCAGGTTTATCGATCAATCCTGTCAGAATACCAACAATCGTCGAAATCACCATTCCGTAAAAAATACCCCCGCTTACCCCGCGCACCATCAAAATGACGCTGACAATGAAACCGAATAACGCAAGCAGGACTGGTCCTGAAGTCAGGTTGCCGACTGAAACAAACGTTGCGTCACTGCCGACAATGATGCCAGCATTTTTCAATCCGATAAAAGCAACGAAAAATCCGATTCCAGCAGCAATTGCATGCTTTAAATCCTGAGGGATGACATTAATAATTTTTTCGCGGATCTTCAATAGACTAAGAATCACGAATAATACGCCTGCAATAAATACACCAGTAAGAGCAATCTCCCATTTTACACCCATTCCGATGCTGACGGTGAAGGTGAAAAATGAATTCAAGCCCATGCTAGGGGCAATCCCGATCGGGAAGTTCGCCAGCAGTCCAATTAGAAGCGAACCAATGATCGCTGAAATGGCTGTAGCTGTGAATACGGCTCCCTTATCCATGCCGGCCTGGCTCAGAATCATGGGGTTGACGACCAGGATGTAAGCCATCGATAAGAATGTTGTGATACCAGCAAGTGTTTCTTGTTTATAATTTGTATGTCGTTCTGCGAATTGAAAAAAGTTTTTCATATGCTGTCCTCCTGGTTGATTTCTTCGCTTAAAATAAAAAACTCCGGCAGTTTATGCTGCCGGAGTACCACAAAGGACAAATAGATGCCAAAAAAATATAGCAAATATTTAAGTCCCTTGTAGTCACGCAATTTACGGTAGCATGGTAGAAACGTTCAAGCCATATTCTTGAACATATACAAGGAATAACTATATAGATTTAAATAATACTAGAGATAGTATCAGCATTTCTTAGGCAGGTCAATTAGATTTCTTAATGTTGTTCTATTTGATTTTTTCAGATTATTAGTTCGGGGAGTTTTTTTCTACTTTCCAAGTTGCCACGCACTTCACCGCATTACCACGTCGGGGGTCAGACCCCCAGTGCTTTAAAGCGTTACATTATATCCCTGGTTGGGTATGGTGAATCCCTTTGTTATCGAGTTTTTGACAGATTTTTGTCGGTAATATGTGAAGATTAATTGAACTAAATTGTAAAATGCTCCTGTTTGGTTTCTAAATTACTATAATGATAGTGTAATACAAACGGAGGTGCCAATAATGAACGTGACAACGATTATTGAACTGGAAAATCGTGAAGTTGAGAAGATGACTGGTGCGAAATTAGTGTTTACACAGGAACAGATTGATACAAATATCGTCGAGACATGCGTTGATTGTTTTAAATATGAGGGTACGGATGAATGCCTCGATACAGACGATGCTATGCAAAAGGTTTTCAACACATTGAAGCAAGAAGGGCTTATTCCTGAAACGGTAGAAGATTTTTCATATGAAATGCCGTCTTGCGAAAGATTAAAACAAGATGTATACAGTGAGCAGGATATGCCGCAAAAGGTGGTCCTGAGCTTTATCCTATAAAGAAGTTCTCTATTGAACTTCTTTTTTTTATCTCATTTCAGTAAAACGTGACTTTTATCAAAGATGGAACAGCTGGATGTTTATATAATGAAGATGTCATTTATGTAAACGCTTACAATAGTGGGGTGATTGACAGTGAAAAAGGGTGCAAACATTACGATAATCACTGGGCATTTTGGCTGCGGTAAAACAGAGATTGCCTTAAATCTTGCGATGGAGGCCATGTCAGCACATACGAAAGTCGCTGTGGCGGATCTGGATATAGTGAATCCATACTACAGGTCAAGGGATGCAAGAACGATCTTAGATGAAAACGACATTGAATTGATTGCTCCTGCAGAAAGGCTGGCAGCAGCCGATTTGCCGATTGTTCCAGCTGAGATATTCGGAATCATTTATGATCCCAAATATACACTTATTGTCGATGCCGGTGGTGATAAGGATGGCGCAACTGCTTTAGGACAATTCTATAACGATTGGAGAGACATGGAGCCTGAAGTGCTGTTCATCCTGAATGCAAACAGGCCTTATGTCAGCACATTGGATGGCGCTATGGAGACAGTGCTGAACATCGAGAAAGCATCCAGGTTAAAGATTACAGGAATCATCAATAATTCCAATGTAGGAAGTGAGACAACGATTGCGGATGTGCGAAAGGGAGTGGAATTGAGTCAGAGATTATCACAAGAACTGAACATCCCCCTTTTAACAACTATCTTATCGCCACACCTTCAAGCAGAGGCAGAAGCAGTTTCACCGGGACATCCAGTAAAAGTAATTTCGAGATATTTAAAATTGCCATGGGAAAGTTAAAGGAGGCAAACGTCATGGAGCAACGAGTTGTTTTTGATGAGAAGACTTGCAAATCATGTCAGCTATGTGTAAAAGCTTGTCCCACTAATGTGATTTATCTTGCGGATTATCTGAACGAAAAAGGATACCGTCCAGCAATCGTGACTGACCAGGAAAGTTGTATCAGCTGCGGAAAGTGTGCCCAAATGTGCCCGGATTCGGTTATCACAGTCTACAGGCCTGAGAAGTTAAGAAAAACGGTTTAGCAAAGGAGATATTGATGATGGGAAAAGTATTGATGAAGGGAAATGAGGTTATTGCGGAAGCGGCTGTTCATGCAGGCTGCAAGTACTTTTTCGGGTACCCGATCACCCCTCAGAGTGAGCTTGTTGCTTATATGGCAAGAAGGCTTCCTGAAGTTGGCGGATTATTTCTGCAGGCGGAAAGTGAAGTGGCGGCGATCAATATGGTGTATGGCGCTGCTGGAACAGGCGTGCGAGTTATGACTTCTTCCTCAAGCCCGGGTTTTAGCTTGAAGCAGGAAGGGATTTCTTATCTCGTTGGAGCAGAGCTGCCGGCTCTTATTGTAAACGTTGTGCGCGGAGGACCTGGACTTGGCAATATCCAGCCAGCGCAGTCTGATTACTTCCAGGTTACTAAAGGCGGCGGTCATGGCGACTATCATACACCAGTGTTGGCTCCATCAACACTCCAGGAAATCATCGACCTGACTGATGCAGCTTTTGAGATCGCAGATAAATACAGGACTCCAGTCATCCTTCTTGGAGACGGCATGCTTGGACAGATGATGGAACCAGTTGAATTCAAGGAGCTTACAGAAAGACAGCCTGAACAAAAGAGGTGGGCGACGACAGGTATTCGAGGGGACGGCAGGCCAAGAATCATTACATCGCTTGAACTGAATGCTGAAGCCCTTGAAAAACGTAATGAGCATCTGCAGAAAAAATTCGCGTTGATCAAACAGAACGAAGTCCGTTATGAAACCTATGAAATCGAGGATGCAGACTATATCATCACGGCCTACGGAACGGCTGCACGAATAGCGATGAATGCAATCAATAAAGCGCGTATGAATGGGGTAAAAGTGGGATTGATCCGCCCGATTACATTGTGGCCATTTCCAGAACAGCCATTCATTGAAACACGAGACAGGGTGAAGGGATACCTATCTGTCGAAATGAGTGCGGGCCAGATGGTTGAGGATGTAAGACTAGCCGTGGATGGCAGGGCGCAAGTATCATTCTTCGGCCGGACTGGCGGAGTCGTTCCAACTCAAGAGGAGATTTACGAACAAATCATCCAGATTTCCGGGGGTGTGGAGGTATGACAATGAAATCGGTGTTTGAAAAAACGAACGGCCTTACCGATACACAAACACACTACTGTCCCGGCTGTACACATGGAATTATTCACAGAATGGTAGGGGAAGTGCTCGAGGAGATGGACATTCTCGAGGATACAGTTGGGGTTGCTTCTGTCGGCTGTTCCGTGTTGTCCTATGAATATTTTAATTGTGATATGACCCAGGCTGCGCATGGCCGGGCTCCTGCTGTGGCAACAGGGATCAAGCGCGTCCTGCCAGACAGGTTTGTTTTCACCTATCAGGGAGACGGTGACCTGGCATCCATTGGCATTGCGGAAGCCGTCCATGCAGCAGCAAGAGGCGAAAATATAACGATCATATTTGTCAACAATGCAATTTACGGCATGACAGGTGGCCAAATGGCACCAACTACCTTGATTGGCCAAAAGACAGCAACGAGTCCTTTTGGCAGAGAGGCCAGTCTCCAGGGGCTGCCGATCAGAGTCAGTGAGATGTTGGCGACACTGGATGGAACGGCTTATATTGAACGTGTTTCAACACATGACGTCCCAAACATCATCAAAGCTAAAAAAGCGATCCGGAAAGCGTTTGAAACTCAAAAACAGAGACTTGGTTTTTCGATGGTCGAGGTGCTGTCAAGCTGTCCAACCAATTGGGGGCTGGACCCGAATGAATCTCTAGATTGGATAAAAGACAACATGGTTCCTGCCTATCCTCTGGGAATCTACAAAAACATCAAAGAGGAGGTGGGTGAGTGATGGAAGAAATCTTGATTGCAGGCTTCGGCGGCCAGGGAGTCATGTCGATGGGGCAACTGATTGCCTATGCTGGAATGAATGAAGGTAAAAATGTTTCATGGCTTCCATCATACGGACCCGAACAGCGGGGCGGCACGGCGAACTGTGCTGTTGTAGTCAGCGATGAAAAAGTCGGATCGCCGCTCGTATCCCATCCAACTGCAGCAATTGTCCTGAACAATCCCTCTTATGAAAAATTTGAACCTAAGGTCAGGACAGGAGGGCTTTTGATCGTCAATGCTTCGCTTATTTCCAAGACATCGCAGCGAACCGATATTACAGTATTAAATATAAAGGCAACCGATTTAGCCAACGAACTGGGGAATTCGAAAGTAGCCAATATGATTCTGCTTGGTGCCTTCCTGGAAGAAACGAGCATTCTATCAGTTCATTCGATTTTAGAAGCCCTGAAAAAAGTTCTTTCTCCTGAGAAACATTCATTACTGAATATTAATGAGCGAGCCCTCATACTTGGAAGGTCAATAACCGCAGTGGAAAAATAAATAAAACGCTGCCGATTATTTGGCAGCGTTTTTTCAGGACTCTAGTAAATGAAGGATCAAGGGTACTGCAGCTTGAAGCGTAGGTGCTTTTTCATCGGCACTCGTTTCTTCAGTACCAATGAAGACGGTTCTGCATCCTGCTTTCTTGCCGGCCTCGATATCCCGTTCGTGGTCACCAACCATTACGCTGCCTGGCAGATCAATGTCATGTCTGCTGGCAAGGTCGAGAAGCATTCCAGCATTCGGTTTTCGGCATTCACAGCCTGCCTTTGGTTTATGAGGGCAGTAGGCCACTTCCTTTATATGGCCACCATGCTCTTTAATCATTTCGTTCATGCGTTCATGGATCTCATGGAGACGCTTTTCCTTCAGGAAGCCAAGACCGACACCTCCCTGGTTTGTCACTACGAAAATCTCATAGCCTGCTTTGCTGAGCTCAGCAACCGCTTCTGCAGCCCCCTCTAGGAGATAGAGCTCCTCTGGACGATTCACAAACTTAACACGGTCTGATAAAACCTCATTCAAGACACCGTCCCTGTCCAAGAAAATTGCTTTTTTCATCTTTTTCCTCCTCTTTATGTTAAGGTTTACTCACGCTCTCCGCTTTTTGATGCCTTGATACATACCGGTTACCAGTGATCCAAAAGCGCCAAGGATAATCTCTTGCTTCCCCGGAATTATCAATTCCGATCCTTTTTCCCGAGGAAATGCTTTCTGGCAAATGGCCTTTTGCGATAAAAAGTGGCGTCATGGTTAATGGATGCCCGTAATCAGACATATTTATTCCAAGTGCTTTCGTTAGCTTGCCCGGGCCGTTGGTCAGGTTCACTGAATCAGGCATACTTCTTCGATTGATCATCAAATCTATGCCTGCCATCGGTTCCACCGCCCTTACTAAGACTGCCTCTGGATTCCCGGCTCCCCCGCTTACGATATTAAAAAGGCAGTGGGTGTGCATGACATATGTATAAGCCAGCCCAGATTCATGGAACATGATTTCCGTCCGTTTTGTCCTCCTATTATTGTAGCTATGGGCTGCTTGGTCCATTGGCCCGATGTAGGCCTCCGTTTCGACGATCAAGCCCGCCGCAATCCCTTCTTTTGTTTCCTTCACAAGCTGACAACCAAGCAAAGAAGTCGCAAGCTTAAGCGTTGGCTGATGAAAGAATTCTTCTTCCACAGGGATAAAAAGCTGATTATTTTCTTCCATATAGCCTCCTTGAATCTCTTATTAAAAAATCCAGAACTTGTCGTCTAAGGCAAAATCTTTTATTTTTTGTATACCCTGAGTTTTCTAAAGACATGCTTTTTTTAGAAAAGACTGTGTTAAAGTTCAATGTTGATTATTAGCACCTGACGCCCCGCGGAAAGCGAGTGCCTGGAGCGAAAATCAACAGACAAGTTTAACACAGCCTTAGAAAACAAGAATAATTTTTTCCTGGCGCAGGAAAAAGGGAAGCACCATAAAGGTACAAAGTGAACATTTATAAAATCAAAAATAAAAGCTAACATACTTTTATAAAATAGAAACAAAGCATTCAAAAAAGAGCTATACTATATGAATAGCTATAAAAAACAAGATAGTTTATAGTTAGTTTATAGTCCATAAATTTCAAATAAAAAATAATTTTATACATATAAGGAGAGTAACGAAATACATGTGGAAAAAATGGGTATGGACAGCAGTCATTGCTGTGATCATTCTTTTCCTTGTTCCATACAGCCTTCCGCTAATCTTTGCTTTTTTAACAGCGGTTATGCTCGAAGGGATGGTTCAATGGATCATCAAAAGATTTTCTTTTAAAAGAATCCAAGCTGTTATCGCAGTATTTATTGGCTATGTCACGCTGCTTGGTGTAATAGGGTATAACCTGATATCCATTATTGCCCATCAGGCGGTATCACTATCGCAACGGACACCGACCTTTGTGAAGGATTTTTATCGTACAGCCATTTTGCCGCTTATGGGGAAATGGGAATTTTACTCTAAGAATTTCCCCCATGATGTAATTTTGCAGATCGAGGGAACGATTGAAAAAAACGTCAATACACTCGACTCGTTTTTACAGCAATTAATTGCTGGCACAATCAACCTATTGACGGCCATACCAGGGTTCCTGATAGAATTCCTTGTTTATTTAATCGCGCTCTTCCTGTTCAGCCTTGAGTTGCCTAAGCTTAAATTTAAGCTTGAATCGCATTTAAAGGAGCAAACAAGACAAAAAGTATTCCTCGTTGGGGGCCAATTAGCTAAGGCGGGGGTAGGCTTCTTGAAGGCTCAGGTCATCCTCAGCCTTGTCACCTTTATCATGGCCATGACAGGTTTAAGCATACTTGGTGTGAAATACACCGGCCTCCTTTCCTTGTTAATCGTGATTGTTGATATTTTGCCGATACTAGGGACAGGTTCAGTCCTTGTGCCTTGGGCAGTGATTGCCATTTTGCAGGACAACAATTTCCTTGGAATTGGCCTGATTGTTCTATTTTTTGTGATAACGATTGTCCGCAGGGTCATTGAGCCTAAAATCTATTCTTCAAGTCTGGGAATATCGCCGCTCGCTTCCCTGGTCAGCATGTATATCGGCCTCAAGCTGCTTGGAATTTCGGGTATCTTTATAGGCCCAATCTTATTCATCATCTATGACACATTAAGAAAAGCAAATGTCATTCAAATGAATTTTAAAATCTAATTCATACTCCTTTCATGGATAGCAACTCATAAAAAAGCATAAATTATGATTGTCATCAAGAAGGAGGAAAGTAGGAATGAACGTAGGCCGCGCAAAAGAAATCGTCCAATCAGGCGACATGATCAATGTGACATATGAAGGGGCGTCAGTCATCATTCAGCATGTCGATGAAAATACGAAAATGGCCAGGATTTACTCGAAATCTGAACCAGACATAGAAAGAGATGTACCAATCCTGAATCTTATAGAGGAATAATCAGTTGATAGATTTTTCCCTGGAAATTTCACAAAAGCTTGGAGATGATCTCCAAGCTTTTTGCTGTATTATTATGCCTAAAATTCAATCCCAAAAGCTGTGTATACAGGTGTTAATTCGAAAGCGGCAATGTGATGGTAAATTGCGTACCTTCATTCAGCTTGCTTTGTACCTCGATTGTTCCGCCCATTTCGTGGATGATCTTGTATACGACCATCATTCCTAATCCGGTTCCTTTTTCGGCTTTGGTAGAATAGTAGGGCTCGCCAAGCTTGGCCAATTGCTTCGGTGACATGCCGCATCCTGTATCTTTAATCACGATCGAGAATAGATCATTTTCTTTCTCGCGTGTGCTGATCAGCAAGTCCCCACCTTCCGGCATTGCCTCAATACCGTTCTTGATAATGTTAAGGATGCATTGATGGAATTTTGGGGCTTCACCAGAGAAGTATAGGCCTGTCATTAAGTCTTTTTTTATTTCCACCGAAAAATGATTAGCGTATGGAAGGATTAATTCTAATGCTTTGTCTATTTCATCCTCGACGCAAATCGCTGATGTAATTTCGGACTGGGGTTTTGCGAATGACAAATAGTCCTTGATAATTGTTTCCGCTCGGTCAAGTTCGTCGATTGCGGTGTTCAGATAAAACAATCTTTTGTCCTCTGGTATCGACGGGTCTTTCAGCATCTGCAAAAATCCACGAGTGACTGTAAGCGGATTTCGCACTTCATGGCTTACACTGGCCGCAAGATGTGAGACAACCTCGATTTTATCTGATTTAATCATGGCTTTATGCAGATAATTATTTTGTTTTGTGATTTCTATAAAGTAAGTGACGATAAAGATGCCTACTGTAAGGGTGATACCATAAATGAAGATGAATAATAATTCGGAGGGATCATTAAAGATGGCAGCTTTCATCAAAAAAATCAAGATTGTATAAGAAACAGCAATGCCAACAACCGTGCAGAGCTTTTTAGCTAGCGGATAATCCTTGAATGAAACAGATATATAGGAAACAAAAACGGTAATTGTAAGCGTATTGAAGAAGCTCAACCATATGCCGCTGCCGCCGAATGGAATTCTCGCCACAATGCCAATAATGAATAAAACAATACTTACAATTGGGCCTCCATATAATCCTCCTAGCACGATTGGAATCAATCGGAGATCAAATATGAAATGCTCCGTTGCAATGAGAGAAAAGGATATACAGAAACCAATTTGAATCCCAGCTATAAGGATAATCAATGGCTTAGCAAACTTTTTGAAAAAAGCAGACAAGTGCTCAGCAATGATGTATTGGGCAGCGAAGGTGGAAATCAGAATAAAGATAAGATTTAATACGAGAACTGTTAATAGGTCCATGATAAAAATCTCCAGTCTAATTGCTAGTCCATTATCTGGGTTGGAAGATAAAGAACTTCAATAATTGACAAATTATTCGGATATATCACCTTAACTTTAACACATAAATATATTAAGTATGTGTTAAAGTTTTAACTTAAGTAAGTATTTATCTTAAATTTTAAGGAATAAAAAGGAAAATGAAATTGGTGAAAATTGTCGACAAGCATATCTGATGTTGATATATAATCAAAATAAAACCTACAATATATACGGCCGACTGTCAGGTCGTTTTTTTTAATAGTTCATACTCCAACAAAACTATTTATTTTGGTTAAAGATTAATGTTGGTGAGCAGAGAGGTGAATGAAAAGTGGCGTTAGAAAAATATCAAAAACTATTGTTCGAAAAAATAAAGAAACAAATTTCTCAATGGTTCGATACAAATCCTAATGAATTGGTGGAATATGAAGAAGTCTATCGTTTTCTACATTCCATTAAAGGCACATCAGGCACCGTCCAGCTTGGAGGATTGCTGATTGTAGCGTCAAAGCTGCTTGCCCAGCTTGAATCAATAGAGGAGCATCCGTGGATTAAGAATGAACTACGGGACTTTCTCTTTGAACTGATTCGTCTTAGCTACGATTACGAACATTTTAATGATCCAGCTGTTGAAAAAGACGAGCCGTGCTGCGGAAGTGTTCCTCTAATCCAAATTATTGATGATGATGTTTCCATGCTGATACTTTTAAAAGAAGCACTGGAGGAAAAAGGCTGGATGGTCATAACGAATACAGAGCCTGAAAAGGCAGTCTCTCAATATTATGACCTGCAGCCGGACTGCCTAGTGCTCGACGTCGATCTGCCTTCGAAAAATGGATTTCAATTATTAGAAGATATTCAGCAGCACAATCATAAGCAATTTATACCAAAGGTAATCACGAGTATACAAAAAGATCGTAAAACAAGAATGAATGCTTATGAAATGGGCGCAGATGATTTTATAGAAAAGCCGATCGATATAGAGGAGTTCATTATCAGGATCAATCGCCAATTGCAAAGAAAGCAAATATTTGATCAATCGGTGCTGATCGATGAATTAACTCAGGTTTATAACCGCCGTTTTTTATTTGACCTGTTAGAACGGTACATAAAAGACTATGAACGGACCGATGTTCCATTTTCGGTATCGCTTCTGGATCTGGATTATTTTAAAAATATTAATGATCGCTACGGGCATCTCACAGGTGATAAGGTCCTCGAAGTTTTTGCATCTTACCTTAAGGAAAACATCCGGAGTACCGATATTGTCTTCAGGTATGGTGGGGAAGAGTTTGTCATCCTGTTTCCGCGGACAACTGCTGAAGAGTCAAAGGAAGTTGTAAAACGGATTCTGGAGGAATTTTCAAAGGTTATTTTTATTGAACATGGTGAGTCCTTCAATATAAGTTTTTCAGCAGGAATCTACATGGTGAATAATCATGAAGAAGGCAGTCTAGAAATCCTGAAAATGGCGGATCAGGCTTTATATGAAGCGAAGGAAAATGGACGAGCATGTGTGGAAAGCGCAAATGAAACAGTGCAGCCTGAAAATAAAGTTCTCAATGTCTCTGTGATAGATGATGACGCGATTATCCGGACTCTGCTTGTAAGGGTATTGCAAAATATGGATACCAGCAAGGTTTTGCTGAATATTGAATCCTATGAAAACGGCGAGAAATTCTTTGGAGCTGGCCGTTTGGATGAAAAGGGGAAGCATTTTCTTGTCCTTGATGGCGTGATGCCGGTCATGGATGGGATAGAAGTCCTGACAAGAGTAAGGGAATCTGAACATGCAGACAGAGCGCATGTCCTGATGCTAACTGGAAGAAAGACTGAATACGATATTGCCCGGGCCCTAAAGCTTGGAGCTGATGATTATGTTACGAAGCCATTCAGCATCACCGAACTTCAGGCCAGAATTCAAAGGCTGATTCAAAGGATGTTTTAAATGATAACAGATGAAATTCAATTTCTTGTTGCAGCCTTCGTCGTGCTATCAGGCATTCTACTGATTTTGCTGGTGTATTTAATTTGCAGAAAGGCTTTTGAAAACAGGCAACGGCGGAGGATCGAGCATTTTAAAATAATAATGAATGATAAAATGCTCCATTCAGTCTTCACTGGTGAGTTCCTCCGTTCTTTGCAGGCTGATACTAAGGTAAAGAAGCTTGCTCTTGAAGAATTACTTAGCCACTATGCTGAAATCCTCGAGGGTACGGAAGAAAAAAACAATCTTATTAAACTGGCAGAAAGCAGGCTTACTGCCTACTATCGCCAAAACCTGAGCAGCCTTAGGTGGAGTTCGCGGATGAATGCTCTTTTTCACATAGAAGCCTTTCAAATGGAAGGGCTTAAGGAAGACATCATCAGCATGCTGAACCGGAGACGTATAACGAAAGAAGAGAAAATCAGAGTCCTGACAATTTTAGCTCAGCTTCAATCTGCAGAGATGTTTGATCTGTTGACAGGGAAATACAGAGATCTTTCATACCTGGAGTACAGGAATATCCTGTCCCGGTTAAATACCGATGGCTTTGATCAATTTGTGCTTGGCTATCATTCCTGCCAGCCGGAGCTTAAGTTTGCGATCATGGATCTTTCTGGCTTAAGAAAGGAATTAAATTATTTAAACTTTGCGGAAACGATTTTTTCGGTTAGTTCCGGAGAAGAACGAGTCAGGGCATTAAAAGCAATTGTTTCAATAGGGCATGTGAGAAAGCTGGATCAGTACCTTCACTTATTTCAATCCGGAAACTGGGAGGAACGAATGCTTGCTGCCAGATTGGCAGGGGTTTTGAAAGCTGAAAAGACATTGCCTGAACTAGTACAGCTTCTTCAGGATTCTTCCTGGTGGGTACGCTCACAGGCAGGCCAATCGATTACAATGTTTCCTCAAGGAAAAAAAGTCCTAGAGGACGTTATGTCTGACAGCAATGATTCGTTTGCCAGGGACATGGCATGGGAATGGATCAACAAAGGAGTTTATCAGACATGAATCTTTTGCTGCAAAATCTTAGTATCTATTTTGCATGGTTTATCATGGTGTACATGCTCGTCGTTATTACATTTTATTCAGCTGTCATGCTGATTTCGGTCATACAGTTAAGAAGAGAATATAAGCTTGATCGTAATAAGTCTTATAGCGACTATACGGAAGATATTTATACAAAACCGGTCTCGATCATAGTACCTGCTTATAATGAGGAAGCCGGTATTGTCCATAGTATTCGTTCTCTGCTTAGCATCAATTATCCTGTATTCGAGATAGTAGTCGTGAATGATGGTTCCTCGGATGCCACGATGGAAAGAATGATTGAACATTATGATATGAAAGAAATTCAAAAAGTAATTCGTAAACAGGTAGAATCAAAACCTATTAAAAAGGTCTATCAATCGCAGGTTCTCCCATCTCTGTTTCTGATTGATAAGGATAATGGAGGCAAGGCAGATGCGCTCAATGCTGGCTTGAATTTTTCCCATTATCCTTATGTCTGTTCCCTGGATGGGGATTCGGTCCTTGAGAGAGATGCATTTTTAAAGGTGATGAAGCCGATCATTGATTCAAATGAAGAGGTCATCGCCTCAGGTGGAAGCATTCGGATTGCAAATGGGTGCGAAATCAGGAATGGTGAAGTCCTGAAAATCGGTTTATCAAACAATCCACTTGTCATCATGCAGGTAATCGAGTATTTGCGTGCCTTCTTAATGGGCAGGATCGGGCTTAGCAGGCATAATTTGCTGTTGATCATTTCCGGTGCCTTTGGGGTGTTTTCGAAACACTGGGTCGTCCAGGCAGGAGGCTATAGGACCGATACGGTTGGAGAGGATATGGAGCTTGTCGTCCGCATCCACCGGCTGCTAAAAGAAACCGGAACAAAAAAACGAATTGTCTATGTACCTGATCCAGTCTGCTGGACGGAAGTACCTGAGAGCATGAAGTATTTGCGAAGGCAAAGGCGGCGATGGCATAGGGGACTCTTCGAGAGTCTCTGGATTCACCGGAAACTGATGCTGAACCCTAAGTATCGTCAGATTGGCTTTATTTCATTTCCTTATTTCTGGATTGTTGAATTTTTCGGGCCAATCGTCGAGCTATCCGGCTACTTGTACATTTTATTCTCATTGTTTGCAGGTGGAATTTATCTTGAGTTTGCGATATTAATATTTTTATTATCCTGTTTGTATGGCTCACTATTTTCTGCTTTTGCCATCCTGCTGGAGGAATGGAGCCTTAGAAAATACCCTAAGATATCTGATTTGCTTAAGTTGTTCTTTTACTCGCTTACAGAAACGCTATGGTATCGGCCACTGACTGTTTTTTGGCGCTGCCAGGGTATTTGGCAGATGATCAGAGGAGAAAACGGCTGGGGAGAAATGAAAAGAAAAGGTGTATCTCAATGAAGTCTATATTCAAAAATAAACCTCAGCTGACTGTTCTGATCCTTGTATTCTTGGTTGTAGCCATAGTTTCCAGCCCATTTTGGCTCTGGCACTTAAAAGCGGATAAAACCCTGGACGTTTTGATTGTCGATAAAACCGTCCCAGACAAAAGCTTTCGCGAGCATAAAGGCGTCACTTGGGTTCTGAACAACGAGAAATTTAAGAAAAGCAATGGCAGTCCATATTCAGCCGAGGAAGACTATGTTGGCTTTGTACATGAAAAGACAAAATCATTTACCGCCGGCAAGCTGCCAGATGATTTAGATCCATACAAGGTAATGTATCTTGCCGACTTTTACGGAGTATATGAAGAAGAATTCCACGGTCTTAATGAGTCAGGAAGCAGGTCAAAACAATTATATGGAGGTCTACAGCAGGAGGATGTAACCACGCTGGAGAAAGCTCTGCTTAAGGGAAACAAGACGCTGATCGCAGAATTCAACACATTTGGCAGTCCTACAGAGGAAGCTGTCAGGAAGCAGATGACCAATCTGTTGAATGTGAAATGGAGCGGTTGGACTGGCCGTTATTTTCCGAAATTGGATGGAAAAGAAGTTCCACAGTGGATCATTAATCAATATAAAATGCAAAGTGGAGGCTGGAATTTTACCGGTGCTGGATTTGTATTCGTCAACGAGGAAGACTTCATCGTTGTAATTGGCAAAGAGGATATTGATGGTGAAGGATTGAAATTTTTGCTCACCCAGAAAGGTGAAAAGACTTTCAACGCAGACTTGAATTCGAGATACACGTATTGGTTCGATATCATTGAACCAATAGATGAAGCCGAGGTACTTGCAAACTATCAGCTGCCAGTCAGAGAGCAGGCGATGGAAAAGTTGGAATCCTATGGAATTCCTCTGCAGTTCCCGGCTGTCATTAACCACAAAAATAAGCGTTATACTTCCTATTATTTTGCCGGAGATTATGCAGATGAAGCCGAAGTGCCAGGAATTTATCAAACAGCAGGTTTATCGACATGGAGAAAGATTACAGGTGGCAGGAATTCTTTTTATTGGACCACGTACGTTCCAATGATGAAGGAAATCTTAGTTGAGGGGCTTCATAAGAAACAAAAGAATCATGTGCCAGAGATTGCAGTGGCCGAAAAGGTTCAATACAATAGCAAAACCAATTCTGATTCCATTCAAATCCAAAAAGATGGTCAATGGGAAAGTATCCTGATAAAAGGTGTCAATATCGGGATGGGAAAACCAGGAGCATTCCCAGGTGAGGCTGCCATTACGAAGGAGGAGTACCTTCGCTGGTTTAAACTGATTGGGGGAATGAATGCGAATGCAATCAGGATTTATACATTGCATCCCCCGGCGTTTTATGAGGCTTTATATAAATATAACCAGATGGCAGAAAAGCCTATATACCTGTTTCATGGTGCGTGGGTGAACGAAGAGAATTTTGTTGGTTCCCAGGATGCTTTTTCCATCAATGTCATGGATGATTTCAAGCGGGAATTGAAGCAGATGGTGGACATTGTCCACGGCAACGCAGATTTAAAGCCAACTCCCGGACATGCATCAGGGGTTTATCAATATGACATTTCACCATATGTATTGGGCTTTGTCATTGGAACTGAGTGGGATCCTGGAGCTGTGCTTAATACCAACAACGTTCATAAAGGAATGGATCAGTTTTCAGGCCGATATTTTACAACAAAGGATGCTGAGCCTTTCGAAGTCTGGCTGGCAGGGATGATGGAATTCACAGCGGCATATGAAACAAAACAATACAGCTGGCAGCATACCCTCAGCTTTACGAACTGGGTAACGACGGATTTACTTGATCACCCGAGTGAGCCTTTGGAAACAGAGGACATGGTATCGGTGAATCCTAACCATATTGAAAAAACGGAGAGCTTTAATGCGGGAATGTTCGCTTCCTATCATATTTATCCTTACTATCCAGACTTTTTGAACTACGAAAAGAAATACCTGGAATACAAGGATGAAAAGGGAAAGACAAATCATTATGCAGGGTATTTGCACGAGTTAATCAATGCACATACAATGCCAGTCCTTGTTGCTGAGTTTGGGGTACCGTCTTCAAGGGGACTGACTCACCGGAATATGTCCGGAATGAATCAGGGATTTTTGACCGAGAAGCAGCAGGGAGAAATGAACAGCAAAATGTTTAATTCTATTGTCGAGGAAGGCTATGCAGGCGGAATCGTGTTTGCTTGGCAGGATGAATGGTTCAAAAGGACATGGAACACGATGGATTATGACAATCCGCACCGTCGACCATACTGGGCAAACCGCCAGACGAATGAGCAGAATTTTGGACTGATGAGCTTCGAGACCGGGAAGCTGAGCTCAAGTATTTTTGTAGATGGAAGAATAGGAGATTGGGATAAAAAAGCAATCCAGCCATTAGCAAAATCATTAAAAGGTGATTTGAGGCAAGTATTTGCAGCTTCGGATGCAGCACATTTGTATCTTCGCCTTGATTTTTCCAAACCGCTAGACTGGAAAAAGCAAAGCACTTATGTGTTCTTGGATACCATTCCTGGACAAGGGCAGCAACAATTGAAGCTTAAAAATGGAATAAACTTAAAGTCTGATTTTGGCGTCGATTTTGTCATCGAGCTCTCAGAACCGGATCATTCCAGAATACTCGTAGACAGTTACTATGATCCTTATTATTTTCAATATGGGAAAATACTAAAAATGATTCCTGAGCAAAAATATGCAGAGCAGAATAACAATGGAATCTTCCATCCCATCATGCTGACGCTAAACAAGGAAATGACACTGCCGGGAGAGAACATTAAAATTCCTTTTGAATCATATGAAACGGGCATTTTAAAATATGGAACAGCTAATCCTTCTGATGAAAAATTCGATTCGCTTACCGATATAAGTATAAGCGACGATCAAAAAACTGCAGAAATCCGCATACCCTGGCAGCTGCTGAATGTTAAGGATCCAAGTACCAGGGAGATAATGGGCAATCTTTATAAAAGTGGCCTTACAGGAAGTGAAAAAATTGAAGGGATTCATTTAGCAGCTGCAGCAATCGAGGGGAGCAGTATTACTACTATTCTTCCAGACAATAATTCTGGTGCACTAAAAAATAGTGTCCACTATAAATGGGAGGAATGGGAAGAGCCGCAGTTTTACGAACGGACGAAGACTTCATACGGTATCTTGAAAGAAACTTTTAAGAATGCCCGCAGCAAGGGGGAAAACCAGTGAAACGGATTTTGCTGGCTGAGGATGATGAAATTTTAAGAATGCTGATCATTGATACTCTGGAAGAGGAAAAATTTCATGTGGAAGAAGCAGAGGATGGACTGGCTGCACTGAAATTTGCTGAGGAGAGCCAATATGATCTTATTATCATTGATTATATGATGCCGGCTTATTCAGGGATCGAAGTTATTGAGAAAGTGCGAAAGGGAGGCATCAACAATGCTGTTCCCATACTAATGCTTTCGGCTAAAAGCCAGCTGTCAGAACAAGAAAAAGCAATTGGGGCGGGTGCAGATTATTTTATTGCGAAACCCTTCAGCCCTTTAGAACTACTGGGTAAAGTGAGAGATATCCTGCATGAATAAAATATTGTTTAAAAAGAACAGTATCGTACGGCGGTTTATTTACTTGATGAGTGTGTTTATCACCGCTTTTTTAATTCTGGCAGCAATCTTGCTGTATTCCTTTTATGACCTCAACCAAACCTACACTTCAAAAAACAGGGAGCTAGAGAAGAAGGAAAGAATCGTCCAGAAAATCAGTGAGGATTTTAACAAGGTTTTCATGGATATCCGGGGTTACATTGCATTTGGTAATAAAGATTTAAAAAAAGCGGCACTCAATAAGGAGCCTGAAATACGGGAACTTACAAGACAGTTTGCGGAAGTGGCATCCGATTATCAGGATCAGGAATTCCTCAATCATCTTGAGTTATTTACTGATTATTACTTTGTATCGACTTTGCCTGTTTCACTGGCAAACTATGAGAATGGAAATTACGAAGCAGTCGTTGAAACAGCCAATACCGGGGCAACTTACAGGATCAATAGCATAAAGACAGAAATGAATGGCTATATCGGGGAAATTGACAAACAAATCGATCAAAATTTTCAAGAACTGTCAAAAATGCAGGCATATGTGCAAATTGGTTTTGTTTCTTTCATTCTCGTATTTTTAATTGTGCTGCTCCGGATTACCAGAATCATGTTCAGTGAAATCGCTCAGCCGCTTGCAAGCTTTGCATCGGCTGCAAATGAGATAGCCAGTGGCAGGGAGGCTGTCATAGAAGTGGATTCCCAGCGGAATGATGAGCTTGGAATCCTCTCTGTTGCTTTTAATAGAATGGTTGCGAGCATTCAGGAGAATGAGCAAAACCTCCTGGCACAGAATGAAGAGCTGGTGGCACAGCAGGATGAGCTGCATGCCCAGCAGCTCGAGCTTCAGGAAGCACTTGAAATTGTGAAGGGCAATGAGCTGAAGCTCAACAGCCGAAATGAACTCGTTAACAAGATTGCAAATTCTCTTGATAAACAGGAAGTATTGGAAAGTGTCGTCATGAACATGTGCCCGATTATCGGCGCTGAAAAAGGGATCATTGCTTTCGTTGATGACGATTCGTATGCATCTTATGGAATATCTTCAGAAGGTGTAAAGCAATTCAGAAGCACCTTATTATTCAGTGGAATAGTTGAACGACTGCAAATGGATAGAAAGCCCTTTATTTTGCAAAGAGATTCAAGGGAAGAAGAAAAAGGATTCCACACAAATATGCTGTATTCGCATGACTTATACCTCCCAATCTTTTTATCTGGTAAAAAGCTGATAGCCGTAATGGCGTTCAGCCGTTCTGATGCTCCTTTTGAATTAAGGAAAATGGAAGAGTACGAGGCTCTTGCTAAAAACATCGGGATTTCTTTAGATAAAATCAGCCTGTACCAAAAATCTGAGGAGGCTAGGCGACTGAACCAGGACATCCTCGATACAATTCAGGAGGGTGTTCAGCTGGTCAATACAGATGGTGCCATCCTTCAGGTCAATAAGCAGTTTTGTGAAATGTTTGGCTGCCCTGACCGACTTCAGAAAATGGACGGCTGTTCATGGGAAGAATGGACTGGACTGCTTTCAAGGCATATTGCTGAATCAGAAGATTTTATCGGTTTTTTAAGAAAAGAAGCATCAAGTCTCGAACGTTTTCCTTCAGCTGACCGCCATTATGTTTATAAAAGCAATAGTGGGCAGGTGTACAAGGTTTACTGTGAAGGATTATTCCATGGGAATGCAAAACTAGGTACAATCTTTGTCCATCGCAATATTACGAAGGAGTTCGAGGTCGACAGGATTAAATCCGAATTCGTCAGCACGGTAAGCCATGAGCTGAGGACCCCGCTTGCAAGTATCCTTGGTTTTACCGAGCTGATCCTGACGAGGGAATTAAAGCCTGATCGCCAGAAAAAATATTTAACGACTATCTACAATGAAGCAGGGCGGCTGACTGCCTTAATCAATGATTTTCTTGA
This sequence comes from Bacillus sp. JJ1609, assembly GCF_036967045.1. Classification (NCBI taxonomy): domain Bacteria; kingdom Bacillati; phylum Bacillota; class Bacilli; order Caryophanales; family Bacillaceae; genus Bacillus; species Bacillus sp. JJ1609. The sequence goes on along the minus strand of NZ_JBALSS010000008.1, from coordinate 247,219 downwards.
TATCCAGAGGATGGAGGCAGGAAAGCAATGCTATGAAAGCAAGGAGATCGAATTGCTGCCAATCATTAAAAAGGTGATTGATCTCCAAAAAGTGCAATCAGATAAGCATGAATTAATCCTCGACTTTGCCGCTGGCAGCGACAGGATCATCGGTGACAGAGAGAAAATGGAGCAGGCCCTTACCAACCTTGTTCATAATGCGATCAAATATTCTCCGGATGGAGGAGAAGTAAAGATTGCTTTGTACGAAAAAGAGGGTCTGGTGAATATAGAGATTAAAGATGAAGGGCTTGGGATTCCGCCGGAAGCAATGGATAAGTTGTTTGAAAAATTCTACCGGGTGGATAATTCCGACCGCAGGTCCATAGGCGGCACAGGTCTGGGTCTTGCAATTGTCAAGGAAATCATCCATTTCCATAACGGTGAAATAAAAGTCGACTCAGAATATGGGAAAGGAAGTACCTTTACCGTATCATTGCCAGTTCAGGCAGCGTCTTTATCTTCAATGGAGATTAAAAAATAGAAAAGCGGCCAAGCGCCGCTTTTTTCTTGTCTGATACGCGTATCTCTGGATGGTCTATTCGTAGTGGAGATATAATACGTATAACAGTATGTAGACGAGGAGGGGCAGCATGGCAAAAAAATCGCTGACATTATTCACAAGGCCAATGTGAACGGATTGCCAGGAAGCGAAGGAGTTTCTTTCGCAAAATAATATCCCTTACGAGGAAATCAATGTACAGGGAGCACCTGATAAAGAAAAGGAAATGAAGGATCTTACCGGAACGATTATTGTACCAGCCTTTATTTTTACGAACACAAAGCTGATGTTCATAAAGCAGAAGAAGGTGCTAATTGGATTTGAAAATAATCGCATTGAAATCGAAAAGCTCGTTGACAATGTTAAACATTAAAAGCCATCGAATGATGGCTTTTTTTGACCTTTGTTCATTTAGTAAAACTTTTTCTGATGTAACCTTGTTATTACCTTAAACAAGGTTACCTCTTCAAAAGGTTCATTCCCTATGATGTTCAAGTTATGGATGATTCGAGTCAGTCTGATTCTGGATATCAATAAATATTTTAACAGGAATGGAACGTTTAAGTTTTTCATAAATATGAATATATTAATCTTGAGGAAGGAGAAATATAATTCCGAGTTGACTCATAGGAATACATGTATTATATTGTTCAATATGATACTTATAGGAGGGGAAACCCGTGACAACTGGACTTGTTATTTTAAATATTGCCATTATGCTAATCATCATCGCTGGTCTATTTTACATGCAAAAGAAACATGTATCTTTTTCTAAACGTGTTTTCATTGCACTTGGAATCGGGATTGTGTTTGGCTTTGCCTTACAGTTTATTTATGGAGCTGGTTCCGAGGTTATTGCTAAAAGTGCTGACTGGTTCAGCCTTGTTGGCAGCGGTTATGTGAAATTCCTGCAAATGGTTGTCATGCCACTTGTGTTCATTTCGATTCTTGCCGCTTTTACAAAATTGAAGCTTACAAATAATATCGGTAAAATCAGCACTCTGATCCTTGGTTTGCTTGTAGGGACAACAGCGGTAGCCGCTGCAGTTGGTATTGCGACTGCAGTAGGGTTTGATCTTGAAGCTGTACAGATTACCCAAGGCGATGCTGAACAGGCCCGTGCAGAGCAACTTGAGCAAACATATGGGGGAATTGAAGGACGTACAATGCCGCAGCAGATTCTCGATCTACTTCCGGCCAACCCGTTCCTCGACTTCACAGGAGCACGCCCAACCTCTACAATTTCGGTCGTAATCTTCGCAGCGTTCCTGGGAATTGCTTACCTTGGTGTCAGAAGAAAATCGCCTGAACAGGCTGAACTTTTCGCTAAAATTGTAGATGCATTCTACGCTGTGATCATGAGGGTTGTTACTCTAATCCTGCGTCTGACTCCGTATGGTGTCCTTGCGATCATGACAAAAACAGTAGCATTGAGTGACTTTGATGCGATTCTTAAACTCGGTAAATTTGTTCTTGCTTCATACGTAGCACTAGCAATCATGTTCATCATCCACTTGTTGCTATTGACGATTGCCGGTCTGAACCCGGTAACATATATTAAAAAGGCATTCCCTGTACTCGCATTCGCTTTTACTTCGAGAACAAGTGCCGGCGCATTGCCATTGAACATTAAGACACAAAGATCACTAGGAGTGCCAGAAGGAATTGCCAACTTTGCTGGTTCATTCGGATTATCCATCGGCCAAAACGGCTGCGCTGGGATTTATCCAGCGATGCTCGCAGTCATGATTGCCCCAACCGTTGGTATTGATCCACTTTCACCATCATTCATTGCAACAGTAATCGCGATTGTTGCAATCAGTTCCTTCGGTGTAGCTGGAGTAGGCGGCGGAGCTACCTTTGCAGCATTGCTCGTACTTTCTGCACTGAATCTGCCGATTGCCCTTGCAGGTTTGCTGATTTCAATCGAGCCATTGATTGACATGGGCCGTACTGCAGTTAACGTCAGCGGATCAATGACATCCGGTATCCTGACAAGCAGAATCACAAAAGAAATCGATTCATCTGTCTATGGGGATATGGATGCAAAGATTGAGGCAGAAGCATAAATAGGAACAGACATATAAAAGAAGCCAGCCAAGTTAATTTGGCTGGCTTTTTCATAATTTTTATTAAAAGGAAGGCTATATTAGCTGCTCCCGCTTAATAACACATAAAGAGGTCATCAACCCCACACAGGTGATGGTCAAGAGTGAATAAGTGAATTTCTCCATCCCAATCACCTTCAAGCCTGATAAAATCACTAGTCCATCTATAGCAAATATCAGCACCCCTACATTGATCGAGACGAATTTATTGATTAACTGAGCCAGCAGATCGGTTCCTCCAGTACTTGTTTCATGGCGGAGCATGAGTCCAATTCCACAGCCTACAAGTACACCGCCTAAAATTGCACTTGGCAGGACACCAAGATTCAGTCCTTTTTCAGCCGGAGCGAATAAATCAATGAACAAACTGGAGACCATTAAACCATGAAGACTGTGAAAAAAGTACTTTCTTTCCAGAAACCAGGCTAATAAATAGAGGGGAATGCTTAATAAAATAATTGTCAATCCAGTGGGCCAGCCATAAAAATAATGGATGATCAATCCGAGTCCAATCATTCCGCCATCCAGTAGATGGTGCGGAACCAAAAATCCATTGACACCAATGCCCAATAATAAGCTGCCGACCAATACAGCGAGTATTTTCCCTAACATTACGAATCACCTGCCTTGTCCGTATTCCTTTAGTTATTTTTATGAAATTAGACAAGCATTAGAACAAACCATAAAAAAAGAACCCGCTTAAATGCGGGTTCACTGCTTGTCGACAAAGATATAGGTCACAGATCAGTTATTAAAAACCTGTTGATTGGAGTGGAGGGCGCGTAGACTCCTGCGGGCTTAGCTGG
>NZ_JBALSS010000008.1:234119-243684 GCF_036967045.1 Bacillus sp. JJ1609 | reverse complement strand
CCGCGGAAAGCGAAGCGCCTGGAACGGAAATCAACAGACATGTTTTACTTTCCAACCAATTGAAAAACTGTAGACAAGCTCGCTTTTATCGTGTTTGTCTACAGTCTGAGAACCCGCTTAATGCGCGTTCAAATATTAATGCGGTAAAAATGCGAGCTGGTAGAAGAACAGCACTGCGAAGATATAAAGCAAAGGATGAACCTCGCGCCATCTTCCTTTTACTACTTTTAGCAAAGGATAAGAGATGAATCCAAGGGCAATTCCCGTTGCGATACTGGAAGTCAGCGGCATGCTCAAAATAATCAGGAACGCTGGGAAAGCTTCATCTAGCTCGTTCCAATTAATCTTTGAGATGCTGCCCATCATTAAGCTGCCGACAATGATCAAAGCTGGAGCAGTAATGGCAGCCAAACCGGACACTGCGCCGACAAGAGGGCCAAAGAATGCTGCCACAATGAATAGAACTGCTACAGTCAATGAAGTCAGTCCTGTACGTCCGCCCGCAGCTACACCTGATGAAGATTCAATGTAAGCAGTTGTTGGGCTTGTACCGAACATGGCACCTACAGCTGTAGCGATAGAGTCGGATAGCAAGGCTTCTCTTGCTCTTGGCATAGAATCGCCCTTCATCAGACCAGCCTGGTGGGCAACTCCGATCATCGTTCCCGTTGTATCAAAAATCGTGACAAGGATGAAAGAAAAGACAACTGCGTATAAGCTGTTGTGGACAACATCCATTAAGGCAGTCCAAGGGTTCAGCACAATCATGCCTTCAGGAAGCGAAGGGAGAGACATGAAACCCTGTTCGAAATTCAATTGACCTGTAAAGTAGGCGATAATTCCGGTAATCACCATTCCAAAGAATAACGCACCATTGATATTCAGCATCAAAAGCACAAGTGTAATCGCAAGACCCGCCAAAGCGAGCAATGCAGATGGTGAGTGTAGATCACCAAGAGCAACCAGGTTTGTTGGATGATCCGCAACAATCCCAGTTAGGCGAAGACCAATAAAAGCGATGAAAAGACCAATTCCGGCAGTGATGCCGTGCTTTAAATTAACAGGGATTGCTTCAATTAATTTTTCCCTGAAAGATGTGAGGGAAAGGATAACAAATAGTAAACCCGCGATAAAAACGGCAGCAAAAGCTGTTTCATACGTAATGTTTTGATGATTGCCAACGACAGAATAGGCAAAGTAAGCGTTCAGTCCCATTCCGGGTGCAATGGCAATCGGATAATTAGCAAACAAAGCCATCCATAGAGTACCGATAACAGCAGCAATAATTGTTGCTGTAAAAACCTGATCAAAAGGGACACCGGCATCAGCCAGGATGATTGGATTAACTACAACGATATATACCATCGTGAAAAATGTGGTAATACCCGCCATCATTTCTGTTTTAACATTCGTGTTGTTCTCTTTCAATTTAAACATTAAAGTTCCTCCAAAAATACGAACGATTTTAAACACAAATAATATAATATTCGTTTTTAACTGAGTTTACAAGAGATAATTTTTAAAAGAAGCTGCCAATCGTTTAATTATAGAAAATAAAAAGGATGTTATTAAAAGATTGTTGTTTTGAAATGATTTTTATAACAAATCCTTTACTAGAACGGAAGGTACGAGACTCCTGCGGGATCAGCGGGACAGGTGAGACCCCACAGGCGCTTTTAGCGACGAGGAGGCTCACCGCCTGCCCCGCGGAAAGCGAGAATCCTGGAGTGGAAGTCAACCCTAATCTATAGCAACATTGGTTACGAAAACAGCCAATAAAAAAAGACTCAAAAGAGCCTTTACTCAATAGTATTACCCAACTAATAGAAAAACATTGTTATACGGACTTCTCATTTTCTTTCATAAAAAAATCTTTAGACAGCCATAATCCTGCTAAATACATTGCCAGTGCAAGATAGGCAGGGAGCAGGTGGATAAAATCAATATACCTAATATACAAATGCGTAAGGATACCCGTAGTGAATGCCGGAATGCCGCCAAAAAGAAATGTTCTCCACATCCAGGATGCCCCTTCATGAAATCCCCATAGCGCCAGCATTAACACCAATAAGCCAACACTTAAAAGCGCGCTGCCAAAACCGGCACGATCATGGGCAATGACAGGTATAAGTTTATCATTTAGCTCATTCATTTGCTCCGGTGTCATGCAAATATATTTTAGATCTGTATCCACAAAGACATTAGTTGCTCCGATTGACGATATGACAGCCCCCCCGATGACAAAAGAAAATCCGAGCATGACAAACAGCAGCTGTCCTAATACTGCTTTTTTCCAAAGAGCATGGTTAGTGCGGTTTTTTGAAGTTGGTGGTTGATGGGCTAGACTGGTTTTCCTGTATCCGACAATGTAAAGCGGGAGGAGAATGAGCCAGAACAAGCCATGTAGCCAATCGAAATATCCAAAACCGATGAAAAGCAAGATTCCAAGGAATCCAATGATGGCCGCAATATTGAAAGCCCTTCTTGTCCAGTGAATTCCATACCGAATACCATGCCTCGCCAGCTGCATATAAATGAATCCTCCAGAAATCATTGTTCCAGCGAGAGTCATGCGGTCGTGAGACATGAATTTGTAGAGATTAGGATTCAATGCCATTAATTCAAGCCTGCTCATTTGCATGAACGCTTCATCATAAAAAAGGACCACCTTCGTTAAACTGAAAAATAACGCAATCGTACCGCCAAGGAGTATGAATAATCCAAAAAGCCAAAACCAAATCCATCCGGGAAATTCCTCATTTGCTTTCTGTCTGGTATCGAGCAAGGCTTCATGGATTCTTTTAGGCAGACCCGGCCCTGTGGAGACATAGCCTCCTGACAGAAAGATTAGCTCTGCCCCTCCTGTTAAAAGCGCACGGCCGTCAGCCGGCTCTAAAATCCCGCCGGAGGTGATCAACGGGAGATCGATCTCTTTTTTTAGCAGTCGGAGAGCATCGAGCATGCCATCTATCTGTTTTAAAGGAATCTTTCTTGCCCCATCTTTTAAATAATCAACCTCATCAATCACTATTCCGCTTGCCAAAGAGCTTAACGCCTTAATCTTAGGCAAACTTTCAGCCGTCTGACTATGCTTAATGGCAAAAAGAACAGGTTTGTTTCTTAAAATTCGTTTTAAACAAGTTAATTCTTGAATGCTTTTAATTAGATCCAATCCAATAATAAATATATCTCCTGAATCAGCCAATTCTTCACTAGCAGCTTCCGGTTCGCCAAGCCTGATTAAAAGTGGATTTTGTTGCCTACGCAGCGTTTTTAATCTACTGATGGTTGCCACTAACCCGATCGACTCTGTTTTTTCGGGTAAAATAAGGGCCGAATCTTTTTTGGAAAGGAATGTTGCTGCATCAGGTACGGATGGCAAGGATGTTACCGGTCCGACTTCAATGAACCCAAAGCCGAGATGAGGAAATGCTTGGATTCCAGAAAGCTGGGGATCTATTATTCCACTCAGTCCAACCGGGCTTTGGAATTCAAGACCGAACAGGTTCTTTGTTAATTTTTCTGACGGAGCCATATGGCCGAGAAATTCTATAAAATGGGTCCCGCCAGGAATATTGGCAATCATGGACATCCCTTTATGAATGAATTCACGGCCTGAATTACCAGGCAAACGCGTCAGCCAGGGCTTAAACATTGGATGATAAGACCAATCAGGCATAATTTCCACCCCTTTTGTTTGCCAAATCCATTTATAAAAATGAATGAAGGTCATCTTCTATTTTAACGTAATCAGTTCCATTTCGTTAAGGATATTATCAGAAGGGGAAAAGAAGAATTTTTATCTTAGTGCCATGTTAAAACTCATTGTGGATAAAGTATTTTGTTGATTACAGCGGAAATCAACAAGCAAGATGATATAGATATACTCAAAAGAAGAAGACTGTTGCAGTTACTTGAATAAAAAGAAATACTTCAAGAAAAAATAGAGGGGAAAATGATTGTGGAGGTATGGAAAATATGGATGCAAAGCGAGTAAAACAAATCCTATCATCATCTGCTGAAATTGATGTTGTTTACAATGGAGCTTCGGTTTGGATTGACCAGCTGAACGAAGATGGCAGGACTGCTACTGTTCATCTGCGAGGACCTATGGAGGAAAGATCAACTGTGGAAATTACAGAGCTTCAGGAAAGGTGAAAATTCATCAATACTGCCGCCGGGATGCAAATTTGTGTACGGCGGTTTTTTTATATGGCACAATATTTATTATACCTATAGAGGTTTATCATCTGTTTTTTAGAGGTACTTTTTTAAATGAAAGGAGAGATGAGCATGTTCCATTATACAGTTGAAGTGGATAAGTCGTTGAATGAGGCGGTTTCAGCACTCGAAGCCAGCCTAAAAAACGAAAAGTTTGGTGTTCTATGGTCTTTAAATATGAAAGAAACACTTGCTGGCAAGGGTGTAGAACTTGATGGGGATTACATGATCCTGGAGGTCTGCAATCCACATGAGGCGAAGCGGGTTCTTGAGAAAAGCCCGCTTGTGAGCTACTTCCTGCCATGTAAAATTGTTGTATACAAGGAGAATGGATCAACAAAGGTTGGCCTTCCAAAGCCTACTGAATTGATTAAACTCGTTGAAGATGAAGAGCTGCAGGCGATTGCTGCGGACATTGAGAAAAGATTGATTGGTGCAATTGACAGCATACAATAAAGCATTAAAAAGCCCAGGGAATTGATCCTTGGGCTTTTGATATGTTAAAAAATGGCGTTTAAGATAAAGTAAGAAATGGCCGCAACAGTTGCAGAAATTGGCAGCGTAATAACCCAGGTAATGATCATGCGCTGGGCAGTTGTCCATTTAACACCCTTGACTCTGTGTGCAGTACCTACCCCAAGGATTCCTGAAGAAATTACGTGGGTTGTACTTACTGGCAAGTGGATAAATGTAGCTCCGAAAATAACCATGGCTCCTGTTATATCTGCTGCTACTCCATTAACAGGACGGATTTTCATGATGTTTCCGCCAACCGTTTTAATGATTTTCCAGCCGCCGACTGAGGTGCCAAGACCCATAGCGATCGCACATGACAATTGAACCCAGAAGGGAATGTCATCTGTCGAATGAAAACCATTTGCAATCAGTGCCATGGTGATGATTCCCATCGCTTTCTGAGCATCATTCGTTCCATGTGTGAACGATTGTAATGCTGCTGTCACGATCTGGAAATATCGGAAGTTCCTATTTGTTTTTGCTAAGTTATTATTCTTAAAAACTACTTTGAAAATGCTGTAAACTATATAACCTATTACAAAGGCAAGAAGTGGTGAAAATATCAGTGCCTGGAGGATTTTCAAAAATCCTGTGTAGTTTAGGGCATCAAGTCCAGCTGCAGCAATAGCCGCACCAGCAATTGAACCAATGATGGCATGTGACGAGCTGCTTGGGATACCATAATACCATGTTAAAAGATTCCAGAATATAGCCGCGATTAACGCTGCAAGGATTACGAGTGAACCATTTTGTAAAGTGAATGGATCCACAATGTCTTTAGTAATGGTTTTTGCTACTCCCGTAAAAGTCATTGCACCAACAAAGTTCATAATGGCAGCCATAAGGATTGCATGGCGAGGCTTCAAAGCCTTGGTGGACACTGATGTGGCAATGGCATTAGCGGTATCATGAAAACCGTTGATAAAGTCAAATGCCAGGGCAAAGATGACAATTAATGCTGTTATGATAAATACTACATCCATTTTTCAGGCTCCTTACGCGTTTTTCATGACAATGCTCTCAAGGGTGTTTGCAACATCCTGGCAGCTGTCTGCGATTTCTTCAAGACCTTCGTAAATTTCTTTGAACTGAATAATTCGGATTGGGTCTTTTTCAACTGAAAATAGATGCTTAATTGATTGGCGGAGTACACCATCACATTTAGATTCAAGATCCTTAATTCGGATTGCATGTTCTCTGATCTGCTTTAATTTTTTTGTTGTCAGCAGCTGTACTGCTTGTTCGATTTCGAAAGAAGCACTCTTGATCGCTGCAACGAACTGCAGCATGAAGTCATCTGCTTTGGTAATTGAGTACATATCGAATAAGTTAGCGCAGTGCTCCATTCCATCAAGAACATCATCCATGCTCATTGAAAGGGCTAGAATATCTTCTCTTTCAATAGGTGTGATAAAGGCGTTGTTCAATTCCATGATAACTTCATGCATCATGTTGTCACCTTTTGTTTCCATATCCTTCATTTTTTCAGTGAAAATCTTTAAATCGCTTGCATTGTTAAGTTTGAAATCAGCAAAATATTCACTGCTTTCCTTTAAATTCACTGAAATGTCCGTAAGCAAGCCTGCGAATTTGTCTTTTTTTCTGAAAACCATAGTGTAACCCCCACATTTATCCAAATAAAATATTTTAGAGCGAAATTAATTTTATCCGATAGCTGTCGAAATATGAAGATGTTTGATGAAAAATTTACAAAATCTTAATATTAGCTATGTTTATATTTTTACAATTTACGACCAGTTAATAATTCTTACCTTTTTTGAAGGGATTGTAAACGAATTGATGCGGTTAAGCCCATTTAAAAAAAATAGGCTTAACCGCTGTTTAGGACAAAATTTTGCCGGGAAATGACCTAATATCAGCAATGCTTCAAAAGAAAACTTCGGCCCAAAAGCCGTTAATATAGATCAGCGGCTGTGTGGTTGGGCAGCCGCTTTTAATTGTCTTCGATTGCCTCCAAGGATAAAATAAGATGGAAGGAGGGATATCATGGCTACGATTTTTGATAAAGTGGTTTTACATAATGGAGTGGAAATTCCAGCTTTCGGTCTAGGAGTTTATAAAGTAGAAGAGGGCAGCCAGATTGATGAAACGATCCAGAATGCGTTAGATTTAGGGTATCGTCTCATTGATACAGCCTCGTTTTACATGAATGAGGAGGGTGTTGGAAGGGCAATTCGCAACAGCAGTATACCAAGAGAAGAATTGTTTATTACTACAAAGGTATGGAACTCTGACCAGGGTTACGAGTCAACTTTGAAGGCTTTTGAGACAAGCATGGAAAAGCTCGGACTAGATTATCTGGACCTCTATCTTGTTCATTGGCCAGTGAAAGGCCAATATATTGAGACATGGCGTGCGTTGGAGAAATTATATAGAGAAGGCAGGGTCAAAGCAATCGGGGTTAGTAATTTTAAGATACACCATCTCGAAGACTTGCTTATGCATAGCGAAGAGAAGCCAGTAGTCAATCAGGTCGAACTGCATCCATTGTTTTCACAGGAAAATCTGCGTGAATTTTGCCAGCTGCACGAAATAAAGGTTGAGGCATGGTCTCCGCTTTCAAGAGGAAGGTTCCTGGATGAGCCAGCTCTAAAAAAAATAGCTGATAGCCATAATAAATCATCTGCACAAGTAATATTAAGATGGCATCTCCAAAATCAAATCATTGCTATTCCCAAATCGGTCACACCATCAAGGCTAAAAGAAAATGCTGATATCTTTGAATTTGAATTAACTCAAGCAGAGATGGAAATGATTGACGCCCTAAATCAAAATCAGCGTTTTGGGGCAGATCCTGATAATATAGATTTTTAAAACACAAAATGAGAATCAATTTTTTATATACAACTATTATGCACTGTGATGCAATCATTGCTGCTCCTAGATATACTGATCCAGCAATATTAGCTGCGGACGGAAATCCATATAGTACATCGGTAACTGTTGCTCAGGATGAAAAAATGGCTGAAGAGGTTGAAACTGCCGTATAGCATTAGTCTCCAGGCACAATTCATATGGCTGGATGGGTTAAATAAAATATTTAATCTTTTTCGGGCTGAAGTTTAATCAGCCCGTTTTTTATTTTTAAATTTGGACACATTAAAAATAAGAGTTGAAACTGCTGCATGGACAAAATGCTTTACGGAGCAAATTTTATACCTTCAGGTTTTAACTTCTGTTATAGGTGGTAATGTAGGTGTACAAGCAGCAGCAACAAGGATGGACGGCAGTTCATTCCTAGAATCACTGCTTGGAAGGCTGCAGAAAAAAACTTGGTTTAAGAACATCGGTAAAGAGGTAAGTTAAGATTAGAGCAAGCTGAAATGCTCCCGGGAAGCAAACAATTTCAGTGCAGCCTAATTTTAATAATCACTGCAGTTGAACTCTTTGAAAAGGGTGTAAAACCCCTTAGCACTTCTACTACTTGATAACATTACATCTACAATTTTAAGGAGGAAAAACAAATGATGAGTTTTCTTTGGGCATTAATTATTGGTGGTATTATTGGATGGTTAGCAGGATTAATCCTTGGAAGAGATATTCCAGGTGGAGTAATTGGTAACATTATCGCAGGTTTTGTTGGTGCTTGGATTGGACAAGCAATCCTAGGAGATTGGGGTCCGGTAGTTGCTGACTTTGCAATTGTCCCAGCACTGATTGGTGCTATTGCATTAGTATTCATTGTCAGCCTTGTAATGCGCAGCATGCGTAAAGCTGACCGTCATTAATAAAAAAAATCCTTCCGAGTGATCGGAAGGATTTTTTTTTATGGGCGCAAGTACTTTGAAATCAAAAACGGAGCCGGAAACATTTTCCGGCTCCGTTTTTTTAGATATCGTAAGGATTTATATTAAAGAAAATTGGCGGCTGGTCGATAAAAGGTGCATGGCATATGATTTTTTCCTGTGTAAACGGATGGATTAATTCGAGTTTGACTGCATGCAATGCCTGTCGATTAAATTCTGTGCTGCCTTCATATAGGGAATCTCCAGCAAGCGGATGGCCGAGATGACTGAAATGCACACGGATTTGATGTGTCCTGCCAGTATCGAGTGAACATTGCAAAAGAGTCAAATCCTTTTGTTTGAATCGCTCTAAAACTTTAAAATGTGTGATGGCTTTTTGGCCAGTTTCTGACACTCTTCTTCTATTTGGATGGTGACGGTCACGGCCGATCGGCTGATCGATTATTCCTTTATTTTGTCGGATGATTCCGTCTGCAAGGGCAAGATAGGTTCTTTTGATATGACGATCTTCAAGCATTTTATCAAATATTGCACCAATTAAAGCATTTTTGGCAAATAGAACCGCTCCAGTCGTATCACGATCCAGCCTGTGCACATGACGAGGCCGGCCAGGTTCGCCATTTGCCTGCATATGAAAAGCTGCTGCATTGGCAAGTGTCCCTGTCTGTTCTGGTTCATTTGGATGGGTATCCATTCCAGCGGGCTTATTGAAGACAATCAAATGGTCATCTTCAAAAATAATCTCAACATTATGGTAGTCCGGCACCACAGTCATCTCTTCTTCAACAAAGAGGTTTAGCTGCAAACGCTCCCCTTTAATTAAAGGGAGAGTCCAATCAGGGCTTTTGCCATTGATGCGAACCTTTTTTTCCATACGATAGGTATGGACTATTTTCTTGGGAGCTTGCCAAAAATCTTTGAAAAGAGATTCGAGAGTATACTTTTCCCACTCAGCTGGAAGGATGATTTCAAACCAATCACCTTTTTTGTTTGATTGAATCATATAATTCTCCTGACATGTATATTTATTATTTAGGCTATCTTAAACAAGGCTGTTGATT
>NZ_JBALSS010000008.1:232115-233991 GCF_036967045.1 Bacillus sp. JJ1609 | reverse complement strand
ACTACAATCAACAGGGTATGAAAAATCAATATTCAGCTTTAACAGAAATATTAATTAAAGTGTTTCCATTCCATTGTGATTTTGTCAACTTTTACCGTATGCATGGTCATAATTACCATCCTTTTACAGGGAACAGATATGTTATTCTAAATGTATATATTACGAACAGATTACAAAGGGTTAAAAAAGGTGGGTCCAGCATTGAAAATTGTTTTTGCGTCTACACCCGGACAAGAAGAGAAAATTTTGGAACTGGCCAGGTATTTTTACACTGATATTTTTCCGTTATATTTCAACGATGAAGATATACAGGAATTTGAACGGCTTGAAGTATTACATACCAGACCAGAGCAATTCGAGAGATTCAGTACACTTGGAGATGCCTTTCAAGTCATCACTAGCATGAATACATTGATCTCTATTTTGGAGTCTGGCCATATTCCTGAAAAATATCAATCCATGTTCCGCAGGAATGTTCAGACATTGACAGATTACGGAATATGTTTTCCATTCAACTACAACCAGTTCTCAGACACAAAGCATATCCATTTAGAGTATATAAGTTCCTATACGAAACCAGCTAATCGACTGCTTTTGTAAGGGCTTCATCACTCTGCAAACTTAATGCGAACAAACGAAACGCCTGCTTGACGAAGCAGGCGTTTTTTCTGTGCCCAAGCTCCTGGCGAAGGAGCTTGAGCATCTTTTATTTACTATTCTCATTAAACCATTGTTCAAATACAGGCTCATCCTGGTAGCCGACAATGCGGTTCACTTCTTTGCCATCCTTGTATTGGACTATGGTCGGCGTGGATTCAATACCGTAATTATTCCAACCTTCTTCAAACTCAAGCAGATTGAATTGTACCAGGTTCACATCCATTTCCTTAGCTAGAGGAGATACAATAGGGGTTGTTCGTACACAGTGCGGGCAAGTAGGACTGTAAAAGTATACAGTTGCATCTTCACCATTTTTAATGACTTTTTCAAGCTCGTCCGGTGTGATGATATTTTGATAATTGGGATCTTCAAGCTGTTTTACTGTCTCAGGGTGCAGAGCTTCTTTGCCAAATGGATTGCCCGCTGCCTTTTCCTCATTTTGTGCTTTATTTACAAAAAATAAAGCTGCGAACAAACCGACAATGATGACTAAAAATATGATTACCTTTTTCAAATCATTCTGCCTCCTTAGTCTTCTTCCAGATGATCATGCTTAATGTAAATATAATGATAAAAGCCGAAAGTGCGAGGAATGGGATTGTAATAAAACCAAACCAGTTTATATATTGGCCGGTACATGGAACTCTTCCGCAAGTAACGGCATTGTCGGCCATGAACGGAACCTTTTGCAGCGAGTAGTGGTAAATGGAAATCAGCGCACCAACCGCTGACATAGCCATCGTATATACGGAAATTCGATAATCCTTTTTAACAACCGCTATTCCAAGTATTAAAGCAAATGGATACATCAATATTCGCTGGTACCAGCAAAGCAAGCAAGGTTCATACTGGCGGATTTCTGAAAAATACAAACTGCCAAAAATGGCAAGGATCGAGGTAGCCCATGCCGCAAACAAAAATGTCTCCCTGGAGTCCTTTTTAACTTGTCCCATGCTAATCTTTCCCCCTAAAACAACATATTCTCTACTTAAGCTTCATATAAAAAAACACACTATCATCCCATTACATCTTAAGAAATATAATACACTATTTCAATTAAGATTGTGTGAGTTTAGTTACAAGCAAAATAATCAAGCTGAAGATTTTTAAATGAACAAAAAGGATAAGCTAAATTATAAGTAATATATTGAGATGATAAAGGGTATAGGGATAGGTAATTATTTTATTAGGCTCTGTTAAAGCCCAATGTTGTTTT
>NZ_JBALSS010000008.1:229994-232047 GCF_036967045.1 Bacillus sp. JJ1609 | reverse complement strand
AAAATCAACAGCCTTGTTTTACAGAGCCTTGTATTAATAGGCATGTTTATAAAACTGTTGATTGAAGAAATGAAAGGTGTGTAAGACCCTATGACGACGGAACTAGATTTATCCAAATTTGAAAAGAAAATGAACATTCGCAATACAAATTATGAAGATATAGATGAAATCATAAAAATGCAGAATAGCTGTTTTCCTGGAATGGAGCCATGGAAGCGAGACCAGTTGGAAAGTCACCTGGACATTTTTCCTGAAGGGCAATTTGTTGCGGAATATGACGGGAAAATCGTTGGCTCTTGTTCTAGCCTGATTATAAATTTTGACGAATATGATGACCGCCATACCTGGGATGATGTTACAGACAACGGTTATATCACCAACCATAACCCAAATGGATACAATCTGTATGGAATCGAAGTGATGACTCACCCTGATTTCCGCAGGATGAAGGTTGGTTACCGTTTGTATGAAGCAAGGAAAGATCTTGTAAGACAATTGAATCTGAAAAGTATTATTATTGGAGGGAGAATTCCTAATTACCATCTGCATGCAGAAGAAATGTCACCAAGGGAATATGTACGTCAGGTTGCAACTCATAAGCTTTATGACCCTGTGCTATCTTTCCAGCTGAGAAACGATTTTACTCTCATGAGGATCAATCCGAATTATCTTCCTGATGACCTTCAATCCAATAAATACGCAACCTTGATGGAATGGAATAATGTCGACTACCAGCCGAAGTCAAAGCGTTTCTTCAAAACAAGTAATCCAGTCCGCATTTGTGTCGTTCAATATATGATGAGGCAAATCCAGTCATTCGAAGATTTTGCGCATCAGGTAGAATATTTTACAGATGTTGCTTCCGATGCTGACTCTGATTTTGCCGTATTCCCTGAACTGTTCACAGCACAGCTCATGTCCTTCCTGGATGAAAAAACACCATCACTTGCAGTCCGCAAGCTGACCGAATATACAGAGCAGTATATCGAATTGTTTACTGATCTGGCGGTTCGCTACAATGTGAATATTATCGGCGGCTCACACTTCGTAAAAGAAGATGATGATGAGATTTACAACATATCCTATCTGTTCCGCCGCGACGGAACAATTGAAAAACAGTATAAGCTTCATATCACTCCAAACGAACGCAGATGGTGGGGAATCAGCCGTGGAGACGAGGTAAAAGTTTTTGATACAGACTGCGGGAAAATTGCGATCCAGATCTGCTATGATATTGAATTCCCAGAACTTGCGAGGATTGCAACTGAAATGGGCGCTAAAATTATTTTTACACCTTTCTGTACGGAGGACCGGCAGGGTTATTTAAGAGTTCGTTACTGTTCGCAGGCACGGGCAGTCGAGAACCAGATTTACACCGTGATCTCAGGTACTGTAGGGAATCTGCCGCAAACGGAAAATATGGATATCCAGTATGCACAGTCAGGCATATTCGCACCATCAGACTTCGAATTCGCCCGTGACGGCATCGTAGGTGAAACGAACCCGAACATTGAAATGGTGATGATCGGAGATGTCGACCTCGAAGTATTGCGCCGCCAGCGCCAGGATGGTACGGTTCGCCAGTTAAAAGATCGCAGACACGATATTTACCGGATTCATTATAAAAAGTAGTAGAAGGAAAGCCTGCCATTCGGCGGGCTTTTGCTATGCATAGTGGGAGATACGGAAGGTAGTTATTTAGCCCTAAGAAGCTATAATAAGTGACGGAGAATATTAGTCCCGAATCAACACTCTTTAGCTTTGATATTCCTAACTTTCGTTTTCTATTCCTAACCCTGTTGAAATACTGGTTAATCCCATTCTTGTTAAAGTTTACGAAAAGAGTCTTGGTTAAAAAGGTTCAATTTTTATAAAAGGCTGTGTTAAAGGTCAATAATGATTAATAGCACCTCTTGATTGGAGCGGAGGGTACTCGACTCCTGCGGATTAGTGGCCAAGGTGAGACCAAGGTGAAATAATCCCATTTGCACCCCGCAGGAGCAAAGCAACGAGGAGGCTCACCTGACGCCCCTAGAAGAATTTGTTTATGAAA
>NZ_JBALSS010000008.1:197109-229951 GCF_036967045.1 Bacillus sp. JJ1609 | reverse complement strand
GAGCGGAAATCAACAGTCTGATTTAACACAGCCTTCTAAAAAAAATCTATTTAATAATCCCATTAACAATTAAAGCCACAAAATAATCACAAAACCCCTTTATACATGAAAGGGAAATGCTTTCACGATATCGAACTAACAATATAGGTAATTTAGATAAAAATTATCTAAATAAGCCAATATTGTTTTATAATTAGCTGTACGATTTTAAATTTTTTCTTCAGGAGGGCATTCAATGGATTGGAAAATGAAAGCCGAAAGATGGCTAGGGTTTGCTGGATTGGACCCGGAACTTAAAGCAGAATTAGACTCAATTAAAGAGAATGGCCAGCATTTAGAAGAAGTTTTTTACAAGGATCTAGAATTCGGAACGGGCGGCATGCGCGGGGAAATCGGCGCAGGTACAAACCGGATGAATTTATATACGGTAAGAAAAGCCTCTGCGGGCCTGGCTGCATACATAGAACAACACGGAGCAGAGGCAAAACAACGCGGTGTCGCAATCGCCTATGATTCCCGCCATAAATCACCGGAATTTGCGATGGAGGCTGCAAAGACACTTGCGACACGCGGCATTCAGACATATGTTTTCGAAGAATTAAGGCCGACACCTGAGTTATCTTTTGCT
Organism: Bacillus sp. JJ1609; assembly: GCF_036967045.1. Lineage (NCBI taxonomy): Bacteria > Bacillati > Bacillota > Bacilli > Caryophanales > Bacillaceae > Bacillus > Bacillus sp. JJ1609. The sequence continues at coordinate 229,323 of NZ_JBALSS010000008.1, read as the reverse complement.
GTCCGCCACCTGCACGCATACGCAGGTATTGTGATTACAGCAAGCCACAATCCTCCTGAATACAATGGCTATAAGGTATATGGCTATGACGGAGGCCAGCTTCCGCCTGAGAGCGCGGACGAGGTAATCGCAAAGGTGAACGAAATTGAAAATGAATTATCAATTGAAGTAATGGACGAGCAAGATTTGAAGGAAAAGGGCTTGATCAAAATGATCGGACCTGAAGTGGATCGTGCTTATCTTGAGAAGCTGATGACGATTTCCGAAAATCCAACATTAGCGGACGAAGCAGAAGTAAAAGTGGTTTTCACGCCACTGCATGGGACGGCAAACATGCCAGTTCGCAATATCTTAACGAACTTGAAATACCAGAACGTCAAGGTTGTTGAAGAACAAGAGCTGCCTGACCCAGAATTCTCGACTGTCAAAAGCCCGAATCCGGAAGAGCATGCTGCATTTGAGCTTGCGATCCGTGAGGGGAAGAAAATTGATGCGGATATATTAATCGCAACAGATCCTGATGCTGACCGCCTTGGCATTGCCGTCAAGAATGAAGAGGGAGAATACGTTGTGTTGACCGGAAACCAAACGGGATCACTGCTTCTTCATTATATTTTGACTCAGAAGAAGGAAAAAGGGACGATGCCTGCAAATGGCGTTGTGTTAAAGACAATTGTTACCTCTGAACTTGGCCGCAATATCGCTTCATCATTTGGAGTAGAGACAATCGACGTCCTGACTGGATTTAAGTTCATTGCTGAAAAAATTAAAGCATATGAGGAATCAGGAGCGTACAGGTTCTTATTTGGGTATGAGGAAAGCTATGGCTATTTAATCGGAGACTTCGCACGCGATAAGGATGCTGTGCAGGCAGCAATGCTTGGCGTTGAAGTATGTGCATATTACAAAAAGAAGGGCATGTCATTGTATGAAGCTCTTCAAAGTGTCTTTGAAGAATATGGCTATTATCAGGAAGGTTTGCGTTCCCTTACTTTAAAAGGAAAAGAAGGTGCTGAGCTGATCCAGAAGACGCTTGGAGTCTTCCGTTCGGAGCCAATCAAGAATCTTGGGGAATTGAAAGTTACTGCTGTGGAAGATTATTTAACAGGAATAAGAATGGATGAGAACAAGGTGGAAGAAAAAATTGAGCTACCATCATCAAATGTCATTAAATACTATCTAGAGGATGGTTCATGGATGTGCCTTCGCCCATCAGGAACCGAACCAAAAATCAAGTTTTACTTTGGAGTAAACGACAAGAGCCTTGCTGATAGCAAACAAAAATTGCAAAAAATCGAGCAAGACTTCATGGATTTGGTTGAGTTAAAAATGGAAGCAGCTAAGAATTTATAAGCTTTTCTATTTTCGTAAACTTCATTGCTTATTCATAATCGTAAAACATCTATGGTTTCTGCAGAAAGAAAGGAAGTAGTAACATGTTAAAAGATCAGGTAGCAATAGTAACAGGAGCATCAAGAGGGATTGGCAAAGAGATTGCCTTCAAATTGGCTGAACAGGGAATGAAGCTTGCTCTTGCTGGCAGCTCTGAAGATATTATCCAAACTGCTGAGGAATTGAAGCAGAAGGGTTTTCCTGATGTAATTGCAGTCCAAACGGACGTCAGCGAAGAGCAGCAGGTTCAGAACCTGGTCGAAAAAACGCTTCATCAGTATGGCCAGATCGACGTTCTCGTCAATAATGCGGGCATCGGCTTTTTCAAGTTGGCTGAGGAAGTGGAAGTCGAAGAATGGAAGAAGCTATTTGAAGTGAACGTACAGGGAGTATTCCTTGGCGCAAAAGCGGTATTGCCGCATATGAAGGTACGTAAATCAGGTACGATCATTACGATTTCCTCAGATGTCGGCCGATATACAATTCCAAACGGAAGTGCCTACACTGCAACCAAATATGCGGTACAGGGCTTCAGCGGTTCGCTTGCCCAGGAAGTGAGAGAGTTCGGAATCCGCGTTGGAACAATTAACCCGGGCATGGTAGATACGTATTTTGCCAACTCCGAACAAGGACTTCCTGAAAAACATGATTGGCTGAAGGTGGAGGATATCGCTAACGCTGTAGTGTATATGGCATCGGCCCCTAAACACATGCTGATTGATGAAATCGTTATTCACCCGCTAGTCCAGAATTATCCGATTGCTTAATATAAATTGAGGTCCGAAGAGATTTTTTCTCTTCGGATTTTTTGTTTAAAGAAAGTTAAATGCTTCTAATCTGAGGTTATAGGTGCAGTCATAGATGGGTTGATTATCATAAGAGGCCTCTTGGTTACCTAAAAGAACAAAAAATTGAAAAAGAGGTCACCAATATGGCCTCTTGGTGGCCTAAAAGAACAAAAAATTGAAAAAGAGGTCATCAATATGGCCTCTTGGTGGCCTAAAAGAACAAAAATTTGAAAAAGAGGTCACCAATAAGGCCACTTGGTGACCTTAAGAGTTTTTACTGCTACTTTTGGCTGAGGAGATTTCAGACTTTTTTCGAAAGCGTAATTTTTCCAAAAAAGATATAATGAAAAAAATGGGGGGATCTTGATGGTTGAAAGGAAGAATTCAGAAATCAGTATTTTGAAGGAAATTGCTGAATTACTGAATGAGGGAACAGAAATCAATCAGGTTTTAACAGAGGTTTTAGCAAAGCTTTTACATATTACAGGACTTGAAACAGGGTGGATTTTTCTGGTAGATGAACAAGGGGGCTACCAGCTGGCTGCGAAAGCTGAACTTCCCCCAGCCCTTTCATTGAATAAATATGAACCAATGTGCCATGGCGGCTGCTGGTGTGTGGATCGATATAATGACGGCCGTTTGAATAAAGCCACGAACATATTTGAATGCAAGAGGATAGAGGATGCAATCATCAATAATAGTGGTGAGACGAATGGACTGACACATCATGCAACAGTTCCTTTAAGAGCAGGAGATGAAAAGTTTGGTGTCCTCAATGTAGGCTCGCCAAATAAGACTCATTTTAAAGTTGAGGAGCTTGCATTGCTCGAGGCAATCGCGTTCCAAATTGGTACCGCAATTAAAAGAATAAAGCTGACTCAGCAAGAACATGATTTGGCTCTGGCAGCTGAACGAAACCGGCTGGCAAGGGATCTCCATGACTCAGTAAATCAGCTATTGTTTTCGCTTAGTCTGACAGCGAGAGCCGGAGCTGAAATGTCGGACACTGATCAGGTGAAGGAAACATTTGCTTATATTCAGGATTTAGCCCAGGAAGCTCAGGGTGAAATGAGGGCTCTTATTTGGCAGCTTCGTCCCCGAGGTCTAGAAAATGGGATCATTTGTGCGCTCGCTGGTTATTCAGAAATGCTGGGGCTGCACCTTGAAACCGAAGTCTCGGGTGTATCAAGCCTGCCCGGAAAAGTGGAGGAAACACTATGGAGAATTGGTCAGGAGGCTCTTGCGAATTGCAAAAAGCATGCACAGGCTGAAAAAGTTGAGCTTAAACTAGAAATCAAAAACGAGCTGGTGACAATGACTATAAATGACGATGGCTGTGGTTTCAACTTTGATCCGAACAAAGAAATTCCATCCCTCGGCTTAAAAAGCATGAAGACAAGAGCAGCAGCATTAGGCGGGAAACTCGAGCTTTTAAGCAAGATGGATGAAGGTACGTCTATCATAGTTACCATTCCAGTATAAAGTTTTATTGTCTTAAATATAGAAATAAGGGAGGAACGGAGTATGGCAATTAGAGTTCTGATCGCAGATGACCATCATGTTGTCCGAAGGGGATTAGTCTTTTTCCTAAAGACTCAGGAAATGATAGAGGTCGTGGGTGAGGCAGCAAATGGAAAGGAAGCAGTGGAGCTTGCGCGAAAATTGAATCCTGATCTAATTCTGATGGATTTGATCATGCCAGAAATGGATGGCATCCAGGCGACCAAAATTATTAAGTCAGAAATACCCGAGATAAAGATCATGATGCTGACAAGCTTTTCCGATCAGGAACATGTTATACCAGCTGTTGAAGCGGGGGCGTCAGGGTATCAATTAAAGGACATTCAGCCTGACGAACTCGTCTCGTCCATCAAGAGAATCATGAATGGGGAGGACCAGCTTCACCCAAAGGCTACGTCCCTTGTAATGAAACATTTATCAAGCAATAACAGGCAGGAAAGAAAACCGATAGATGATCTTACTAAGCGTGAGCTGGAGGTGCTTAAGGAGATCGCCAGCGGGAAAAGCAATAAAGAAATTGCATCTTCCTTGTTCATTACCGAGAAAACAGTGAAAACACATGTATCAAACGTTCTGGCAAAGCTTGGACTTGCCGACCGTACTCAGGCTGCATTATATGCAGTACGAAACCAGTTGGTCGATCAGCAGCCACCTTCAGCTTGAATTTGCATGCATTGAATGGAAAGTTTTACAGGTGAATGGCTCGGATAAAACAAAGCAAACACGGCACCTTAATATAGGTGGCCGTGTTTTTTTGGTGGAATTCTCATTTTAGATCAAGCCGTTAACAGCGGTTTCCAGGAAGTCATCGCCGGCGGCTTCATTTGCATGGTCGATGTATCTTAGCAAAGAATACAGGCGTTTTTCAATGACAGAATAGTCTTTTTCAAAATTGTAAGCGTGGAGAAAATGTTCGATCTTTTTGGCCAGAAATTGGTCGTCTGTCCTGACCATCAAAATGAGCAGGTTATCCCATTGCGATCGGTGCGTGTAATATAAGGCACGATCATAATCCGATTTATTCATATCCGTTCCTCCTTGTAAGGAGTTGATAATATTATATGGAGTTGAAGCGGGAACTTTCTCAGAAAATGTTGGTCGTCCCTGTTTGCAGGGATTTTCAAGTTTTACCTGTATAAACTAATCCCTTTTTGCTGCAGTGTAAACAGGGTATTTTTTCCTCTGGCTATCCTGTACATATTCAACTTATAACTGATGGAAAATAAAATAACCCATGAAAAGGAGCATGTTTAATGAAAAAATATTTTGCACCTATGTTTGCCACACTGGTTATTCTGTTATGCATGAATAGTCTTGATGTCAGTGCCCAAAGGCCTGACTACGAAAAATACGGACGAATTGCCACTGCTGTCATCAAAGAAGATTTTCCTGGTGAAGAAGTCAGGGATTATCAATATATGGGCAGGAAACAATTGAGTGATGGCCAAGTTGTCGATTCTTTTCAATTCAAAGTTACGGCTGACGGCAAGCCTTTACTTGCCACTGTACAAATCACACATGATTTGAAAAACAATAGGCTGCTGAACCTTACCGTGACCGAACAAACACAGCAGTAAAGTTTTTGCAAACCCGATAACCCGTTCATCTTTCTCCCTTTTTGCTCATACATTGTGGTAAGAAGTGAAAGGGGGAGAGATGGTGTCAGAAGATCAAAAGTCATTGGAATATGCCATTTCTGAGATAACCGAAATCGCCAAGGGATTCGGTCTTGATTTTTATCCGATGCGATATGAAATATGTCCTGCAGAAATCATCTATACATTTGGTGCATATGGTATGCCTACAAGATTTTCGCATTGGAGCTTTGGAAAACAATTTCATAAAATGAAGCTTCACTATGACCTCGGCCTTTCGAAGATCTATGAACTTGTCATCAATTCGAATCCTTGTTATGCCTTTTTACTTGATTCAAATTCCTTGATTCAAAACAAGCTCATTGTTGCCCATGTTCTGGCGCATTGCGATTTCTTCAAAAATAATGTCCGATTCCAGAACACGAAGCGTGATATGGTTGAAAGTATGGCAGCTACTGCCGATAGGATTAGAAGGTATGAAATCGAGCATGGGAAGCAAGCTGTAGAATCCTTCCTCGACGCAGTGCTTGCCATTGAGGAGCATATCGATCCATCGTTGATGAGACCGAAGCTCTCATGGTCTGCTGAGGATGAATTAGAGGATGATCCTGCACCGCGCGCAACTCCCTATGATGATTTGTGGGGACTTGAATCAAAGAAGTCCAATGAAAAAGAAGCTCCAAAGAAAAAGAAGTTTCCACCGCGTCCTGAAAAGGATTTATTATTATTTATTGAAAGCTACAGCCCCTACCTGGCTGATTGGCAGCGTGACATCTTAACGATGATGCGCGAAGAAATGCTGTACTTTTGGCCGCAGCTTGAAACGAAAATCATGAATGAAGGCTGGGCTTCATTCTGGCATCAAAGAATTCTCAGAGAGATGGATTTGACGAGCGGTGAAGCGATTGAATTCGCCAAGCTGAATGCAGGTGTTGTTCAGCCTTCGAAGACAGGGATCAATCCTTATTATCTTGGGATAAAAATATTCGAGGACATTGAGGAACGCTATAATAATCCTACAGAGGAAATGAAACGGCACGGAGTAAAACCTGGTTCAGGTCGTGAAAAAATGTTTGAGGTCAGAGAGATTGAATCGGATATCTCCTTTTTGCGCAACTACCTGACAAAAGATCTAGTCATGCGGGAAGATATGTATCTTTTCCAAAAGCAAGGAAGGGAATACAAAGTAGTCGACAAAGCATGGGAGCAGGTTCGTGACCAGCTAGTCAGCATGAGGGTAAATGGGGGATTTCCTTATTTGTCTGTTACCGACGGCGACTATCTGAAAAATGGAGAGCTTTATATCCAGCACGGCTACGAAGGAATTGAATTGGATATTAAATACCTGGAAAAGGTGCTTCCGTATATACACCAGTTGTGGGGCCGAAAATGCCACATTGAGACGATCGTCGAGGGAAGGGCGATGCTGTACACATATGATGGCAAAGGCATCCACCGGAAATACTTATAGATTTTCAATCAAACCGCTGATTTCAGCGGTTTTTTATATTTGTTGGTTTTGGTTTAATTGAGGCAATTATAACAGAAATAATTATGGAATTTATGTTGTGACTATGGAATAATTCGTCCCAAATAATGAGGTAGTTTAATTTACTTACATAAATATTTTTATTTTTCAGTGTAAAATCAATACTAAAAAGGTATTTATAACAACAGGTGTGGTAGTTTATAAAATGCTGTTACTGCAGCCATTAATCGCAATGGGTATCAATGAAAATCAAATGTAGTTGAGTAAGGCTGTTTTCTAAATGATTGTTGTTTTTAATGAATTGTTTGAAAGCGAGCATCCTGGAGTGGAAATCAACCTATTTAAAGCAAAAAATTATACGATAAGAACCTTCTTAAAAATAGATTGAACCTTTTTCAACATTGAGTCATAATTATATATATGAGCATATATTCATATATAGACAGAAAGAGAGGCGATCATCTATGGGTCATCACCATTCACACGGCCACAGTCATGGACATAGTCACGGGCACAGCCACAGCCATACTAACAATAAAAAAGCATTATTCTGGTCTTTCCTGTTAATAGCGTCCTTTATGGTTGTTGAGGTCATCGGAGGAATTTTGACGAACAGCCTTGCGCTGTTGTCGGATGCAGGTCACATGCTAAGTGATGCGGCAGCCTTAGGACTTAGCTTGTTCGCAATGAAGCTTGGTGAACGGAAAGCGACACAGTCGAAGACATTCGGCTATAAAAGATTTGAGATCATTGCTGCTGCTTTAAACGGACTGACTTTGATTTTGATCTCAATCTATATATTTTATGAAGCCTACCACCGCTTAATAAATCCTCCAGAGGTACAGAGCATGGGCATGCTGACGATTTCGGTCATTGGCCTGATTGTAAATATCATTGCTGCATGGATTCTGATGAGCGGTGACAAGGATGAGAATTTGAACGTAAGAAGTGCGTTCCTACATGTGCTTGGTGATATGCTTGGTTCTGTTGGAGCAATCACTGCAGCATTACTCATCTATTTCTTCGGCTGGGGTCTGGCTGACCCAATCGCAAGTATCGCCGTTGCGATTCTAATTATCATAAGCGGTTGGAGAGTAACAAAAGAGTCTTTCCACGTCCTGATGGAAGGCACACCTGCACAAATCAAGGTAAACGAAGTAAAGGATGCGCTGATGAAAATCCCGAACGTTACAGATGTTCATGATATCCACGTCTGGTCGATTACTTCAGGTGTATCCATGCTAAGCGGCCACATTGCCGTTGCGGGGGAAGGGTATCATGATCGAGTCCTTCATCAAGCTCAGGAATTACTGCATGACGATTTTGGAATCGAGCACAGCACATTACAGGTTGAAGGCGAGGAGAACGGCTGTCCATGTGCGCATAAACCATGCAATTAATATGGGAATAGAAATAATGCCAGCCAATCAATGATGGCTGGCATGTTCTATGCTTTTCTTTAATAGTTCAATTACATGCTCGTCGTCATGTGTATAAAACAGGGTAGTACCTTCTCTCCGGAATTTGACCAGTCTGAGGTTTTTTAAGAATCGAAGCTGATGGGAAACAGTCGACTGCAGCAGAGAGAGCTTTTCAGCGATTTCATTCACAGAATGCTCACCATGGAAAAGAAGGTGCAAAATTCTAAGGCGGGTAGGGTCCGAGAGTGCTTTGAAAGTTTGGGATACCATAAATAATGTTTCTTCATCAAGTTCAAAATCAGGAAATTCTTTTTTCTCATTTTCCAACAGAATCAGCCTCCTCTTTTCATTATACCGTATCAATCAAAAAGAAAAATCACAGCATGCTCACTCTGTCTTGTTTTTATTGGTGGAATTGCAAAGTTGGATATAAAATCCTTCTGTTTCCGACCATTCAGCAAAATAAATTTTGGATATATCATTTACTCCGTACTCTTTGAGTGTTCGATAGAGCCAGTTTTCATCCTTTCCCAATTTTTCAAGCCCTTTCCTTACCGGCTTGCCCTCATCAACTATGAAATGAGGGATCTCCATTTTTGGCGGTTTGATATCCAAACCTTCATAAGTTACTGGCTGCACTCCTGCTTTAAGAAGGACACTGATGTCACCACTCGTTTCAAGTATCACTTCTTTTACATCTTTTATTGAAAATACACCTTTTAATCTCAAGAGTGAACTTAACTGTTCCATTTCCAGCTCAGCTTCCTCAAGATTTTTTATTAGAATTTTTCCATCTTTTATAAGGTGCTTTGCCGTCCCTTTTAAAATAGGTTTAAGTTTGTCTGATTTCTGAGTTGTTTTATCAACTATAAAGATTAATAATGCCCAGACTGCGATGCCAAACAACATTTCCAAAATGGAGGATGGAGATTTTTTAAAAAGATTTTCTTCGACCAGTCCTCCGAGTACAATCGCATAGACGAAGTCGAACGGAGTAACCTGTGACATTTCTTTTTTTCCAAGCAGTCTAGTGACAATGACCAGCGCGGCAAGTCCAAATGCTAATTTTACTGCCAGTAAAGGATAAACCATAGGTTCCACCTCTTAACATTCAAGTTGACTAACTAATTCCCAAGAGGATGGAAAATAAAACAGGTAGTAAGTGGATGGAAGATGAGCACAGTAGAAGTAAAATATAAAGCTATAGTGGTAAACTGGATGATGGGAAGAAAGCAGATCCTGAAAAATAAAGAGAAAACATGGGGAGTGAAGAGCTTGGAAGAAGATAAATCACTTGAGTCAAAATATATCCAGCAGCATCTAGCGAATGAACGGACATATCTTGCTTGGGTCAGAACTTCCATTGCAATTATAGGAATCGGTTTTCTGGCTTCGAGCCTGCATTTCAACAATATCCGTTTAGTCAGCGAGATTGCTGATACAATAGCAGTGTTTGTCAGCGTCTTTTCTTTGATAGCTGGTATAATCATCCTGATTTTTGCGACAATCCACTATTTTGCAGTGAGAAAGAACATCAACAGTCAGACATTCGCTTCAGCCAATAAACTTATAAAGGTCTCAACAACAATCATCTTCCTGATTTTTATGTTGCTTGGCTTTTATCTAATAAGCATAATGTTCTAAATAAGGACAATTCGTAAAAAAGTTGCTTTCCACTACTAAAAGCAAAAATCGGATTCTGTATTTTTAGGGTTTTCCTGAAGGAAATCTTTCGGAATCAGCTTGGATTTCAAGGTATGGTTACTCATCAAGCAATAATCAGCAAATCGCAGTGCTGAAAAAAGCGAATCCAAATTAGAGGAATCGCTGTATCAATTTCCTGTGCTATTCTTCTTAGGCTTTATATGGGTTACCAGCCCGTCGTAATTTGTTATATAAAGTTCAATATCAGGCTGGGCGTCAAGACAGTGTGTCTGAAGTATCTGGTAATAGTTGACCCAGTTTAATGGATCATATGGAAGCATGGGAAATTGATTATTTTCTTTTACATATAGGTAGACAGCTTTTTGTATTTTATCGATCGTTATCGTGGTTTCTTTTTCGTTTTCCTCAAAAATATCATACGTTTCCTTCGACATATAAAACTTCCGCGAAGGGATTCCTTTCATAGTTGTTGCAAGCTGTTCAAAATCAATACTGTGATCGTCTTTTTAACAGGATTTTCCGGTTCACACCTTATGGCAATTGATTAGAATAGACGCGACCTGCCTTTCGTACATCTTCAACCGTAACTTCAGATAACAGACCAGACTTTACCTTCCTCTTTAGAAGCTTCTTCTAGATTGCGTCTTCTTGAAAAGACATTCTAATATAGAAAAACTCCTGCAGCACCTCCCAGTACACCTATGACAGTTAATAAAGGATACTACCCGAAAGCACTGTCTAATGACGTTCCAATCCTATAACCGTTATAAACTGATTGGAAAAAGCAATCCATAACTTGAAATGGAAGTTTGGCATTTTCATCAATGAATTCCAAAAGGAATTCCGTTTCGAGGTTCTGTTTTGATACAGTTTCATAAAAATCCCTCCTCCCTAATTACGAGGGATGCCATTCTTTAAAGAAAGGCTGTGTTAAATCAGTACCTGTTTGAAAGCGGAAACAACCTGTTCAAATCTCTTAATATTGTTTAGATGCTGTCGATAAAATAAGTGTCGCAATAGCATTTGGAGCAGGGCAGAAGAATGGGAATTATTCGCCGAGCCTGCGGTGATTAAAATTTCTTATTTCCTGCCTCTATTAGATTAAATCCAGGATAATTATGGAATGTTGAGTGGGTATATATTCACTGTACTAGTATAAAAGTCTGGGAAAATATTCATAAAATAAGCCGATCTTAACTGCTATTACTGTATAATAATGATAAATAGACCGGAAAAATTTCTTAAGAAACGAGGGGCAGGATGGATATTCCCCGCATATACATTTTCGATTTTAATAACGTAGCCTTAACTGTTGTCTTTTCAATAATCACTAGCATGATCGCTGTTGAATTCAGCAGGCAAGTCAAAAGGCAAACAGACAGAAAAAGACGTAATATGGTCTTTTATTCGTTACTGCTGGCATTGACATTTTGGCTAACTCATTTATTCGTGATTATCTCTGCTGGCGTGCCTTTTTCTACAAGTAATTTTTATTTGTATTTTATTTTATTTTTTGGCATTTGTGGTATCGGATCATACGCTGCCCTGCATTTGGCACAAAGGGATATTGCGAACACTTCACAATATATTTTCACTAGTGTGTTGATAGGGACAAGCATCATTGTCGCGGACTACGGGGCTTTCTCAATTATTTTTAAAGATGCTATTGATGTCCAACCTGTGCTGCTTGCTTTTTCGTATTTGTTCATTTTAGTAACAGCTTTTTCGTTACTTAGGTTTTTAATGCAAATCACAAATGAGGATATATACGAGTTTGTGAGAAAGTATAAATATACTGGCTGTGTGTTTGGAGGAATGGCGTTGGCTGGTATTCCCTATATTTTGCTGACTTCAATTGTTGCGGCACCAGAGGGGGCAGGAAAATACGCATTTATAGCTCCTTTCATTTTTATGGCGGCAGCGAACTTGTTATTTATGCTCGTTCCAGACATATTTGGAGAAAGGTTGATCATGAAAAATGTCCAGTCACATTTATCGTTGTTCAACCACAATCCCGATGCCGTCTTTAGGGTTGACCTAAAAGGCAATATTCTTAATGTCAATAAAGAAGCAGCTGAACTGACTGGATATTCAGCCAGTGAGTTGGCCGGGCTTCATTTTATCCAGTTGATTGACCGTAGTGAAGAAGAGAAGATGATTAAAGAATATTTTATGAAGGTCCTGAGCGGAGAAACAAAAGTGATTGAAACATCGCTTAAGAAAGGGGATCTTACGTCTGCAAATGTGAGAATCACAGCTGTAAGAATCATAGTAAAAGATAAGGTCGTTGGCGTTTTCGGGATCGTAAGGGATATTACCGAAAAGAAAAGGGCAGACAAGCTTATCGAATATCTTGCATACCATGACGAACTCACCAATTTGCCCAATCGGCGCAATTTAGAAAAGGTAATGTCAGGGCTATTTATCAAGGGTGAAAACTTTGCGTTAATTTATCTTGATTTTGACCGTTTTAAAAGAATTAATGATACATTCGGCCATTCTTTTGGCGATAAAATTTTAATGGAAATTGGGAAGAAGCTTACGGAAGTCATTCCTGAAAACTGTTTGATCGCAAGGATTGGCGGAGATGAATTTGCCATCCTTGCTCCTGGACCTTGCAAACCAGAGGTAATTGCCTCAAATGTTGTAAAAGCGTTCCAGTCACCGATATTTGCCGAGGGAATGGAGTTTCTTATTACAGCAAGCATTGGAATCTCAAGTTTTCCTGGTGATGCCAATGATCTTGAATTAATTTTGAAATATGCCGATATGGCGATGTATAAAGCGAAGGAAAATGGGTCAAATCATTTCCAGTTTTTTGATAAGAGCATGATTGACCAAAGCTTGAACAAATTTGAACTCGAAAACGACCTGCGGAATGCAATCAATAATAATGTACTGACCGTTTTCTACCAGCCCAAATATAACGCATCGACCAATGAGATTACCGGTGCGGAAGCGCTGGCAAGGTGGAAGCATCACCTCCATGGAATGATTCCTCCAGGCGTTTTCATTCCGATCGCAGAAGAGGCCAATTTAATTGTCCCTCTGGAAAGGCTGATTATCCGGCAAGTGTTCGAACAGCTTGTAAAGTGGAGAGAACTGGGATATGAAGTGCCCCGGACTTCGATCAACATATCAATCATTCATTTTTATCAGGAAGATTTTGTTACATTCATGGAGCAAGCCCTTAAGGAGTTTAACCTCAAGGGAGATATGATCGAAATTGAAGTAACTGAAAGCATCATGATTAAGAAAGAAGACAGCATTAATGCCCAGCTCCAGGCTCTAAGGCGGATTGGCATTGAAGTAAGTATTGATGACTTCGGAACAGGGTACAGCTCATTAAGTTACTTGAGTAAACTCTCTGTTGATCGCTTGAAAATTGATCAAAGCTTTATTTCGGATTCACAGGAGAACCGGGAGATCATCTCAACAATCGTATCAATGGCGAATAATCTGAAGCTGAAGGTAATTGCAGAGGGAGTCGAAACCAAATCGCAGATTGATTTGCTGAAGTCGCTTGGCTGCCTTGAGGTTCAGGGATATTTCTATTCACCTCCGCTGCCGTCAACAAAATATGAAGCAATGATGAATAAATCCCCACAGCTTCATGTAATTGATTGAGCTGGCTTTGACTGAGTGTTTTGATTATGTTACTATACCTATTATGAAAAGTCCTCTAGGGTTCCGCAGCTTGCTGGCCTGGTCCGAGAGAGGGCGCACAGGAATACCTGTGTACACGGAGGGATAAAAACCCGGGAGATATCCACAGATATCTCCCGGGTTTTTTTATTAGAAAGGAGAAATGTACATGGCTTGGGTGTTTTTAATCATCGCAGGTGTTTTTGAGGTCGTTTGGGCAATCGGCTTAAAATATACAGAGGGATTCACTAAGGTGTTCCCTACGGTAATTACCTTGCTGGGAATGGCAATAAGCTTTTATTTTTTGTCGATGGCTGTTAAAACACTGCCCATCGGTACTGCATATGCTATTTGGACGGGAATTGGGGCTGCCGGGGCAGTAATTCTTGGGATTGTACTGTTTGGAGAACCAAAAAGTATGTTAAGACTTATGTTTGTGGCATTCATTTTAATAGGAATTATCGGGCTAAAAGCAACATCCGGAAGCAACTAGAGGGAAAATGGAGTTCAATTAATTTCTCCAGGAGGAATGCTGAAAAGTTATTGATGACGATTGATCTACAGTGACGTTCATTTATGTCTAAAATTCAAACAAAGCCCTTGATTGTTCCCAGTTTTGTAACATATCGATGTGTCTTATGGTGATAAAATGTTCTTAAGTCAATATAAAGGGGACATGAACAATGACAACGGAAGGGAATATTTCTGAGATCTTTAATCTCTTAAAGGGTATAGAACATTCGATTGATTCATTGAATAAAAGAGCTGAAGGAATTGAAAAAAGACTTGAACGGCTTGAAAAAATGGATAGCATTGAACATCGTGTCACATCGAACCAGATTGATATCACAGACATAAAAGATGCGCTTGAGCGTATGGAAGAAATGCATAGCGCCAAGATAGAAAATGCACTGCAGGAACTTTTGGCAAAGGCCGAAGTGAAAAATAACGCAGAATTCAGCACGATTCATAAGCGTCTCGATTCTCATCTGCTTAAGTTAGGCAGGGTGGAGGAAGAAATTTTAATAGTACAACAAGATAAATGCTAAATGATTGAAGCAATAATATTTTAGAGGGACTGCTTTTGGGCAGTCTCTTTGTTTTTTTTCATCTAGTGATATCAATCAAGAAATCCTGTTCTTACCTTGAAACTTAAATGATACCCAACACAAAATATTCATAAATAGTCTAAACCTTTATTTATATGCATTTCAAGGTTCAGTTAGGTGGCCTCGGTCAGTCGTTCACAGAATAGTTGCCTTTGCAAGATTGGGACGCATCTCTTTAGCGTTATGATTAGGGTGTAATCCTACATTTTCCTTTTATAGGCAGTTTAGTAGAGTATCAATTCTACCCGAGGTGATTCAAATGAAGTACGACTTAGTATTGCTTCATGCCCCTAGTGTTTATGATTTTCGTAAGAACGCTCTGCTGGCTGGGCCAATCAGCGATGTTGTTCCATCCTCACCCGTTTTTGAAATGTATCCCATTGGGTTGACGAGCATTGCGGATTATCTTGAGCGGAAAGGCTTGCGTGTGAAAATTATCAATATCGCAAACCGGATGCTGATGGATGGGAATTTTGATGTGGAAAAGAAGCTGAAAAAACTCAGGACGAGGGCTTTTGGCATCGATTTGCACTGGCTGCCCCATGCTCACGGAAGTATTGAACTAGCCAAAATAGTTAAAAAGTTGCATCCTGATACCCCAGTGATTTTTGGCGGGCTGTCTGCAACCTATTACCATAAAGATTTGATTGAATATCCTTTTATTGATTTTGTTATGAGAGGGGATTCAACAGAAAAATTAATGCTCCTACTGATCAACAGCCTGAAAAATGGCACTCACCAGCTTGGTGGCATTCCCAACCTAACCTGGAAGAATGATGGAAAGCCTGTATATAATCCTTTAAGCCATGTACCTGACAGTTTGGATGAGTTCGATATCCCAGGTTATCGATACACAATTAAGTCGGTTTTTAAATATAAGAACTTTCTTGATCCACTTCCATATAAAGGTTGGCTTCAATATCCAAATACAGCGATTTTGACCGCAAAGGGCTGTACGCAGGGATGCCTGATTTGCGGCGGCTCCAAACAATCGTATAAGGATAACTGCAATCGGAAAGTTCTTGCTAAGCGTGCACCGGAGAAGCTTGTAGAAGATATTCTTTTCATCCAGCGCTTTAGCAGGGCACCTATTTTTATCCTGCATGATATCCGCCAGGCTGGAAAGGAATATGTCGACGAGTTCTTTGAGCGTTTAGGGAAACTCAAACTTAAGAATGAACTGGTTTTTGAGTTATTCCAATATGCGAACGAGGAATTCTTTGAGAAGATTGAGAAGGTTGTACCTAAATATAGCATAGAACTCACGCTAGAAACACATGATGAAAAAATCCGCCGCTTCAATGGCAAATTTAATTGTACGAATGCCAAGGTTATTGAAACCCTACAATCAGCTTTGAAGCATAGATGCAAAAAAATTGATATCTTTTTCATGGTCGGCATTCCCCATCAGGTTTACGAAAGTACGCTCAGTAATGTTGATTTTTGCGAAAAGATTCACATCGCGTGCGGACAGGATTCAAGGCTTTCCTATTTTGTCGCACCTCTAGCACCCTTCCTTGATCCGGCAAGCCCGGCATTCGAAAATCCCGAGAAATATGGATACAAGAAATTTTGCCACACTTTTGAAGATCATCGAAAAGCAATCACCCAGCCATCCTGGAAATACATGCTCAGCTTTGAAACAGATTATATGAGCAGAGATGAAATCGTCAACTCAACTTATGAGTCAGCCAAAAAACTGAATGTTTCAAACTTAAGTATGAATTAGTTGATCAAAAGACACATGATGAGGTCCATGAGAAAATCATCAAGTCACTAGAATATATAGAAAAAATTGATGGAATTGTCCTTCTTCCTGAGCGCGAAAAGGAACAGCAGCTTGCATTGCTGAGCAAAGAGATGGAGGAAGTAAATAAGTACAGCATTTGCGGCAAGCATGAACTGAAATGGGAAGTCAAAAAACACTATGCAAATATCTTCTCGCTGACATCCATCGGAATCGAGCTATTGATCGAAGACATTTATATAAATATAAAGCAGCGCTTAACTGCATACAACAGGAAGATAGAAGAAGCAAGTAAAAACAGGCCATGAGAGAAAAGAATAGGCAGATGATATTACAAAAGAGACCCACCTGAGATTTCTCAATGGGTGTTTGTTTTGTGTCAGTACTTGGTGAATGTAGAAATTAAATGTTTAAAGATAGCTGTAATGTGAAAAATGTAAAAGAACATTTAACTCGTATATAAATAAATCAAAAAAGCAGGTGAATGAATGGCTTCAGTTGTTGAATTTTTTAAGAGAGGCAATAAATCATCCGGTATTGCGGCACTCGGAAATACATTTCTTGCGGTTGTGAAAGGAGTAGCGGCAGGTGTGAGCGGAAGTGGAACGATGCTTGCTACGACTCTACACTCAGTCGCAGACGCACTGAACCAATTCTTTGTTTTTATCGGAAGTTCGATTTCTGAAAAAGAGGCAACAAAACGTTTCCCAATGGGATTTGGACGAGTCGTGAACTTATTCGTGCTTATTGCCGTAATCATCATTTCAATAATGGCATACGAGACCATTATAAAAGGATGGGAGCTGATCCAGCACCCGAAAGCCTCGACCAATCTCTGGCTTAATGTTGCGATAATGGGTTTGGCGGTGCTTGTGGATGGGTCAATTCTCTTAAAGGCAATGAAGGAAATTGCACATGAAACGCGGACAGAAGCAAACGGAACCGGGCTGATAGCGAATGCCTTTAAGAATGTCAATCGCGCAGCACCGCCGACAAGGCTGGTGTTTTACGAAGATTTGATTGCTACGTTTGGAGCGCTGCTGGCTTTAGCATCTATCGTACTAGCGGATGTTACAGGCTATTACTTTCTTGATGGAATAGGGACATTGCTGATTGGGCTTCTGCTGGTAGGCATCGCTTTAAAGATTGGTTATGAGAATACAATCGGCCTAATAGGTGTAGCTGCCCCACAGGATTTGGAGGACAGAATTGCAAAAACCATCCTTTCAGACACGGATGTAGTCGATATCAACAAATTAAGGATTATCCAGGAAGGCAGACAATATCACGTAGAAAGCTATCTGGAGCTTCGTAAAGGTCTTACCCTTGCAGATGCAGATGATATTAAATTCAGGGTTAGGGATAAGGTCCTGGCCGATCCGGATGTGGATGATGTGGTGATGGGTATTATCGAAGCAGACGATGTCCAAACCTGGAAGCTTGAGAATTAGGAACCAAAACAAAAACCCGGCAGAGATATTCTGCCGGGTTTCGTTATGATAACACTTCCGTCTTATTCAGCAAAAAATTTTCTGCTGGTTTTTCCGATTCCTGCTGCTTTGTTACTTCGATATATTTAATGTGATGCTCTTCCATCTCAATGATTTTGAAGAGGTAAGGGCTGCAGCCGACAATGTCACCCTGTTTCACTTCATAATTCTCAGTAAGCATCCAGCCGCCGATCGTATCGACATCCTCATCATTTATATCAAGGCCAAGAAGGTCATTAACCTCGCCAACAAGCATCTTGGCATCAATGATATAATGGCTTTCCTTGATCTTGCGGATCATTGGAATCTCATCCATGTCAAACTCATCGCGGATTTCACCGACAATTTCTTCTAGAATATCCTCAACAGTTACAAGTCCGGAAGTACCACCATACTCATCCATTAAAATGGCCATATGAATTCGTTCTTTTTGCATTTTGACAAGCAAATCATGGATTGGAATGCTGTCAATAACCCTGATGATTGGACGAATATATGAATCTAGCGTTTTTTTGGCACGGCCTTCTTCATCAATCAAGTCTGTCATTACTTCTTTTATATTGACTAATCCAACGATATGGTCCTTGTCTCCATCAATGATTGGATAGCGTGTGAATTTTTCTTCCTTTACAACCTGAAGGAAAGTCTCCAGCGTGTCTTCTTTTGACAGAGAGATAATTTCCGTCCGGGGTACCATGATTTCTTTGGCGATCCGGTTGTCGAATTCGAAGATTTTGTTTACATACTTAAACTCTGACTGGTTGATTTCACCACTTTTTAAGCTCTCAGAAAGGATGATGCGAAGTTCCTCTTCAGAATGTGCCAATTCATGCTCTGAAACAGGCTTTAATCCAACAAGGCCGGTAGCCAGTCGTGCAGATCCGTTCAATGCCCAGATGAAAGGGTACATTATTTTGTAGAACAAGATCAGTGGACGAGCTGTATTAAGTGATACCCACTCTGCTTTTTGAATCGCTAACGTTTTCGGGGCCAATTCTCCGACTACCACATGCAAAAATGTGATAATGGCAAACGATATACCTACTGCCAAAACATGGCTAAATGATTCTGGAATATCTAGACTGTGAAATACTGGGCGAAGCATCGAAGCAATCGTCGGTTCACCAAGCCAGCCTATTCCTAGAGCGGTAACTGTAATTCCAAGCTGGCAAGCGGATAAATACTCATCCAGATTTGAAATTACCTTTTTTGCAGCTATGGCCTTTTTGTTGCCTTCCTCGATTAATTGATCAATTCTGGAACTTCTCACTTTAACAATCGCAAATTCTGATACGACGAAAAATGCCGTTAAAGCAATTAAAATGGCTATCATAACCAAGTTAAATATGTCCAAATAAATTCCCTTAACCCGCAATTTACGGGTAAGGAGTCACCTCCTGATAATCTGAAAATTAAGCCTGTAAAACAAGCTCTATTTTTAATGAATTGATTAATTTGTTCAAGATTTATAACGGCCCATTCCGTGCGGCTGTGACAGCCAGGGCCCTTGATCCTGTTATGCTGTTGCTTCCGCGCTTATGGCTGTTACATTCTTGATACGATAGATTGCCCCATCATACCACCTCAGCTTTTTAAATTTAAAATTAATTATACCATATTGAGATAAGGTAAAGGTGAAAATTAATACGTTTGATAATAATGTATGAAACTTTCACATAAAGTATGAAGTTTACGGTTAATTATATTAGAAAATTCAGATTTTTACAAATTGAATAAATTGCAGATTTCGCAGAAATTTTCCCAATGGTAAAAATATCCTATTTAACAGGAAATTAACATTTAGTATTTGTAACTTATTAAAATATTCAGTAAAATCTAAGGAAGGAGGCTGTATATGAGTATTCTTGTGTCTAGTTTGGAAAATAAATTAAATAAACTTGCAAAACCTAATGAAAATATCTGGGTCGAACCAGCAATGGATTTTATTTGCAAGCGTACACCGGAGGGTATTATTAAGTATGTTTCTCCTTCTGTTGCAACCATGCTTGGATACGATCCTTCCGAACTAATCGGCAGAGTATATACGCTTTTTGTCCATGCTGATGATTACAAAAGAATCTCGAGTATTGCCATGCCTGAAGGTGAGGGAATTTGCTGCCTAACATATCGCATAAAGCGGAAAGACGGAGTGTATATTTGGGTGAATTCACAAATATCTGTAATCAGGCACCCTGAAACGAATAAACCTTTCGAATTATTTTCTGTAACAAGTGATGTTTCTGCCAAAATTAAAGCAGAGCATTTTATTCTTGAGTATGAAAAACTGAATGTTGTTGGTCAGCTTGCAGCCGGAATCGCACATGAAATAAAAAATCCTTTGACAAGCTTGAAGGGTTTTATCCAGCTCATGAAGGCTGAAACTAAAATGAACCATAGCTATTTAGCAATCATGGAAGAGGAGATAAAAAGGATCGAGGTGGTTTCAAAAGAATTAATGATGATGGCTAAACCACATAAATCCGATTTTAGTTCATTTGATTTAAATTGTCTGGCTGATCATGCAATCACCTTGCTAATGGCTGAAGCAGCGAAAAAATGTGTCGAGATTACAAAGCGCTCAAATCTTAGTGATGCCATGCTTCTTTGTGATGGGGACAAAATGAAACAGGTATTTATAAATTTACTGATGAACGCAATTGATGCCATGGATTCACCTGGTGCGATTATCGTTGAATTAACAAAAGTGGAGGATACAATTCTTATTTCGATTACCGATAATGGGAAGGGCATTCAGCCTGAGCATTTGGACAAGCTCGGCAAGCCGTTTTTTACAACAAAAGAGAATGGAAACGGGCTTGGATTGATGATCTGCTATAAAATCGCTGAAGAACATGGCGGGAAGATTACGGTAGATTCCAATTGCAAAGGGACAACTTTCATTCTGCATCTGCCTGTGACTTAATTTCATCTGAAAGTGAGTATGCGTTTAACTGGCATCACCGGATTGATCTGCCCATTTTTTGCTGCCACTCCCTTGATAAAAGTCCATATACAATCAAATCATGAAACCCCCCATTTAGGTACTCGCCATCACGTATAATCCCCTCCTTTATAAACCCCAACTTTTCGGGGATTGCCTGGCTTTTATAATTGGTTCTTCCGCACCGTACCTCAATCCGGTTAAGACCCAGCTCTAAAAAGCCATAGCTGAGGACTGCCTGGATTGCTCTTGTTATGATTCCCTTTCCCTGCATTTTTTCTATAAGGTAATACCCAATGCTTGCCTGTGAGTTAAACCAGTCTACACCGTGCAGGCTAATGCTTCCTGCAAGGATTCCTCTGTGCCTGATGGCTAAATGAAAGCCGCTTTTCTCATGAAATTGTTTTTTCCACAACTTGATAATTGTATAAAATTGTTCAGCAGAAAGCATATTGTCTACCCATGGAAGCCAAGTCCGCATATACTCTCTGTTTGAATCAACCAGCCAAAAAAGCTCGTCGGCTTGGTATTCCTGGAAGACGTGTAACTTAATTTCACCATCTACTATTAAAGAAAACATTTCACTGCCCTCCTTTTCGTACAATCCACCATTTTACCAACGGGTGTTTAATCCTGTTCATTCAGGGAATAAACCCTTACATAGTTTTTTACACTTTTTTATCTGGGAGGAAGAATATGAAGCTAACAACAAAGATATTAATCGGTCTAGGTCTAGGTGCTCTGACCGGATTAATTCTCAACATCTTTTCACCAGAGCTGTTCTCAGTTTTGGATAAATTTTTATTTACGCCGCTAGGCAAGATTTTCATAAATTTGATCAGCATGCTTGTTGTGCCGATTGTCTTATTCTCAATCATTTTGGGAACAGCTGGGTTAGGGGATCCTAAAAAACTCGGCAGAATTGGTTTGAAAACAGTCACTTACTTTCTTGTCACGACAGCGATTGCGATTGTAATTGGTATTTCCTTGTCTTACCTTATTAAGCCTGGATTGATGGGTGAGTTTGATACAAGTGGAGCTGAATTTAAAGCAGAAAAAGCTCCATCAGTCAGTGAGACCTTCTTAAATCTTATTCCGACAAATCCGTTTGAAGCATTAACTACTGGAAATATGCTTCAAGTAATTGTGTTTGCTTTATTTATCGGGATTGCGTTAACTGCGCTTGGCAATAAAACAAAAGGAGTTTTGAATCTTATAGAGCAAGGTAATGACATTATGATGTATTTAGTCAGCCTTGTGATGAAGTTTGCACCATTTGGTACATTTGGCTTGATTGCGACGGCAATTGGCAGCCAAGGGATCGGTGCAATTAAAGCGATGGGCGTATATATGCTAGTCGTGCTACTCGCTTTAATTATCCATGCTCTTTTAACTTATGGATCAAGTGTATATTTCCTTGCGCGTAAAAACCCTTTCTGGTTCTTCAAAGGTTTCTCTCCAGCAATGGGTGTAGCTTTCAGTACCTCAAGCAGTAATGCTACCTTGCCAGTTTCGATGGAAACGGCTCAAAAGAATCTTCGTGTTCCAGAATCAGTCAGCAGTTTCGTACAGCCGTTGGGTGCGACGATTAATATGGATGGCACGGCAATCATGCAGGGGGTTGCAACAATCTTTATTGCTCAGGTGTATGGAGTAGACCTAACACTTGCTGAACTTGGAACAGTTGTAATAACAGCGGTCCTTGCAAGCATTGGTACTGCGGGTGTCCCAGGAGTAGGGTTGATCATGCTTGCAATGGTTCTGCAGTCTGTCGGATTGCCTGTTGAGGGTATTGGGTTGATTCTCGGTATTGACCGTCTGCTTGATATGGCGCGTACAGCTGTCAACATTACAGGTGACGCAGCATGTGCAGTCATTGTGGCTGAATCAGAAAAGAAGCATGCAGTAAAGAGTGAAAAACTTAGAGTGAAAAGGATGAATGAAAAACGTTCATTAGAATATACAGAATAATACGATGACCTAAAAAGCCCGTTCCTTTTTTATAAAGGACGGGCTTTTATTGAGGTTGTGATCAAGGTTATTTTTGTTTGGAACCTCTTTAGCAGAAGTCACACTTCACTTTCATTTATGCTTTTATAAGATTATTAGCTTTCATTACCGGTGAGTGGCAGCAAAATAATAAATGATGTTTTTTCAGGTTCTGATGAACATGCAAGAATCCCTTTATGCTTTTCAATAATTTCCCTGCAGACGAAAAGACCCAAGCCGGTTCCAAGGGTTTTTGTTGTTACAAAAGGTTCGAATATCGTCTTCAGTAAATTGTCAGGAATTACAGGCCCGTTATTGGCAATCTCTAATTTTATATGAGTGTCATTCACAAAAAATCCCTTGATTTCAATCTTTGGATCCTCACGGTATTGGCTTAAAACATCAATGGCGTTAAAGATAATGTTGATGAGTACCTGTCTGATTTCATCCGCATAACCGAATAATTCCATGTCATCTGCGACATTCTTTACAATCCTGACATTTGTATCTAAGATGCTTGGATAAAGGAAATTTAATACTTCATCGATCATCTTGTTCAAGGAGAATAGATTTTTCTCTTTACCAATCAGTTCTTTTTTCGATAAAAGTAGAAATTGGGAAATGCGGAAATTCAATTGTTCTAATTCACTGGAGATAATATCCAGATACTTCATTTCGGGATGGTCTGATTTTAAAAGCTGGATAAATCCCTGAATCGAAGTTAATGGGTTTCGGAATTCATGAATAAAACTCGAGGTCATTTGTCCAAGCAAGGTCAATCTGTCCTTATGTGTTGAATCAATGAATTCGTTTTTTTCCTCGATGATTTTATTTTTTTGTTCATTATAATAGGATACTGCGTAATAAAGAAAAGTATCAAAACAGTAGTTGATTCTATTAATAGTGCCTTGAAGTTCCTCCCATTCCACATTCAGTTTGTGCAAATGCTTGTAAATGACAGAACGCCCGGAGTTCACGTTATATACAAAATCTCCAATATTGATATCAGAGCGTACTCGTTCCTCTCCTACGGTAAAGGCTATTTTTTGAAGATGTTCATCAAGCTCTTCATTCGTTTTTGTAAAGACCGCGATGATAATTGCGTACATATCTTCGGCATTCTTATTTATTTTTTGTTTATATGGATCGTCTTCAGATACGATTAAATTTTCATTCCATTCGGCAATCAGATTTTCTTTTTCACTAGTCAGGAAGCTAAGCAATCGGTTTTGTGTTATTGGCAGCATTTTTTTAAGTCCCCCAGTTTAACTTTTCCGTTTCTAAAACATTCGTTGAAAAATCGTAAATCCCTTTGTCGAATAATAAGAAGATGCGGAGAAACGCGTCGAACAGGCAAAAATGTGACAAAAGACCGAGTTTTTTATCATATGAAAGGAATTTTTGTCTATATAGATATTCGACATTACCGCGCTAATTTACCTGGTTTAACTGAATTTTACTAAGGCTCTGTTGTAGTTCAATGTTAATTATAAGCACCTGTTGATTGGAGCGGAGGGCACTCGACTCCTGCGGGATCAGCGGCCAAGGTGAGACCTAGGTTGAAATGATCCGTCAGAAGGACCATTTAACCCCGCAGGAGCAAAGCGACGAGGAGGCTCACCTGACGCCCCTAGAAGAATTTGTCCTTGAAAAAGCTGGCTCTTGAGCTTTTTCATACTTCTTCCGCGGAAAGCGAGTGCCAGGAGCGGAAATCAACAGACAAGTTTAACAGAGCCTTTAATAAAAAGATTTTACTTGTTATTAACAATGAGAAATAGTATATTCATAGGTGAGAAATTAAATATGACCACAAGGGGAGCTGCAAATTGCAGCTGAGAGTGAGCGCCCGAGTTCTTACCCTTTGAACCTGTTAGTTAATGCTAGCGTAGGAATGTGGATGCGATAGGAAAGCAATCATGGGAATCCTATATCGATCCCCTGATTGCTTTTTTTGTTTCTGAAGCAGAAAAGGCGTGTTGGAAACGGACCTCATTCTGAAAAGAAGGAGGAACAATGATGAAACAAAAACAAACTTTATTTTTAGTGGAAGTTGCAGTATTTTCCGCTCTGGCTTATTTGCTGGATTTATTTTCAGGATTTTTATTTTCAAGGATTTGGCCACAAGGCGGATCGGTATCAATTGCGATGGTACCTGTTTTCCTAATGGCATTCCGCTGGGGAGTTAAGGGTGGAGTTCTTACAGGCTTTTTATTTGGACTTTTACAATTTATTCTTGGAATGTCACAAATTTATCATCCGGTACAGGGAATACTTGATTATCTCGTTGCCTTTGCTTTGTTGGGATTGGCAGGAATATTCGCATCCCAAGTAAAAGCCAGCATGCAAGAGGGGAACAAGAAAAAATGGATGGCTCTTGTCATAGCAGGTACCTTTATTGGCAGTGCGCTTCGTTTTATTTCACATTTTCTTTCCGGATGGATTTTCTTCGGAAGCTATGCACCTGAAGGACAGTCAGCATGGCTATATTCCTTTATTTATAATGGCACTTATATGCTCCCAAGCATGATTTTAAGTGCGATTGTCGTCATTCTTGTTATTAGCGCAGCACCGTCAAGAATGGTTCAATTTGCAAATGTAAGTAAAAAAACAATGTAAAAAGTGAGGAGAGCTGAAAAGCTCTTCTTTTTGTATTTATTTATATACCAATTAGGGTATATAATCATTTTGGGACGAAATTTAACAGCTTTAAAAAATATTGTCAATCATGTGGAGATTTTATTAAAAACATCAATTAAATTTCTATTTGTGATTTATGTCACAGTTGTAATTCTTTCATATTGATTAAATAAAGATAATCATTCTCAATTAAATGTTATTTATTATTCCACTGGAACAAAATTAAATAATAAAGAGAATCATTCTCAATTATATTATTATTAAACTTTCAATCTACAAAAAAAGGTGATGGCGATGCTGGGAAAACTTAAGGCTGGAGAAAAGGGCCGGATCTTGAATATTGCTGGTGCTGACAAATTTGTCAGGAGAAGATTACTGGATTTAGGAATTGCGGAGGGTGCTGAAGTATGCGTGAAGTGCATCCTTCCCTTTGGCGGTCCAGTGATGGTCGAGTCCTGCGGCCAATGCATCGGAATCCGCAGGAAAGAAGCACATAGAATCGAAGTGGAGCGAGTATGATGAACATTGCGCTCATTGGGAATCCCAATACAGGCAAAACTTCACTATTTAATAATTTAACAGGTTCATATGAATATGTTGGCAATTGGAGCGGTGTAACCGTTGAGAAAAAAATAGGTATATTTAAAAATAGCAAAGATCAGCTGATTGATCTTCCAGGTGTCTACACACTTAATCCACTCTCGAAGGATGAAGGAGTCGTCACGAATTTTTTTCTGAACGAGCCGATTCAAAAATTGCTTAATATCCTTGATGCTTCTCAGTTAAGACGAAATCTCCACCTAACCCTCCAGCTTATGGAATATGGCGCTCCTGTCATTATTGGGTTGAATATGCTGGATGTCGCTAAAAACCGCGGCATAAAAATTGATATTGATAAACTTTCTGAAGCACTGGGTGTGACAGTAGCTCCAGTAGTGGCAAGGACTGGCAAAGGCTGCGATGAGCTCGCTGAAATGGTGACAGGTAAATTTGTCCGAAGCGGAAAGGCAAACCTCGTATACTATGGAAAAGCCATCGAGGATGGAATCCTTAAGATGGGTACCATGTTGGACGGACGGACAAATCTTCCCGTACGCTGGCTGGCACTTCAGCTGTTCGAAGGTAACCCGTATGTGAAAAGTTATCTGGAAAATGATCTGGCTTTGGAAGGGTTAGATACCCTTATCGAATCTGTTGCAGCCTCCCATGCAAGAATTTCAGGTGACAGGCAAGCACTTGACCAGGTCATTTATCGAAAACGAAGTGAAACAATAGATAATATTGTTTCATCATCAAGCTCAAAAACTGATCATCAAAAAGTTCCGTTAACCGAGAAGGTTGATATGGTTGTAACGAATAAATTTCTGGGGATTCCTATCTTCTTATTCTTGATGTATGTCATGTTCATGCTTACCTTTGATTGGCTGGGTTTCCCGCTGTCAGATGCATTGGATGCACTTTTATCAGGCCCAGTAACATCAGGAATCACAGCTGCACTAGCTGCGGCGGGCGCTGCGCCTTTCATCAAGGACCTTATTCTTGATGGTATTGTTGCGGGTGTAGGAGGAGTACTTGTATTTGTCCCGCAAATCTTCATTTTATTTTTCTTTATATCGCTGCTTGAAGACTCAGGGTATATGGCCCGTGTAGCTCTTGTTATGGACCGTTTGATGGAATCTGTGGGGTTGAATGGAAAAGCGTTTATCCCTATGATGATAGGATTTGGCTGCAATGTACCTGGAATTATGGCAGCAAGGACAATCGAGACGCCAAAGGAGAGATTGATGACGATTCTTTTGACGCCATTGATGTCCTGTTCAGCCCGCTTGCCTGTATATGCCTTATTCGTGGGGGCATTTTTCGTAGAGCAAAAGGCATTGGTTGTATTAAGTTTGTATGTGTTAGGTGTCGTGGTCGCTCTTGTCCTCGCTAAGGTGTTCTCAAAGACGCTGTTAAAGGGTGAAACGTCTGTGTTTGTCATCGAATTGCCGCCTTACCGCCTGCCCCAGGCACGTGCGCTTTGGAGAAGCACTTGGGATAAGGGGAAAGGTTTTGTGAAAAAGGCTGGTACATTCATCTTTGCAGGCTCTGTGCTTATCTGGCTGCTGGCCTATGCAGGTCCTGATGGCTTGAATGTCAGCATGGATGGCAGCTACTTGGCCGCAATAGGAAGCATTTTTGCACCACTATTTGCACCAATCGGCTTTGGAACCTGGCAAGCAAGCGCGTCCTTGATTACAGGCTTCCTTGCAAAAGAATCGATCATTTCGACAATGAATATCATTTATTTCGTTCCAGATGAAGCAAGCTTGCAGGGCTTGCTGGCTGTCCATTATACTCCGCTGGCAGCATACAGTTTTATGGTCTTCATCCTGCTTTACATTCCTTGCCTTGCAACAACAGCTACCATTTACAAGGAAACTGGTTCGAAGCAATGGACAGCCTTTTCAATCGGCTATGCACTCTTTATCGCTTATCTATTATCATTGGCCATTTACCAAGGCGGCAAGCTAATAGGACTTAGCTAAGAAGGGGGAAACATTAGTGTTAGTGAACATTATTATCGGTGGTGCAATTTTCGGTTACGCCGGCTGGGCCTTCTACCGCTTCATCCAAAAATCTAAAGAAGGCAAATGTGCCGCATGCTCAATTCAAAGTTCATGCACCAGCAATTGTAGCGTCGTACCGGAAAAAAAAGCAAAATAATCAATCAGGAATGCGTATCAACGCATTCCTTTTTTATCGGAATTGTTAATGCATAATCTGGTTATTCACGAAGGGCAAGGAGCGTAAATATACAGACAAGTTCAACACAGCTTTTAGAAAAGTAACACCCTTTACAAGCCCCTGAAATTAAAACCATTAAGGGTATAACAGGTTCAAAAAAAATACTTTTCAATTTCAGTTAAAAGTATTTTGAAATTCAACAAATCAAGTGTAATATTACACTAAAAGAACATGAGGGAATGAAGCTGATGACGAGAGATGAAATCATCGATAGGGTTTCTGAAAAAGTAAGGGTGCTTCGAGCGGAAGTTGGCTATACCCAGGATAAAATGGCTGAAATCATTGGCCTTTCTAAAAAAACACTAGTCCAAATTGAAAAGGGAAGGGCTCAGGCTGGCTGGTCTACAGTTGTGACTATTTGCGCATTGTTCCGTGAGACAGAGACAATCCAGTTTTTATTTGGCAATGAACCATTAGAAGTTCTGGAAACTATTGCTCATGAGGGCACAGATTACCGGAAGGAAAAAACACTTGGCGGTAAAGTTTGGTGGCGGGAAGTTGAACGGGCTGGCGGTTTTGTTATGCAGCAAAATATAATCAGCCAGCATTTTAGAATTTTGGATCAAGATGATTTCCGTATTTTCAGCAGTTTTGAGGAACTGGAAACGAAAGAACGGCTGATGGAACTTTCTTCAGAACTTAAATGAAAATGGTGAAAAAAGCCGGATGACTACCCACCCGGCTTTTTAGTATAAGTTATTTTGCGATCATTACATTGCAAGGTGCATTATTGGCAACCTTCTGGGTGACGCCGCCTAGCAGCTTGCGTTTAAGTCCTCCGCTGCCTGACTGGCCGATGATGACCAAATCAGCATTTACCTCATTAGCATAGTCACAGATGCTATCAGCTGGATTTCCTTCAAGAACCGAATAGTTTGTATCTATATTTAGTGAATTAAGCTCTGCTTTAGCATTGTTAAAAGCTTGTTCGGAGCTATTGGTAATAATGGCATGCTCTGATTTATCAATAGAACCCTGCTCAAACGCAAGAGGCGGAACCTGAATGCCGTCTGCCGGAAAATTGTTGATAGGCAGAGGTTCAATTGGCCGTTGGGCAGACTGAACCGTTTCCGTTCTCATTCTCTCCTCAAAAACATGGGCAATAAATAATTGAACTCCCGAGAACTTTCCCGTCAGTTCCTTTGCCAGTTGCAAAGCTTTTTTGCTGCCAGGGGAATCATCATACGCGAGCAGTACTCTCTTTATTTCTGCCATATCAATCACCCTCCAAAGATTTTTAGCTTCTTCCTATTTAATACCCCTTTTAAAAGAAAAAACTCATGCAGCCTAAATTGACTAATTGACCCTCAAAAACTCTCACAAGCTGGCGAAATTTGTAATAAAAGATTTGTTGCTCTCAATTACAAAAGAAATAGGAAAGAGGAGTGGCAGGAATGGTTTTTGATACACAAAAGTCCATCCATCCGACTATTCGTAAATGTCTCCAGCATCTTGATATCATCAAAGCGGATGATAAGACGAAACAACTCGTTTATATGTATATGGAAACGCTCCTTAGAGAACGTGACAGCGAATTGGCTGTGCAGCAGATAATCGAAGAAGTACAGCAGATTCAGACCCAATAGGAAACCAATCGATCTATATGATCGATTGGTTTTTTTTATGTTCTTTTAAATGCCACGATTAATAACTGCTACAGTTCGAGAAAAATCTATTCCCTGAAGGGCCAGTTAGCCTTTGATATTACAAACCCTCAAAAAAAATATCCTCATTATGTCTTTTTTCGCTGATATTAGGCAATATGTGTTAATTCCTTTTAAAAATGGGTAAAAGATAGTGTCATATTTCTAAACTATTTTTAAAAGGTTGGGGTGCTCAGTGAGCAAAAATTCAATAGCAACACGTTTTCTTAGAGGCTGGAAACGACTACATATGAATCAGGTGCTAGTTTTGTCCGTTTCGACAGCTGTTTTGGCTTTTTTAAGCTTTTTTCATGTTTTTTCAGAGGGTGCTGATATCAGTGCCTTAAATGATGACTTGGCTCAGCCTACGATCATCTATGATGCAAATGGAGAAGTGGCAAGTAAGATCTCGGCATTAAAAAATGAAGGGATTAAGATTGAAGAGGTTCCTGACCATGTAAAAAATGCTGTAGTCGCAATTGAGGATCACCGCTTTTATGAGCATGATGGAGTAGACCTTGTTGGTATTTCAAGAGCTTTTGTCAAAAATGTAAAAGCTGGTTCCGTTGTGGAAGGCGGCAGTACGATCACTCAGCAGTTAACAAAAAATGCTTTATTGTCTACCGAAAAGACGTATAAACGAAAGCTTGAGGAGTTTTTCCTTGCGAGGGAAATTGAGAAGCAATATTCAAAAGATGAAATCATGCAAATGTACTTAAACCGCATTTATTTTGGAAATGGTTCATGGGGAATAAAGCGAGCAGCAATGGGTTATTTCGGTAAAGATGTAAAGGACTTAAGCATCAGCGAAGCAGCCACGATTGCAGGTTTAATCAAGGCCCCATCGTCTCTGGACCCTTATAAAAACTATGATAAGGCGATGGAAAGAAGAGATGTGGTGCTTCAGATGATGAAGACCAATGGATTTATAACCGACGATGAGTACAAGAATGCAGTGGCCGAGAAGGTTGTGCTGAACGAAGATGGCGGAGATCCGCTGCGCGGCCAATATCCATATTACTTAGATCACGTCATCGATGAAGCAATTTCGAAATACGGTCTTACACAGGAGGAAATTTTAACTGGGGGGCTACAAATATATACTGAGCTGGATGTAACAATGCAATCAGCTGTAGAAGCTACTTATGCAAAGGATGAAATTTTCCCTAAAGGGACTGATAACCAAATCGTCCAAAGCGGCGCTACTTTAATCGATCCTAAATCAGGTGGTATCCGTGCCCTGGTTGGCGGCCGAGGTGAACATGTATTCCGTGGATACAATCGAGCAACTCAATTAAAAGCTCAGCCTGGTTCGGCAATGAAACCGCTGGCTGTATATGCCCCGGCAATTGAAGAAGGCTGGGATGTAACGGATATGCTTAAAGATGAAGAATTAGATTTACAAGATTATAAACCTGAAAACTATAATGGTGAATATAAAGGCGAAGTGCCAATGTATGAAGCATTAAAGGATTCACTGAACGTTCCTGCAGTATGGCTGTTGAATGAAATTGGCATCGTTAAAGGAATGGAGTCGGTTAAAAAGTTTGGCATCACCCTTGATCCACAAAAGGACCGTCAGCTTGGACTCGCGCTGGGCGGACTATCTACTGGTGTCTCACCAGTAGATATGGCAGAAGCCTATTCACCATTTGCAAATTCAGGTGAACGACATGAGGCGCATGCCATTACGAAAATAACTGATAAAGAAGGCAATACAATCGCTGAATGGAAAGGAAAGAAAAGTCAGGCGATCTCTAAAGAGACAGCCCAGAAAATGACGACAATGCTGTTAGGAGTCGTCGAAGAAGGAACTGGTAAAGGCGCACAAATTCCTGGCCGTGAATTAGCAGGGAAAACAGGTTCTACGCAAGTACCTATTGAGGGCATAAATGGTACAAAGGATCAATGGTTTGTTGGTTATACACCACAGCTTGTAGGAGCTGTATGGGTTGGGTATGACAAAACCGATAAAGATCATTTCTTAACCACGACAAGCAGTGAAGGAGCAGCGCTTGTTTTCAAGGACTTTATGTCTGAGGCTTTAAAAGATACCGAGGCAGTCTCATTCAATGTCCCTGACATTTCAAAGTATATAGAGGAACAGAAAAAAGCGAAGCGCGCAAAAACAGTAAAAGAACTTGAAGAGAGAATGAAGCAAGAATCTGAAAAGCTAAAGAAGCAATGGGAACAAGCGAAAGAAAAGATAAAAGGAAAGAAAGAAGATAAGTCTGAAACTGAAGATCAGAAAAAAGAAACAACCACTGACACCACCCAGACTGGAGGGAGTGAAGGTGGAGACGATAGTGGCAATACAGGTGGAACTGGAGGAACTGGCGACACAGGCGGAGATAC
>NZ_JBALSS010000008.1:172366-196879 GCF_036967045.1 Bacillus sp. JJ1609 | reverse complement strand
ACACAGGAGGAGATACCGGCGGATCAGGAGGCACTGGCGACACTGGTGGAACCGGGAATGGAAATTAAGGAATTACTAAAGATGATGGCAGCACCTCATGATAGATTTAGAGATTGCAGTCGTCATCAGTTTCATTGGTTAAATAGATAGTTTCCTATAAAGTTCAGGCGTGAATTCAAAAGAGAATTCACGCCTGTTTTTAATCCTGCCACCTTCAAATGTAGGGATCTAAGAGGTCATATTGGTCATCAGTTTTTCTAATTTATGCATATTACGTTATCCAAGAGGTCTTATTGCCGCTCTATTTTGCTAATTTATGTATATTGAGGTATCCAATAAATCTTATTGGCGCTCTATTTTGCTAATTTATGTATATTAAGGAATCCAAGAGGCCTTATTGGCGCTCAATTTTTCCAATTTATGTATATTAAGGAATCCAAGATGGCTAATTGGCGCCCCAATATTCCAATTAGTGTATATTGAGGTATCCAATAGATCTTATAGGCGCTCTTTTTTTTCAATTTATGTAATTTTAGATATCCAAGAGATCTTATGGGTTACCTATTTTTCTAATTTCCTAGTAACTAAGAGTCCATATTGGTGCCGTGCTTCCCCTATTTTAATTGCTTCCAAGCAATCAAGAGACCTTATAGCTCGAATAAAAAAAGACTGCAGTCAAACTCATTTTCATCGAGTTTGACTGCAGTCTGACTTGCTTGTATAAATGCTGCTTTTAAAAAAATTGATATTATAGCATTCGCATTAAAAATCCAATTACGACAATAGCGCCGATTACCATTAAAATAGTTCTTACCATGAAATTTCACCTCTATATCTATACAATATAATTTAATATTAAATCTGGAATGATTCAGACGACTCTAGAAGCTGTTTGCGGTTAACACGCAATAGAGAAGCTTCGTTCGTCAGCAATTTCGTCAATTGATCTAATTGCTGTTCTACATCTGTGCCTTCCATAATAATTTTTAAAGTTGTGTTTGGTTCAACCGTCAACAGGAAGGAAACAAGCTTTGATAAAGAGGTAGCTTCCACTGCTTTTTGGCGGCTGTATAAATAAGTAGTGCCATTTAGTTTTTTAGCTGCCTGATAAATTTCCAGCATCTTTTTCATTGTGAACCTTTTTTGTACCATAACGTTTGAAGACATGATTTCTTTCATATATATAAACTCCTTTATCTTTCGTTATATTATTTTATTAGGTTAATAGAATATTACCCCTTCCTTAAGGAATGAAAACCTTTATTAAGCAGATTGGGCTAAGTTGGCAACATAGCATTCAATCAGTCAGGAATCAATTTGCAGTTTCTCCCGTCTGTATTATGATGTAATAAACATAGATATTAATTGTTAAGAGGTGTGGAAGAAATGCTGACGCTTATTAAAAATGGCGAAATTTTTGCTCCTGAATACTTAGGTAAAAAGGATCTTTTAATCGTTAATAATAAAATTGGCTACATTGAAGATGAAATCCCGGTACCTGAAAGGTTCGTGGATATAAAAGTGATTGATGCTGCAGGTATGTATATAGTTCCGGGCTTCATTGATTCCCATGTACATATAATGGGCGGCGGCGGAGAAGGCAGCTATAGGACGAGGACTCCTGAACTTCAATTGACGAATGCCACCCTTGCCGGCATCACAACACTTGTCGGTGTTATTGGCACAGACGGAACTACGAGGACGATGCAAAGCCTGATTGCAAAAGCTCGTGCTCTGGAAGAAGAAGGTATCACCTGTTATGTCCACACAGGTTCCTATCAAGTACCGGTCAAGACACTAACAGGCAAAATTGAAGATGACCTTATCCTGATTGATAAAATTATCGGTGTTGGCGAAATTGCAATTGCCGACCATCGATCTTCACAGCCGACGTACGAAGAAATGGCGAAGATTGCATCTGCGGCAAGAATCGGCGGCATGCTGTCCGGCAAGGCTGGAGTAGTCAATGTTCATGTTGGTGATAGCTTCGACCACTTGAAGGTAATTGAAGAGGTTGTTGACAAGACAGATATCCCGATCCGTCAATTCTATCCAACCCATATCAATCGCAATCCGCATTTATTTGAAAAGGGGATGGAATATGCCAAAAAGGGCGGCTATGTAGATTTCACGACCAGTTCAATACCTAAATTTTTTGATGAAGGCGAAGTTAAATGCAGCCTTGGTCTGAGAAAAATGCTTGAGCAGGGTGTTAATATTTCGCAAATCACATTCACATCTGATGGCCAGGCGAGTTTGCCTGATTTTAATAATGCTGGCGACTTGATTGGACTTAAGATTGGAAAAGTTTCTTCTCTTTATCAAGAAGTAAAAGATGCGATCCAACAAGAGGGCATCGCGATTAGCACAGCACTAAGAGTCATCACGCAAAACCCTGCAGTAATCCTTAAGCTTCATCAAAAAGGAAAAGTTGAAGCAGGGAAGGATGCAGATCTTGTCTTGCTTAATAAGACAGATTTATCGATACATTCAGTCATTGCCCTCGGAAAAATGATGGTGGAGAATGGCAGTCCTGTTGTAAAAGGGACGTTTGAGGATTAAAAAACTAGGGCTATGGTCAAAAGGAGCTCAGTCTTAGGATGGAGAAACAAACGGTCAAGAGATGCTTATTTTTTCCATTAAATCTCTCTATCATATGAGATAACAAATGAAAAATAAGGGGTATATGAAATGAAAAAATTTGCGGAGATTTTCCGGAACAGGAGTTTTACAAAATTATTCCTGGCAAATTTCACTTCCCAAATGGGAAGTACGATCGGGTTGACCGCGTTTATGTTTTTCCTGCTTGACCGTTTTAGCTCTCAACCAGTATACGCTACGATAACAGAGCTAATGTATTCCTTGCCAATGCTTGCCGTTTTCTTTTTGATTGGTGTCCTGGCAGATCGGATGGATCGGCAAAAAATTGCGGTGTACTGCGATTGGGTCAGCGCAGGATTATCTTTGTTGCTGATTGCTGCCATCTATATAGGGTGGATGCCGTTTGTATTCGGGGTCTTGTTTTTGAGAAGTGCGATACAAAAATTCTTTTTTCCAGCAGAGCATGGGATGGTGCAGGGTATTCTGCAAAAGGAAGATTACACGACAGCTGCTGGCTTGAACCAGCTGGTGATGAGCCTGTTCATGCTGTTCGGGAATGGCCTTGGAATTCTCGCGTATTGGTCAATTGGAATCTATGGAGCGATATTAGTAGATGCTCTTTCCTTCATTGTAAGCGCCCTGTTAATCCATGCTACAGAAGTGCCAAAGGACGCCCGTCTGCCCAATGGTGCACATAAACTAAGTGATTTGAATATTAAGATGGTATTTAAAGATTTCCAAAAGGGTTTCAAGTACGTTCTGAGCAGCAAATTGCTGTCTGCTTTGATTATCGGATTTTTCATTTTTGGTATCGTCAATGGCGGATTTTCCGTCATGCCGATTTTTATCCTAAAATATAAGCTTGCACCAGATACTTATGAAGAATATTCGATTGTCATCGGTTTCGTTTTTGGAATTGGCGTACTGATCGGCAGCTTTATTGCCTCACTGCTGGCACAGAAAATGAAGCTTTACCATTTGATATCGGTTGGATTGATTGTGGCAGGAAGCTTTACCGCATTTGCTTCCTTGCCAAACAATATTGTGCTTTACCTGGCGCTTCTGTTTGTTTCTGCGCTCGCGCTTCCGCTTATCAATATTGGAATTGGCGGCTGGCTTCCGAGCATCATTGATCCAAAGATGATGGGCAGAGTCCAGGGGCTGATCAGCCCACTCAACATGCTGTCGCATTCCTTGACGCTTGCCTTTATTGCTTACAGCTTTCCGGCCATCCTCTCGATTGAAGTGCTTTATTGGATTGTTGGTGGCTGCCTCGCGATTGTTGGCGTATTTTACATGATTGTTTTGCCAAAGCTCGCAGAAGAAAATCAAACGACTGTAAAAGAATCTGCCATACAACAAGGTTCATTATAGAGTTTGGAGGGAAGTCCTGTCGGGACTTTCCTTTTTGATGAGGTGAGGTGCTTTTCTTACATAAATTTTAGTCTCTCAAAAGAGGTCGAAAAGGAAGAACGAATAATGAAAAGCAAAACTCCATATGAAAACAGATTTTCTTGAAAATTTTTGAACGATTCATTTCATTGAACGTCTAATAAACAGATAATCTTTTAGAGAGAGAATTTTCGGGGTAGCGGGGAAAGCGAGGCTTGCTTGATGGAAGAGAAAGAATTAATCAGTTTTGCTAAAAAAGGAGACCACCGTGCTTTTGCGATCCTTTTTCGGGAACATTACCCCCTGCTGGTAAAATACCTGATGAAAATTACGATGAATCCTGACCTTGCTGAAGAATTTGCACAGGGAACGATGGCCAAATGTGTGGAAAAGATTCATTTATTCAATGGGAAATCAAAGTTTTCATCATGGCTGATCAGCATAGCGACAAATCTGTATATTGATCAGCATCGCAAAAAAAAGCGGGAGAAAGAATGGAATGAAGGGGAAGCTGCGGCACGTAAGCTGCAGTGGTACATGGAATCCAGAAATGAAGAATGGACAGACGCTTTGGCTGCCCTTGCAAAGCTAACGGAGGAAATGAGAATTCCTCTAATTTTAAAACATTATTATGGTTATTCTTATGATGAAATTGGAGAAATCCTGAATATCGCTGCGGGTACTGCAAAGTCAAGAGTCCATCATGGGCTTTTAGCAGTAAGAAAGGAGCTGAAATTAGATGACAGATCGAAACGAAATCTCGCCAAACGATGACCTATTGGACAAAGAATTGTTCGAAACCATCAGCCAGCTCAATGAAGGACTTGGAAAATTGGATTCTCTTGATACCTACAGCCCCGGAGAACAGTGGTTTGAACAAATAGTACTCAGTCAGCAGGAGCAAATACAGAAAAAGTACCGAAGAGAATTAGGCTGGTTTATCCTAAGCGCTGTGTTGATCCTAAGCGGAGTAATTTTCACTTTGATGGAAATTCCTCAGCTGTTTTTAATCCTTCAGGTGGCTGCCGTAGCAGTGTCTGTAATATACAGTTATAAAGGAGCCCAGAAGCAGGTGGAAGGCAAATGAATGGCGATTTGACACAAACAGAAACAATTTTAATGCTTATTTTTGTTCCAGCCATTTTACTGTCTCAAAGTATTTTTCTTTTTACAAATGCCCGCAAGCATGGCCATAATTATTGGCTATGGGGAATTCTTGGATTGATCCAGGCTCCCGTTCCACTGTTCGTTTATTTGGTCTTTGCCCGAAAAATTTTCCGGAGAGACCCTGATGAACTTTAATGATGAGCTAAAATTTAGAAAAATTAGAATTGACATGATTGCTTGTTCGGTGATAACCTTACAAAAGGGAATGGAAAATTAAGCTAAAAAGGAGGGTTACAGATATGAACATTGTCAAAATTGCAAGATACGCTCAATTATATAAACGTAACCTGTCCTTTAACCGTTACTGAGTTTTTAATGTTTTTACTCTGTTAATTCAAAGGCACCGGTTACGTATTACACGTGACGTGTGCCTTTTTCTGTCTTTATCGGAAGATTCAAGACATATCGCATGCCGCGGTATGTCTTTTTTTGTCTCCAGAGCTTAAAGACAGGAAGATGATCAACTTAACTCCAGCCCCTTCAAAATTTGATCCAGAGGAGGAAACAAAGATGATTTATGTAAATGTGAAAAAATTAGTAAATGGTGAAAAGCTGGAAAGCGGTTAGTGAAGATTAATAAAAAGAAAGGGAGTGTTGGCATGTTATCCGTTTTATCAAAGTTAAGCTGGTTTTTTAAAGAAAACTGGAAGCGTTACAGTGTTGCAATCTCCTTAATGATTTTTGCCGGAGTACTGGATGTGCTTCCGCCAAAGATTGTGGGAATGGCAATTGATTCAATTCAGCTCGGAACGATGACTCAAACCGTCATCTTGAAATATTTAGGCGGACTTTTGCTTGTTACAGTAGTATCCTATCTGATCACATATGTATGGATGTACCAGTTATTTGGCGGGGCATTCCTGATTGAACGGAAACTCAGGAGCCGCTTTATGAAGCATCTAATAAAGATGACACCTGCATTTTTTGAAAAGAATCGAACTGGTGACTTGATGGCAAGGGCGACAAATGATTTGAAGGCCATATCAGTCACAGCGGGTTTTGGAATTCTGACGATAGTGGATTCAACCTTTTTCATGCTGACGATCCTATTCATGATGGGCTTTTTCATCAGCTGGGAACTTACGCTTGTTTCGATTATTCCTCTGCCGATTATGGCAGTGATGATCAACATCTATGGAAAAAAGATTCACGCGAAATTTACTGCTGCACAGGATGCCTTCGGTGAGTTGAATGACCGAGTTCTTGAGTCAGTTTCCGGTGTACGTGTCATTCGTGCGTATGTTCAGGAAAAAGCGGATGAAGGCCGGTTCCATGAACTGACTGAGGATGTTTATCGAAAGAACATCGAGGTAGCAAAAATTGATTCCTTGTTCGAGCCGACGATTAAGATTCTTGTTGGCTTAAGCTATCTGATTGGTTTAGGCTACGGAGCTTATTTAGTGTTCCAGCAGAAGCTTACACTAGGAGAATTGGTAAGCTTTAACGTTTATCTTGGGATGCTGATCTGGCCGATGTTCGCAATCGGAGAGCTCATAAACGTCATGCAGCGCGGCAATGCTTCACTGGACCGCCTGAACGAAACGTTGGCTTATAAAGAGGATGTTGCTGATCCAGTAAAGCCTGTTGAAGGAAATGAGCCTGAATACGTTCATATGTCAGAGCTGACGTTTAAGTATCCTTCATCAAAAGTAAATAATCTTGATAATATAAAATTGCATTTGAACCGGGGCGAAACGCTCGGAATTGTCGGAAAGACTGGAAGCGGGAAGACTACCTTAATCAAACAGCTGCTAAGGGAGTACCCTGAAGGCAGCGGAAATCTCCTTGTCTCTGGAGTCCCAATCCAGGAACATAGCCTGAGGCAGACGCGCAGCTGGATGGGATATGTACCTCAGGAAAACATCCTTTTCTCCAGGACGGTAAAAGAGAATATTCTGTTCGGCAACCCATTGGCGACAGAGAAGGAACTTCAGGAAATCATTGATCTTGCTGCTTTCCGTAAGGACCTGGAGCTGCTGCCTGAAGGCCTTGAGACACTAGTTGGCGAGAAAGGAGTCGCGCTGTCGGGCGGACAAAAGCAGCGGATTTCGATTGCCCGCGCATTGATCAAGGATCCAGAAATATTGATTCTTGATGACTCACTGTCAGCGGTCGACGCAAAGACCGAGAAAAAAATCATTGATAACATCCGCAGGGAGCGGAATGCAAAAACAACCATCATTACTACACACAGAATGTCTGCAGTTGAGCATGCTGATCATATCGTCGTCCTTGAAGACGGCAAAATCGTTGAGGAAGGGACGCATCAGCAATTAATGGCTCAGAACGGCTGGTACAGCGAGCAGTATATCAGGCAGCAGGCAGAAGCAGTCGAAGAGGAGGTGCACTCCATATGAGTACTGGAAAAAGATTGTTTCAATATGCTTTAAATTATAAAAAAATAATCATCATTGCCTTGGCGATGCTTACAGTAGCGGTTGTCGCAGATCTGGCAGGTCCGTTTATCGCCAAGAAGCTGATTGATGATCATATATTGGGAATCGAATCGGTATGGTATGAAACCGAACCGGGATCGGAATCGGTTGAATATAATGGCAAACATTACACAAAGAATGGGTTGGCTGAAGGTGATGCTGCGCAAGATGAAGCAGCAAGGATCTTGCAGGTTGGCCGGAATTTCGTGTTCGTAAATGGACAGATTGAATTCGATGGAAAACGCAGTTATGATGATGGGGTTTTAATTATCAATAAAGGCTCCAAGGCTGCCCAATATGAAGCTGAGGTACTATCTGGCGATGAGTTGCTTAATTTTTACAAACCAGAAATTCCAAACATCATTGAGCTTCTCGCTTTTTACTTTGGGTTGCTGGTGATTGCGTCACTCTTCCAGTACGGGCAAAAATTTTACTTGCAAAAATCAGCGAACCGGATAATTCAGAAGCTGCGCGAGGATGTGTTCAGGCAAATCCAGCGGCTGCCAATCCAGTATTTCGATAACCTTCCAGCAGGAAAAGTTGTTGCCCGTATTACAAATGACACAGAGGCAATCCGTGAATTATATGTAACCGTACTATCGACATTCTTTACGAGCTTGATCTATATTACTGGAATTTATATTGCTCTATTTATTTTAAATTCGAAGCTTGCGGCAATTTGTTTGCTGTTATTGCCAATCCTGTTCATCTGGACGAAGCTTTACCGCAAATACGCATCTAAATACAACCATGTCATTCGTTCGCGTGTCAGTGACATAAATGGCATGATCAACGAATCAATCCAGGGTATGAGCATTATCCAGGCGTTCAGCAGGGAAAAAGAAACACAGCAGGAATTTGAAACACTTAATAAAGAGCATTTCACCTTTCAAAATAAATTATTGAATCTTAATTCAACAACTTCGCATAACCTTGTTCAGGTGTTGAGGAACCTTGTATTTGTAGCCTTCATCTGGTACTTTGGGGCCCAGGCCCTGCAGCCGTCATCAGTGATTTCCCTTGGGGTACTTTACGCATTTGTTGATTATATCAACCGATTGTTTAATCCTATACAGGGAATCGTCAATCAGCTTGCAAATCTGGAACAGGCTCTTGTTGCTGGAGAGCGGGTATTTAATCTGATGGATGAAGTTGGAATCGACGTCTCTGAGAAGGAGATTCCTCGCTACAAAGGAAACGTCATTTTTGACCATGTTTCCTTCGGATATAAAGAAGGAGAATACGTCCTGAAGGATCTATGCTTTGAAGCGAAGCAGGGTGAGACAGTCGCATTAGTCGGCCATACTGGCTCTGGTAAAAGCTCAATCATGAATCTGCTATTCAGGTTTTATGATCCACAGGAAGGCAAAATCATCATCGATGGTATGGATATTGCGGAGATGCCGAGACAGACCCTGCGTAAGCATATGGGGATTGTCCTCCAAGATCCTTTTTTGTTCACAGGTACGATTGCCTCCAATGTCAGCCTTGATCATCCGGGAATTTCAAGGGAAACTGTCGAGCAGGCACTTGCAAGCGTTGGAGCTGACCGGGTGCTGAAAAATCTTGAAAAGGGCTTCGATGAGCCAGTGATCGAGAAGGGCAGCACATTATCAAGCGGTCAACGTCAGCTTGTTTCTTTTGCAAGGGCTCTTGCTTTCGATCCGGCTATCCTTATTCTTGATGAAGCGACATCAAGCATCGATACCGAAACAGAAACGATTATCCAGGAAGCGATGGATATCCTTAAAGAAGGAAGAACTACCTTTATCATCGCCCATAGGCTATCTACCATCCGGAATGCAGACCAAATCCTTGTTCTTGACCGCGGCCGAATCGTGGAAAAGGGCAATCATGACCAGCTGATGGAGTTAAAAGGGAAATACTATCAAATGTATCAGCTTCAGCTTGGAAACAAGGTGAAGGCAGGGTAATGAAATTGCCGCACTCACTTGGTTGGGTGCGGTTTTTTATATAATTTGGCAGATAGCAGGTATATGAAATTCAGCATTCATAGTTGGGAAATCGTACAACTGGTGAAAAATGCTTCAACATGTGCTATATCATGCCAACCGGTGATAAAATGACTTCAACTAGTGATATATCGCGTCTA
This sequence comes from Bacillus sp. JJ1609, assembly GCF_036967045.1. Classification (NCBI taxonomy): domain Bacteria; kingdom Bacillati; phylum Bacillota; class Bacilli; order Caryophanales; family Bacillaceae; genus Bacillus; species Bacillus sp. JJ1609. Next base: position 187,171 of record NZ_JBALSS010000008.1, on the reverse strand, counting down.
TCTAGTAATAAACGGTTGACTTCAAAAAATTCCCCCCAATGATAACCCCATCCTTATTCACATCATTGTCACAAAAAGTTACGAATTACCGTCTTGGGTTCCTGTGATCATGTGGTAATTTTAAAATAAATTAACTATATCAATCAGGGGGTTTTAAACATGGCGGACTTAACGGTAACATTAAGCATCGCAAGCATCATGATCCTGGGCTATTTTATTGGTTATGCAATTTACCATAAGGCATAATGATCAGTGAAAAAAGAAATAATGAAAGGCGGAAGCAGTGTTACATACTGCTTCCGCTTTTTTGATGCACTTTTCTGGGAAAAGAACGGAAAAAACGGTATCCTAAAGGCGGAAATGTTTTAAAAGTATTGATAAGTATAATAATGAGGTTGAGGAGGGATCGTTTTGTCAGATTATCGTATTGAAAAAGACACAATTGGCGAAATCAAAGTACCATCAGATAAATATTGGGGAGCACAAACCCAGAGGAGCAAGCAGAATTTTAAGATTGGTACTGAAAAAATGCCGCTTGAGGTCATATATGCTTTTGCGGAGGTCAAGAAGGCTGCTGCAAGAGTGAACGCAAATGCAGGCAAGCTGCCTAAGGCAAAAGGAAAAGCAATTGAGGCTGCTTGTGACGAAATTCTTGAAGGGCGATTCGACACCCATTTTCCGCTTGTTGTCTGGCAGACAGGCAGCGGAACTCAATCTAATATGAATGTTAATGAAGTGGTCGCTAGAAGAGCGAATGAATTGCTAGAACAATCTAAGTCAGACGAAAAGGTTCATCCTAATGATGATGTTAATATGTCGCAGAGCTCGAATGACACGTTCCCAACCGCAATGCATATTGCCGCTGTAAAAAAAGTGACTGGCGAAGTGCTGCCTGCGCTTGAATTATTTAAGACCACACTCAGGAAAAAAGAACAGGATTTTAATGATGTGATAAAAATAGGCAGGACACATCTGCAGGATGCGACTCCACTGACTTTGGGACAGGAAATCAGCGGTTGGCGCGCGATGCTCGAAAAGAATGAAAGGATGATATCTGAAGGGCTGAAGTATGTGCGCGATTTGGCAATTGGCGGAACAGCTGTAGGGACAGGAATCAATGCTTCCAAGGATTTTGGTGTCCAAATGGCAAAGCAGCTTTCTGAACAAACGGATGAGACATTTCATTCTGCACCGAATAAGTTCCAGGCATTGACATCACATGACGAACTTGTATTTTTGCATGGAGCTCTGAAGGCATTGGCAGCAGATTTAATGAAAATCGCAAACGATGTCAGGTGGCTTGCAAGCGGGCCAAGGAGCGGAATTGGAGAACTATCCATTCCTGCTAACGAACCGGGAAGCTCCATTATGCCAGGAAAAGTCAATCCTACTCAGAGTGAAGCACTTACAATGGTAGCGACCCAGGTGTTTGGCAACGATGCCACGATTGGTTTTGCAGCAAGCCAGGGCAATTTTGAATTGAATGTATTTAAACCGGTCATTATTTATAATTTCCTTCAGAGCGCTAGGCTCTTGGCAGATGGAATGCGGTCGTTCAATGACAACTGTGCAGAAGGAATCGAAGCGAATCTTGAAGTAATCTCTGGTCACGTGGAGAGGTCGCTCATGCTTGTTACAGCATTGAATCCGCATATTGGCTATGAAAAAGCAGCCCAAATTGCCAAGCTTGCTTTCAAGGGAAATTCGACTTTAAAAGAAGCGGCTATAAAGAGCGGTTATTTGACATCACAGCAATATGATGAATGGGTTAAGCCGGAGAAAATGATATAACCGTTTGTTCAGAAAACAAATAAAGAGGCCCCCTTATAAAGGGGGCCTAAGCCATTCTATTTTATTGTTTACTGCAATTTAGCGTTGGAAACCGCCAAGTGATTGCTCAGCCATTTGCACAAGACGCTTAGTGATTTCTCCACCAACTGAACCGTTAGCGCGTGAAGTAGTTTCTCCACCAAGCTGTACGCCAAATTCTGTTGCGATTTCGTACTTCATTTGATCAAGAGCTTGTTGAACACCAGGAACTAATAATTGATTAGAGTTGTTGCTTCTAGCCATTAGTGTTTCCTCCTTTGTGTTATTCAGAGTTGTATTTTGGGTTAGTTTGGAATCGAACCAATTCATGGCTGCTGCCATGCCGCCTGGTTTAACCCATATTAGGGAGAATGGATGGGTTAGCCGGGATTGCACCGGCGCGCACGATTTGCTGCCTTCTAAGGCTTAACCCAATAAGTTTTTACCGCTTGTTGTTGCTGCGTTGTTTTTGTTGCTGTTTTATTAATAACTAGTATGTTTTGTTTGAAAAAGTTTATTCGCGCTGAATATCAGGTAATTAATTCCAATAAATTTTTATTTTTTCTATGAGATATTCGAGTGTTTGTTGTTTAAGGGAAAAAGCCTAATCCCTTTAGCTTTTTTGTTTACGAACAGACCTTACAACATAAGCTATCGATAACAGAAGGTAGAAAGGACTGATGAAATGGGGATGTGCCCGCTTTGCAACGGATTCAGCGCTATGACTCCCGCTTGTCCTGATTGTGGTGGCAGCATGGAGAATAAAGGCAGAGAAGCAGACTATTATGATGATTACAGCCCGTATATGCCGATAGACCAAATGAAGCTTGAGGATGGGTATCCGGCTGATTTTGCAAAAGAGGAATGCCCGCATCTGTTCAAATGCTCCAAATGCGGAAACGGCAAGGTATTTTTGATAAAAGAATAGGCTCTGGACAATAAAAAAGCAACCCCAGCATAAGTTGGAGTCGCTTTTTTTATTGTCCTATTAAGGACGAATTCTAGATTCAGTATCTGCATCAAAGAAGTGAACCTTGTTCATGTCAAAAGCTAGTTCAATAACCTGGCCTGGAGTAACATCAGTGCGGGAATCCACACGTGCTACGAAGTCCTGGCCTGCAAATTGAGAATAAATCATTGTTTCAGCACCTGTAAGTTCAGATACTTCTACAGTTGCTTTTACAGTTGCTCCTTGAGAAGCATCGATGAAAACTGGCTCATCATGAAGATCTTCTGGTCTTACACCCATGATGATCTCTTTTCCTACATAACCTTGAGAGCGAAGAACTTTCATTTTTCCTTCAGGAATTGCGATTGAAGAGTCATTGACTGTGAACTTACCTTCTTCAAGTTTACCAGTAAAGAAGTTCATGGAAGGTGATCCAATGAAACCGCCAACGAAGACGTTTTCTGGGTTTTCGTAAACTTCTTTCGGAGCTCCAACCTGCTGGATTACTCCATCCTTCATGACTACTAGACGTGTCGCCATTGTCATTGCTTCAGTCTGGTCATGCGTTACGTAAATCGTAGTTGTGTTCAAACGGCGGTGAAGCTTTGCGATTTCAGCACGCATTTGTACACGAAGTTTTGCGTCAAGGTTTGATAAAGGTTCGTCCATCAAGAATACCTTAGCATCACGAACGATCGCGCGGCCCAAGGCAACACGCTGGCGCTGACCACCAGAAAGTGCCTTTGGTTTACGGTCTAAGTAAGGCTCAAGACCAAGAATCTTAGCAGCTTCTTTAACACGGCGGTCGATCTCGTCCTTAGGGAACTTACGCAGCTTCAATCCGAAAGCCATGTTATCATATACAGTCATATGAGGATAAAGTGCATAGTTCTGGAAAACCATGGCGATATCGCGGTCTTTAGGAGGAACGTCATTCACGCGCTTTCCATCGATATAGAAGTCACCTTTTGAAATTTCTTCAAGACCAGCGATCATACGAAGTGTGGTAGATTTACCGCAGCCAGATGGTCCAACGAAAACGATGAATTCTTTATCCTGAATATGAAGGTTGAAATCTTCTACAGCAGTTACTTTGTTATCATAAATTTTATAAATGTGATCTAATTTTAACTCGGCCATTTTTTAAAGCCTCCCTGAGTGTTTGTCTACAATACACAGTTTAGCGGAAAGGGAGGGTATTAATCATCGGCAGGATGCACAAAAATAATGTAAGCCCTTTTATGCAATGTGTTCAAATGGAAATGTAAACGTATTATGCAATCTGTTCAATCAGGTATTAATGTTTTTGTATTTCACTTTTAGACAGAAATGAAAAGTACTTTTTGTTAAAATATCATAATCTACCGCATTTCTTCATAAAGGCAGGCGAGGTAAACCATTACCGCAGTGTCGAAATCTTTTAAATGAACTCCGGTTTTTTCCATAAACTTGTCCATCCTGTATTGCAACGTATTGCGGTGGACATAAAGTTTTTTTGCAGCAAGGGAAGCATTTGAATTGCTTTCCAGGAATACTTTGATTGTCGACATCAATTCTCTGTCTTCTTCAAAGGCTTCAAGTACAGATGTCTCAAGGATCGCTTTAAGCTCGTCGGGCATGCTTGAAGCAAGTAAGATCGGGAATATTTTTTCAAAAGTATATACATGATCCCTAGTATTGTGATTCATAGCCTGCATGAATAGCTGCTTTTCGATTGTAAAAAATTCTCGAAGCTGTGCAGTGAGTTTATTGAATTTACCTATATAAAAAGACAATTTGATAAAAAAGTCACTTTCAAATGTGGAGGATATGGATTCAAGCTCATCCGCTGTTTCTGAAACTTCTTTTCTTTCTTCCACCAGAAATCCATATGAATCCTGCAGCCAGATAACGATGTGATCTGGGAAAAAGCCTTGCAATGCTTCGGAGATTTCCTCATGGTCACTCTCCTTTGAGTGAAAGTGGAACTGGATGAACCTTACTTCATCGGAGTTTGTTAAAGGGAGAATTCCCTCGTGAAACAGAAACTGGTGCCAAGTAAGAGCAGCCCCAGATAGACCGGATGTATTTTTCTCTTCAGCAATATGAAAAAGAATGCTAAGAAGTTCGTGCTGGCTGGCGGACAAATCTGTTTTAGGGATGCCGAACCAAAGTTTGTCATCTTGATTTTCCATAAACCAATAGTAATTTGATGAATCAGCTGGGGGAAAATCCTGCGTGACAGAATTAGGGAAATAGGCTAATATTTTATTAATCATATAAGTATCCTCAGGTTTAAATTGATAAAAGATAAGTTTTCTTTTATTATAACAGGAGTAGTCTTCAATTGTTAAATAGCCATAAGGCTGTTTCTGGTAGAAAAAAGGAAAAAATATTGGTATAATAGATACAATACGGGGTACCGTAAGAGGAAGAGGTGTACAAAAATGGAATACACAGCAGAAATGAAAAATCGCTTAAAGCGTTTAGAAGGCCAAGTGCGCGGAGTCATCCGGATGATGGAAGAAGAAAACCATTGTAAGGACGTTGTAACCCAACTGTCAGCAGTTCGATCTGCAGTAGACCGTGCAATTGGATTTATCGTTGCAAAGAATCTTGAATCTTGCATTACTGAAGCAGCAAACGAAGGCAAAGATGCCGATGAAGCTATAAAAGAAGCAGTAAACATGATTGTAAAAAGCAGATAAGACACCAGCATCCTGTGGATGCGGTGTCTTTTTTTGCGTAAGGTTGTTTTTAGCAATGATTAATGATGAAAAGTGTAAAAATCTCAAAGTCGATTTTTACTTTTGGCTGCAAGAAATCAGTTTAACGAAAAGAGCTTTCCTTATTCATTTGGAGGGTCTTCAGGATACAAATCACGGCTTTCCTCTATATTGGGCATGCTCTCTGCACGGAAAACATGTCCTCCGGCCATGCCTTCATTGATCATCCGGTCGACATCAACATATACCTTGTCCCGTCCTTCATTTTGCAGATCAGCTGCGAACTGTTTATCACGATTATCTTTCATAATGTCCTCCTTCTAGCTTTTACGCTTAGAATTCCGGAAAGACGGGATAAACATACATCTCATCTGCAATAACTCATTTATCATAAACATGAAAAAGCATAAGCTCATGGATTTGAGCCTGCAAAGCGTCCACAGATTCTTCCATTGGAGTATTTGAAGTCCATTCAATATCCCCATTTGACTGGTAGATCCCCGTGTATTTCTGCTTCTTGAAATAAAATGAAAAATGCCAGCCCGGCATATCCTTATTCTCAAACAACGGCTTAAACTGAAAATGTGTAATCACAAATGATCCCCCTGAACAAATTCTATTATCATTATTATATAACACAATAATGCACAAAAGCATCACCGCACCGGGGGTCAGACCCCCAATGGTTTACCGCGTCACAGTGCTGGGGGTCAGACCCCCAATGGTTTACCGCGTTACAGAACAGGGGGTTGGAAGTTTGTTTTCCGGAAGAAGAGGTTAACGAGTGCGGTGATGCGTTTTTGTTCTATGTGGGGTTCATCGAAGCTCATTGGTTTGGAGTTTACTTCATAAATGACGTATTCGCCACTTTCTGAAATCCCAGCGTCAAGGGAGAATTCCCCGAAGTAGCCGAGTTCATCTGTTAGCAGCTGTCCTATTTGTTTGACTGCCCATGAAAAGAATTGATCATGTTTTTCGTTTCTGAGATTCACATAGGGCAGTATAACTCCTCCATTTGGCAGGTGGGTCGTTAAATCCTGCTTTTGGGACTGGCGGATTCCAATCCCGGTTACTTCATAGCCATCCGGTCCATCATGGGCATGCACCCTGAAATCAAACCTTTTGCCGTCAATGGAGGCAGGGAAAATTTCTTTTTGGGCGATATATTCATGCTTTATAAGCTGTCTGCCCTTCACTTTCCAGAATTCCTTCATGCTTGGATAAATATGCTGGTATGAATGGCTGAAAAATTCGATTTTTCCACCACTCCACTCACGGATGCGAAAGATGCCAATGCCTTTTGAGGAAGAGGCTGGCTTCAAATAGAGTCCACGATGCTTTTCAAGAAATGATGCTAAATGGATCATCGATTTAATAGCGATGCTTTCTGGCATTAAATCGCGTAATTGCGAATGCCTTGAAAATAATGAGTACAACTTATTTTTATTAATAAAAGCTGGATTAAAAAAAGGAATCCCCAGTGCAGAAAGGTATTTAACGGCATCAGTGAATGCGGGCTTCAGTTCTGCATGACGGAAAGGAATTCGGTTAAAAACAAGGTGGGGCAGGGGGGTCTTGATTGGGATCCACTTCTGCTGATCAGGTAAATAAGTGACGCCTGTGATTGCATCCTTTACCAGTGTTTCAGGCGGAAATATAACAACCATTCCATCCCTTTTCGAAACCTCAGTTTGTAGGGCATGAAATAAGGTGCCATTGCCTGACAGAGCCATCTTCCTGCTCATGGCTGTCATAATGCCAATCAATGGCCCGGTGGTCCCATTCAAGTTATTTAACAGAAATCGGTGGCTATTTTCGGGCAGGGGGCCTGATGAAGCAGGAACCTTGATTTTATTAAAGCCAAAGCTGATATTCTCTTCAGCTCTGGCTTCATGTGTCCACTCTTTCGATTCTGAATTAAATCGGAGAATCATTTGAAAATTTCCTCTGGGGCCGTTATTGCTTTCTCTGCCAGGTAAATGCCGAATGAAAGAGATAGCTTGCGTGTCAGCAAATCAAAGTTCTTTAGCTTTGGGTGCTTGAATATTGATCGGCCTGGCTTTGAATTCGCTTCAAAGAGCCATACCTTACCGGATTTATCGATGCCGAGGTCAAAGCCGATTTCCCCGATGATTCCCTCCATATTCTTTTCCAAGATTGAACTAAGAAGCAAGGAAGCCTCCGACAACCGCTTTTCATACAGCTCCCGTTCGTCTTTATTCTCAAATAGTTCATCGAGAGATTTTACGACCCCGCCATTGTTTACATGTGTAGTAACGCTTCCTTGTCCGGCAATTTTTGCGGCGATAGCGGCTACCTGCCATTTTCCGTATTCATCTTTATTTGTATGGACCCGGAAATCGATCAGCCTTTTCTCAGATCTGAGCAGGCTTATTCCCTGCTGGACAATCATGTGCGATAGATTCCGTTTATGGAAAACCTTTTTCATTAATTTTTCAAGGCTGTCGAATTTCGTTAATTTGTTTATACCTTCATGATCACGATAGCGGCAATAATAGTCGCCGGTCAGTTTATCAAACAGAATTTGATGGATTCCGTGGCCTAGACTGCCATTTGCAGGTTTCACATATACATTGCCATAGTTCGAGAGCATCCGTTCAATGATAGAAAAAGAAGAGAATTGATGGGTTTCAGGCAGATATTCAGACGCGCTTTCATCCTGCTGCAGCCTCTCGAACACATCAAGCTTGCTGAAGAAACCTGGATTATACCAGGGGATCAAATAATCAGTCTGCATTCTCGCCTTCAAGCTGCGAAGCTCAGACATTCTTTCCGTCCTCCTGTTCGGCAGCCGGTCGTAGACGACGTTTGGGAATGGAACTTTCATCGTCTTCCAGCCGTCATCTACAAAGAAATAGCCATTAATCAATCCATTATCCCAATCAATATGCTCTTCACCAAACACGAAGGGAAGGGCTCCAACCATTTTATTGACGGAAAGGAGCTTTGCAAAGAACATCGATCTTTCACCAATGGGTCGTAAAGGATAAGGTGTGAAACCCGATGTAAGTATTCCGATTAACGGTCCGATAAACAGGGTTTGCTGGTCGATAAACACATGCAATGGAGCAGTAAGGTCTGGCATAGATAATTCCTTCTGGATATCATTGCTCAGGACGATAACATTTCTGCCCTTTGGGTGAGGAGCGCAAGTAACATCCAGCACCTTATTTCCGAATGCTATCTTACTGATGTTTTTACCGTTAGGAAGATCATCCGGGATAAAAACAATTTGCTTGGAATGATGGATGATCTCGATTGGATATCGTTTTCTCATGAGTGCTGTTCCTCCCTTTCTTTTTGATTTTTATTGAGAAAATAGGCATAATCTAGCGGAGCTTTATAAAGAATCTCCTTCATTTCCGGATTTGTTGCTGCTATTACTTTTCTTCCAGGCTTTGAATTTGTATCAAGCACCCACAGGGCATTATCCTGCGAAAGGCCAATATCGACTCCAAGCTCAAAAAGTTTTGGGAATGAGGCTTCAAGGATTACGGGAAGTTTGGAAAGGATGTCATCAAGTTCATGTAAAATAAATTTTTTTGTCTTGATGCTGAGGGATTCTGCAAAAACATCGAAAGCTAAAATTTCACCACCAGCGCTTAAGTTAGAAATAAGGCCGGCTTCGGTTCCACGGCGGATCCCTTTTCCTCTTACTGTCCATGTGCCTGTCATATCCTTTTGCAGGAGAATCCTGATATCGAATGGGCAGTTTTGCGAATCTGTCAACGCAAGATAAGGCTGCATAAGATATTCTTTCTTATTGAAGAGATGGTTCAGCCAATCCTCTGTTTCACTCTCGGTTTGAAAATATTTCTGTACCATTTTCCCAGTAAAATCAGCTGCGACAATGAAATCACGGCCATCTTTTTCTATGCTGTAAATCCCTGCGCCTCCGGAACCAAATGTGGGCTTAAGAACGGATTTTTTCCATTTTTTCAGCTGGCTGACCACCATTTTTCCGTCTGTCGCTTTATAGGTTTCAGGAATATACGGAGAGAGACTGGATGTTGACAGTGCCTCGTAAATCGCCCACTTATTTGGAAGGCCGCTTCCGAGGAAGGTTATATCCGACCTGCTCTTCAGCCACCTGACAATGGCCATTGATTGTTTGGAAAGAAGGTCATCGGAATAAAAACAACGGTCATATAAAATTTCGGGAATAGGGAATTCTCCCTTGACCCATTTATCATGTTTAGTGTCAAAGCGTTCTCCTATGGCCAATTGGCTTACGGGTTGGATGCTTGCGGGAGCAAACCTATAGCAGGTGAAAAGAGAAGGGTTCGCTTGCCGGGCAATCTCTGTAAAATAAGAAAGCTCACTATTTAAGTTCAGTGACATCATTCCAAATGAAATCATACTCATACTCCTCTTGGCCTTTACGATTCAAAAAGTCCATAGCAATGTTCAATTATGGCTTTCGTCGAAGGCCGGATTTTCGTTCCGCGCTCTTCAAAATTTTTAGAAGGCTTGGAATTGGCTTCGATCAGCCACAGGTTTCCTTTAATATCGATTCCAATATCAATCCCGAGCTCTGCAGTCAACCCTTCGGCATGCTGGCTGATGGCTTCCGCAGTTTCAAGAGCCAATTCTTTCATCAGCGCAAGCTGCTGTCTTGCCTGTTCCTTGCCAAATATCAAAGATAGAGTATGGGCGGGGCGCATTACCTCGCCACCCCTCGCGATATTTGAAACAAAGTAATGTTCAGCTGAAACCCTTGCGACGATTGATGTGACCTGCCAGAAATGCTGGTCATTTTTATGGCATAAGACCCGGAAGTCCATTCTTCTCCCATTTAGTTCAGATAGCTGAATCCCCTGCTGGATGATGTACTGCTGCTTTTTCACTTTGTTGGATAAAGCTCGAGCTAAATTTTTAACATTTGAGAATGCAGGGAGTTCTTTTGGCTGCACAGTGGAAAAAGAAGCATGGATAAGGCCATCATCTTTTACAAGCTGGATTATTTGGCGACCCTGGCTTCCATGCACAGGTTTAATATATAGCTCATCATGATGGTTAAGCATGCTTTCAAGCACCGGTTCCGTAAACAATTGTGTTTCGGGAATATAAGGATGCAAATGCTCTTCCTTCATTAAAAATTCGTGAATTTCCCATTTTGAAAGAAAACGGTGATTAAATATACTTATTCCCCGTGATTCCAATTTATTTAAAAATCCCTTAAATCCCTTGCTATATTCCGTACGCCGTGAAGAAATCCGATTGTAGATCACATTGGGGAAGGGAAGGGATCCTTTTTTCCAATCATCCTCATCGTCATCATAATAAAAGCCCTCAACTCCTTCGTCAGAAAAGCCTTTAAGTGAAAAGACATAAAAGCTTCCTCCCAGCTCAGATACCCCCTGATGAAGCTCTTCGCAGAAAGAGTGGACTTTGCCGAAGTCTGGTCCTTGTTCTTCTTTTATTTCAGTCAGCAAAGCGATGACAGGGCTAATTTTTTGGCCTTGCGTTTTTGCTGGCGTCATAGATTCTCCTCAATTTCTGTGAGGCTCTTTTCGTAAAAAATGCAGCAATGTTTTCCGCTGCTTCATCATGATCTGCATTGCGAAAACAGCCTCCTTTAAAATAGGCAAACACACATAATGCATATTATGAATATGGTCAGTTAATGGTGATTTTTAAGGGTGATTGAGCAGGATGCCAGCCATTTCGAACTTCTCGCATTTGATTGCATAGTTTGTTATAGTGTAGTGGAGCGTTTAACGTAGAAGGAGTGATTTAAATGGCAGTTAATACTTACGATGCAGCCTACGAACTTGAAAAGGCAATCAGGAATAGTTCGGAATATACGAACTTAAAAAATCTTTATGATGCGGTAAACAGTGATGAAACAGCGAAAAAAATGTTCGAAAGCTTCCGCAATATCCAAATGCAGCTGCAGGAAAAGCAAATGATGGGCCAGGAAATTACACAAGAAGAAGTGGAACAGGCTCAAAAGACAGTGGCATTAGTGCAGCAGCACGAAAAAATTTCACAGCTGATGGAAGCTGAACAAAGGATGAGCATGGTTATTGCCGAACTTAACCAGATCATCATGAAGCCATTGGAAGAGCTTTATGGCAACCCAAACCAGCAATAAATAGATTGAACTGGCTCCCGGCAGAAGTGCCGGGAGTTTTTGCGTAAAATCAGCAAGAAAATCATGCATCTTGCCTTTGTTCTATTCCTTCGGTTTCTATCATACAAGTTAAATAAGGACAAAAACACCGAAGAAATGGGGGCATACAAATGTTATACCGTCTTCTCGCGCTTAACGTAGATGGCACGATTCTCCAATCAAATGGAAGGCTCCATAAATCAACCAGAGATGCAATCGAATACGTTCAGCAAAAAGGAGTCTATGTGACTCTAGTAACTTCCAGAAGTTTTCCATCTGCTAAAAAGGTGGCAAAAGCGCTGAAAATAAATTCCCTGCTCGTAACACATTTAGGATCCTATATCTCTGCTGACCTGCGAAGTGAACCGCTTCTAGCAAAACGAATCCCGGAAGATGTTACCTTCCAGCTTGTCAGATTCCTGGAAAGCTTTCCATGTCAAATCCGCATTGTGCACGAAAAATTTTCGCTGGCAAACAAATATAAGCTGAATCATAATTTGCTGGCGAAAACGGTGTTCACTACTGGTGATCCAATTTTTTATTCTCAGCAATTCACCGATTCAATTAGTGAAACATTAGTAAGTGAACCAATCTCTCCTCCGAAAATCGAAGTCTATTTCGAATATGAAGAGGACTTGACCGATGCCGAACAGGCGATAAAAGGAATGTTTTCTGAAGTTTCGCTTTCAAAATTGAACGACTATAGGCTTGATATAATGCCTGAGGGCGTTTCTAAATTGAGCGGCCTAATCCATCTCGGCGAAAACCTTGGCATCCCGTTAAAGGAAATGGTGGCGATCGGTGATGGAGAGGATGATATGGAAATGATTGAGGCATGCGGACTCGGGGTTGCTATGAATAATGCACCAGTCGAGGTAAAAAAAGCGGCAGATTGGGTAACCCGCTCCAATAACCAGCATGGTGTAAGCTACATGGTTAAGGAACATTTCCGCAAACAGCAACCAATTGAATTTCTTCGTAAAATGAACATTATTAAGATGTAACATAGGAAAGCATGCCTAGGTTTCAGCAAGGCATGCTTCTTTTATATTAGGCTGTGTTAAAGGTCAATGTATATTTTTGCACCTGTTGATTGTAGCGGAGGGCACTCGACTCCTGCGGGATAAGCGGACCAGGTGAGACCAAGGTGAAATGATCCCATGGATCATTTGCACCCCGCAGGAGCATAGCGACGAGGAGGCTCACCTGACGCCCCGCGGAAAGCGAGTGCCTGGAGCGGAAATCAACAGTCTAATTTAACACAGCCTTAGATTAAAAATTAGATACTTAGAATAACCACAAAGAGATCCCATACCAATCACAGAAAATGGTAGCTTTTGCACTGTCTTGACCTATTAAACCAGATTCTATTACACTAAATGAAGCATGTTTAATGAAAAGGTGATAATAAATGAAAATTAATATAATAGGAATTGAGGATGACAGGTTTCTGCGGCCTCTCTCTTTGATTGCAAATTTATTCTTTGAAGAATCTGATGTGGCTCTTGGAGAAGTTGAAACAGATGCAGACGCTAAAATCGAGTTTTCGATAAATTACGGTAAACTGACATCAGTTAATGCTTCTTTGACAACGCGGGAAGGGGCAGTATTTTTAGCGGATGCGGAAAAAGAAATCCCCCAGGGGCTAAGTGAAAAGGAAGCATTCAAGCTGCTGAAAAATGTTGTGTCCAGAGCTTATTTGACAGTTCTTCAGGATTGGACTGGAATCGTTCAAAAATGGGGCATCCTCACAGGTGTCAGGCCAACAAAGCTTTTGCATAAAAAGATGCATGAAGGGATGGAAAAGCAAGCTGCCCACCACGAGCTAAAAGAACAATATCTTATTTCAGATGAAAAAATCGAACTCATGCAGCAAATCGTTGACCGCCAGTTGGCCGTAATTCCTGATTTTTATGATTTGAAAAACGAGGTCAGCATTTATATCGGCATCCCTTTCTGCCCAACGAAATGTGCATATTGCACATTCCCGGCGTATGCAATTAATGGCAGGCAGGGGTCGGTTGATTCATTCTTGGGCGGACTTCACCATGAAATCAGGCAGATTGGCGACTGGCTGAAGAGAAATAATATCAAGATTACGACAGTATACTATGGTGGCGGCACTCCCACCTCGATTACTGCAGAAGAAATGGATATGCTTTATGAAGAGGTCCAGGCATCCTTCCCGGATGTGGAGAAAATCAGGGAAGTAACCGTAGAAGCGGGACGCCCTGACACGATTACTCCTGAGAAATTGGAAGTGCTGAAGAAATGGAGCATTGACCGCATCAGCATCAATCCGCAGTCATACATCCAGGAAACCTTAAAGGCAATTGGACGCCACCACACCGTTGAGGAAACAGTCGATAAATTTCACCTAGCACGCGAAATGGGCATGAACAATATCAATATGGACTTGATCATCGGCCTGCCAGGCGAAGGGACGAAGGAGTTTGCCCATACCCTGGCTGAATCAGAAAAGTTGATGCCAGAGTCATTGACAGTCCACACTCTTTCATTTAAAAGAGCTTCTGAAATGACAAAAAATAAGAACAAATATAAAGTAGCAGACCGAAGTGAAATTGAAAAGATGATGGGAATGGCGGAAGCTTGGACAAAGCAGCATAACTATGTACCATATTATCTATACCGCCAGAAAAATATCCTGGGCAATCTTGAGAATGTTGGATATTCCATGCCTGAGCAGGAAAGCCTGTACAATATCATCATCATGGAAGAGCAGCAGACGATCATCGGCTTGGGTTGCGGTGCGTCAAGCAAATTCATCGATCCAGAGACCGGGGTCATCACCCAATTTTCAAATCCAAAAGATCCGAAGTCCTATAATGACAGCTTTGCAGAATACGCAGATAAAAAAATCGAGATTCTTGATTCATTGTTTAAAAAGGCTTTGTTATAGATTACAGCTTCATCAGCCATGATCAGAGAGATGAATACCCATGCTCCCGCCATAATCGGGAGCATTTTTATTTTCAGCATAGTGTGGGTGTATTGAAAGAATGGCAAAGATTAAGCGGGCACTTTCATTCGGTAGGAATACTATTATTCAGCAATAATGTGTCGATAAATGTAAAACCGACAAAATATGTCCAAGCTTCTATCTCGCCTCGCTGAAGCATCTAGATTCATTAAGATTGGCTCTGTTAAAGTTGAATGGTGATTTTTAATAACCTGTTGATTGTAGT
>NZ_JBALSS010000008.1:167489-172253 GCF_036967045.1 Bacillus sp. JJ1609 | reverse complement strand
CCGCGGAAAGCGAAGCGCCTAGAACGAAAATCAACAGCTTTGTTTAACGGAGCCTTAATATTTAAAAATCAAAATAATTAGAAAAATAGTTTTTAAATATAGCTTTACCCTTTATAATAGAATTGATTGAAGTAATTTTAGGAGGGGTTGCACGGTGACGATTGAATCTTCCACTGAAACTGTCAAGCTGATGATTGATGGCCGGGTAGCGGTTCTGGAGCTAAACAGGCCGGAGGCATTGAATGCGCTTGATGTTGAAATGATTAGGGGAGTCAGCGCCAATTTAAAAGAAATCTGTAATTCAGATGAAGTTGACATCGTCGTTATAAAGGGAGCCGGGCGTGCGTTTTCTGCTGGCGGGGATATTAAGACGATGCTTTCGAATACAAATGAAAGCGATATCTACCATGTAATGGATTATATTCATGACTTGATTGTTACCTTGTACAGCATGCCAAAAGTGACGGTAAGCGCAATTACTGGTGCTGCTGCCGGACTTGGTTTCAGTCTAGCACTAGCAACGGATTACATAATTGCAGAGCCATCAAGTAAAATCGCAATGAATTTCATTGGGATTGGATTGATACCTGACGGCGGAGGACACTTTTTCATGGAAGAACGTCTCGGGGAATCCAAGGCAAAGCAGCTGATATGGGACGGAAAGACACTTTCCGCGAATGAAGCATATCGACTTGGACTAGTTGATGAGGTTCCGGATGGAGATTTTACCGGGGCTGTAGAAGCCAAGGTACAGGAATGGCTTGGTAAACCGATTCAGGCAATGATCAAGACGAAAAAAATCCTTGCCGAGAAAAACAGGCCATCTTTATTGAAAATTCTTGAACTTGAAAAATATGGCCAGTATAAAATGCGCCAGACAGAGGATCATCAGGAAGGGATCAAAGCATTTTTGGAGAAAAGAAAACCGGACTTCAAGGGGAAATAAGAGGTACACAGAGATTTAAAGCCTGATTACTTAAAATTAAGCAAAATAGCAAATGATCAAAAAAGCAAAGAGGCTCTGGTGACCTCTTTGCTTTTTTTTAGCTGAACTTATGGACGGAACAAAATCAATTTTCCTCTTGGGGATGTGCAGCGGTGTGTTTTGTCGCTAAGTTTTTTTTCTTCAAGCATTCTTGCACCTATTTCTTTTGCTTCGTCATCGTTTCCTGCCTGGAAGGATTCGTCGATCAATTTTTCTCCATTTGGTTCAAAGGCTGTCAGCTTGTAAGTTTCCATAACAAATACCCCTTTGTTAAAAAATTCAGATGATTACTATTATTTTTGCATAATTTTTTTAATTGTGCAAAACAAAATACCTCGAAACATATGAAACTATTTCCAATCAAAAAACGTAATAAGTAAGGGGAAAAGGAGGAGAAACAAAATGGTTTTAGAACTCGAACATGTTACAAAAAGATTCGGCAGTTTTACAGCAGTGAACAGGCTTTCACTAAATATACCAGAAAAAGAAATGTTCGGATTCCTTGGTGCAAATGGTGCCGGGAAGACGACAACTTTCAGGATGATCCTTGGACTGCTTGATGCATCTGAAGGCAAGATAACATGGGATGGAAAGCCGATAAATTATAGTGCCAGCAGCATAATCGGATATTTGCCGGAAGAAAGAGGATTATATCCGAAGCTTAAAGTTCGCGACCAAATTGTCTATCTTGCAAGGCTGAGAGGAATGCAAAAGCAAGCGGCGATCAAAGAGCTGGATCATTGGCTGAACCGTTTCAAGGTCCCTGAGTACGCGGATAAAAAGGTTGAAGAGCTTTCCAAAGGGAACCAGCAAAAAATCCAATTCATTGCAGCAGTCATTCATAAACCAAAGCTTTTGATTCTTGATGAACCATTCAGCGGCCTGGACCCAGTTAATGTTGAGCAGTTAAAAGAGGCTGTGGTTGACCTGAAAAATGGGGGAACGACTATTGTGTTCGCCAGCCATCGAATGGAGCATGTGGAGGAGATGTGCGAGCACATTTGCATCATGCACAAAGGAAGCCCTGTGGTCCATGGTTCTTTAAAGGAAATTAAACGCTCCTTTGGGAAAAAAAATTTAGTGATTCATGCTGATTTTGATACAGCTTTTCTGAAAGATTATCCGGGTGTGACGAAAGCAAAGCAGACTGCTGAAGGTATCCATTTGCAAATTGAGGGGGAGCAAATTGCTGAAGGAGTTTTACAGAAAATTGTCGGTAAGGGGTTTATTCGAAAATTTGTCCTAGAGGAACCTAGCTTGAATGATATTTTTATAGAAAAAGTAGGTGATTCATATTAATAACTTTTTCATCATATTATTTCATACCTATTCGAGCAAATTAAAAACGAAATCTTTTCTAGTGACGACAGTCATTACGGTAGTCATCATGCTGGCTTTGACTAATATGACGAACATCATTGATTTTTTCAATAAAGATGGATCGACTGACACAATTGCTGTGATCGATGAAACTGGGCAGCTCTTTGTGCCGCTAAAAGAGCAAATAAAGGCGGCGGATAAGGATATTGTTCTTGAACAATATGATGGAAATGCAAACCAGGCAAAAAAAGAAGTCGAGGAAGGAAACTATAAAGGGTTGCTGGAGCTATCTCTTAACAAAGAGGGCCTGCCCGCCGCTTCTTATAAAGCAATGAGTATTGCGGATTCCACCGTTCCTGCCGACCTGCAGGCTTCGCTGCAGCAAATAAAAACGATGATGGCCTCGAATCAGATTGATATTGATCCGAAGCAGCTGGAAAAATTGTATGCACCAGTCGATTTTGAAAAATCGGCTTTAGAAAAAGGTGCAAAAACAGAAGAGGAACTGAACCAGGCAAGAGGTCTTGTTTATGTCCTGCTGTTCATCATTTATTTTGCTGTAATCATGTATGCGAATATGATTGCAATGGAAGTTGCCACCGAAAAGTCATCCAGGGTGATGGAAATCCTTATTTCCAGTGTTTCGCCAATCAAGCAAATGTTCGCGAAGATTATAGGCATCGGTCTCTTAAGCTTAACTCAGTTGGCGGTTCTCCTGCTCGTTGGGTACTTTTCAATCAAGCAGAATCTCGAAACAATGGAAGGCGGCTTCTTTGATTTCTTTGGTTTCGGAAATGTTCCTGCCAGCACCATCGCATATGCCGTCATCTTTTTTATCTTAGGGTACTTCCTTTATGCTACGATGGCAGCATTCCTTGGATCCCTGGTCAGCCGGATTGAGGATGTTCAGCAAATGATCACACCGATGACAATGCTTGTTGTTGCCGGTTTCATGATGGCTATGTTTGGATTGGGCCAGCCGGAGGCTCCGTTCATAAAATATACATCCTTCATACCGTTCTTCTCACCAATGCTTATGTTCCTGCGTGTAGGAATGCTGAATATCCCATTCTGGGAAGTTGCCTTATCAATCGCGATCCTTGTCGCAACAATTCTCTTCTTAGCCGTTTTCGGCGCAAGGGTTTACCGGGGAGGAGTTCTTATGTATGGGAAATCCAATTCCTTTAAAGACATTAAAAAGGCTCTTCAGATAACGAAAAATGAGTAAGCAATAGAAATTCCGCAATTCCACGAATTGCGGAATTTCTATTAGAAGGAACTTACATATAAATTGTTGAATTGAAACAAGTATATAAATGAAGGAGTGTGATTGAGATGAGACAGATCATTGCCCTTGGCGGTGGGGGATTTTCAATGGAACCAGATAATCCCTTGTTGGATTTGTATATTTTAGCTCAAACAAAAAAACAAAATCCCAAAGTATGTTTTGTTCCAACTGCGAGCGGGGATTCTGAAAACTATATTTCGAGGTTTTATAAATCCTTTGAGTCACATAATTGTGTACCATCCCATTTGTCATTATTCAGTCCGCCTTCACGGGATCTAGAAGACTATGTTATGGATAAAGATGTCATTTATGTAGGTGGTGGCAATACTAAAAACTTGATTGCCCTTTGGAAGGATTGGGGTCTTGATGTCATCCTCAAAAAAGCATGGGAGGACGGGATTGTGATGGCGGGAATTAGTGCGGGCTCGATCTGCTGGTTTGAAGCTGGGGTTACTGACTCCTTTGGCGAAGGCCTTGAGCCTTTAAAAAGCCTTGGATTTTTAAAAGGAAGCAATTGCCCTCACTATGATGGCGAGACCGACCGTCGGCCAACATACCAGCGACTTGTTTCTGCTGGCCAAATTCATGGAGGACTTGCAGCAGATGATGGAACGGCTTTACATTTTATCGACAGCGATCTTCACAAGGCCGTAAGTTCAAGACGAGAAGCGAAGGCTTATCAAGTCGAATTAATAAAGGGAAAATTGAAAGAAGAAGTATTGAATACAGAGTATCTCGGATAGAGTGAGGAGTAAGCTGCAACCCAAATAAAAAGGAGTTGCAGCTTTTTTTCTAAACAAAACGATAAGAACGTGCATTCGTATTTTTAGAGTGTTAAAATAATAGATGAAGATTGTTTTCGTATTTTGAATTGTTTTGCGTAGATAGTCTTGTTTCCTCATAAATAATAAACTTTCTTGCTCTCATCGAGTAGAAAATACATAAAAACTGTCATAAGAATTGTGAACCACGACAGCTGTTTAAAAAACGGCAACGGTTACGGAGAGAACCTGGCAGAATGAGGGTGAATTTTAGTAAGCCTCTTTCCATAGAGTCTTAATGTGTGAGAAGGGCATGAAGATATCTTTTTAAACGAAGGCTGTGTAAAAGGACAATGTTGATTTTCAGCACCTGTTGATTGGAGCGGAGGGTACTCGACTCCTGCGGGATC
>NZ_JBALSS010000008.1:152016-167479 GCF_036967045.1 Bacillus sp. JJ1609 | reverse complement strand
CCCCGCAGGAGCAAAGCGACGAGGAGGCTCACCTGACGCCCCGCGGAAAGCGAGTGCCTGGAGCGGAAATCAACAGTCTAATTTAACATAGCCAAACGAAAAATGGTCTGGAAAGGAAATTTCATATGAAACAGGTCAAGTTTTTACATACTGCTGATCTTCATCTTGATAGTCCGATGGTGGGACTTAGGCATCTGCCGAAAGCCATTTTTCATCGGCTTCAGGAAAGTACTTTTAAAGCGTTAAAGAATATTACGGATGCTGCTATCAAACATGAGGTGGATTTTGTAGTGATAGCTGGCGATCTGTATGATGGTGAAGACAGAAGCATCCGCGCACAGGCTGTTTTAAGGAATGAGATGAACAGACTGGCGGAAAAAGGGATAAAAGTATATGCCATCCATGGAAACCATGATCACCTTGGAGGCAATTCGGTTGAAATTGTATTTCCTGATAATGTTTTCTTTTTTAAAGACCAGCTTTCAATGGAGGCATTTAGTAACAAGGATGGCACGCGGGTACATTTGTATGGCTTCAGTTATCCTGAACGGCATGTCATGGAGAGATGGATCGAGAAGTATGAAAGGATTGCTGGTGCGGATTTTCATATCGGATTGCTGCACGGTCACAATGAGGGCGCAAGTGAGCATGGAAATTACGCTCCTTTCCGCTTAGCCGAACTTTTGGACAAGGGCTACGATTACTGGGCACTCGGTCATATCCATAAAAGAGCAATATTAGCTGAACACCCGCATGTTGTGTATCCTGGTAATCCGCAAGGCCGTAACAGGAAAGAACAAGGAGACAAAGGTGCATATATAGTCACCCTGACTGAAAGTGGTTCAGAAGTGTCTTTTGTTGAAACGGCTGACGTCATATGGGAAGAATTCATGATAGATGGAAAGAATGTGGAAAGCTTCAATGATGTTTATCAGCTATGCCTTTCTTCACTGGATAAAAAAAGAAAAGAAGGAAAAGGCGTCCTCCTGGCAATCCACATTGATCATCTTGATTCTGGCTTAACGGAAGTGAAAGAAAAGATTGATAGTGGAGAACTGCTCGAACTTTTACAGGATGAAGAAAAAGAGGAGGAATCCTTTGTCTGGGTCCACAGGCTTGCCTATAAGGAACAGATCGCTGCCAATCGTGGTGAGCTTATTAAGCAAAGCGATTTTTACCAGGATCTGTTCGATACGATTGAAAAGTATGAGGACATGAGTGATGCGCTATCTCCTTTATTCCAGCACAGCCAGGCGAGAAGACATCTTTCAGGACTGGAAGAGAGTGAAAAGGATCAGCTTGTGCTGGATGCAGAAAAAATTCTGCTTCAATTGCTGATGAAGAATTAAGGGGAGGAGGAAGCGAGATGCGAATCATCGATTTACATATCTATGGGTACGGCAAGCTTGAAAATTATCAAATTACCTCAATGGATCGATTTCATGTATTCTATGGAGAAAATGAAGCAGGCAAGTCCACGATTATGTCGTTTATACATAGTATCCTTTTTGGCTTTCCGGCCAGACAAAGTACTGAATTGCGCTATGAACCAAAAGATCATTCCAAATATGGTGGCAAAATAAAAGCTTTTTTTCCTGGCAAGGGTATTGCAGTAATCGAGAGAGTAAAGGGCAGAGCGGCAGGTGATGTTACAGTGTCGCTCGAGGATGGGACGGTCGGCGGTGAAGAGCTGCTGAAAGATCTGATGCAAAGAATGGATAAAAGCATTTATCAAGCAATCTTCTCCTTCAATGTCCATGGACTGCAAAATATCCAGGCTTTGAAGGGAGAGGAGCTGGGGAAGTATTTATTTTCCGCAGGCACCCTCGGTACAGACAAGCTGTTTAATGCTGAAACCGCATTGCTTAAGGAAATGGAGATCCGATTCAAACCCAGTGGAAAAAAACCTTTAATGAACGAAAAGCTGAAAGAGTTAAAGGAAGTACAGTCAGCCCTGAAACAGGCTGAACATCAGAATGAGCGCTATTCTGAGCTATTAAGCGAGAAAGAAGCGATTGAAAGTAAAATAACTCAGCTTGAGACAGAAATAATAGAATGCGAGCAAAGAAACGCTAAGCTAAAAGAATACAAACGGTATGAGCAAATGGTGATCGAGGAAGCTGCGTTGCAAAGAAAGCTTGAAGAGTATGGGCCAGTTCATTTTCCTCAGGACGGGCTGCTCCGCTTTGAGAAGATTGATCAGCAGCTTAAGCCAATCCAGGCAAGAATGTTATGGATTAAGGAAAAAATGATGACTCTTATGAATGAAGCAGAGTCATCAAAACCTGATTTTGAATTGCTTGAGCAGGAAACTGAGATTGAATCATTACTTGAAAGTCTGCCTTTGCTTGACCAGTTAAAGCAGGAAAAACGGCTGCTTGAATGGAAGATTGAGGAGCTTACGGAAGAGATCAGCCAAATAAATGATAATTTACACACTGATTTCAATGAAGAAACGATCCAACGAATAAATACAAGTGTTTTTATAAAAGAAGAATCCGAGAACATCCAGCGAAGCCAGCAAAGGTTAACAGACAAAAGGCTAGAGCTTGAATCTGGGTTTGAAGAAGAAAAAACAGCGCTCGTCGAATTGGAGGGTACTCTTTCAGCGGTGGAGAATGAACTGCTGCCAGAAGCGAAGAGAGTTCAGCTAACAGAAGAATTGTCTGTTCTCGATAACAAGCAGCAGATCCAGCTAGATTTAAGTCAGGTGAAAGATCAGATACTGACCCATAAAGACAGGGTGAAGAAAGAAGAAATCAGGAGGACGAGCCAAAAGAAAAAAGATCTCTACCAACTTCTGCTGTTTGGAGCTATTTTTCTCATCATATTGTTATGGGGGGCCATCAACAGCCAATGGCTGCTGTCAGCAGTTGGAATCGCGGGATTGTTATTCCTGCTTGTCATTCATTTCAAACCTGAGGCTCATAAGGTCAAAGTATCTCGCGATGAAATCCTTACCGAGCTTTTAAACCGGGAGCGGACTTTGACTGAGATCCTGAACAAGCAGCCCGATGGACATCTTTTTTCAATAAAAAGCCAGCTTCTCAAGGATGAGGAATTGAGACACCGCCACCGTGAATTGCTTGTGAAGATCGAGCAGCAGCAGATAAGGTATGAAAAAGTCATAGAGCAATTTGAAAGATGGGAAATGGAAGAAGCTGAATTCAAATTAAAAAAAGCAGCGTTAATCAAACAGCTGGGATTAAGTTCAGCCTCCGGACATGGGAAGTTATTCGATGCATATCAATTAGTCGAAAAGCAAAAACAAAATTTTCGTGAAAGAAAGAGAACAGAGGAAAAGCTGCAATCTATATCAGGGACTTTAGGGGAGTTTGAAATTGCCCTTAAATTGTTGGGAGGACGTTTCCTACAGAGCGCTAATCTGTCTACTGTCGAGACGGCCACTTTAATGAAAAAGAAATTGCGGGAAGCCATCGACCTAAAAGCAAAATATCATGAAATGATCGTGAAATTGGATGAGCTTGAAGAGGAATTTGCTGTCCTTGAAAAGGATCAGCAGATACTTACAGAAGAGAAGCTGAGTTTATTTGCCCAGGCTAAATCAGATGATGAGGATGAATTCCGCATTCAGGCTAAAAAGCATGAGCAAATGAAAAGTTGGTCAGTAAGACTGGCAGATTTGAATCACCAGCTGGCAGTATCTGGCATAACTTCTCTAGATAGGGAACAGATATTAACTGCTAATGCACTTGAGGAGCAGATTAATGAAAATGTTCAGCTCACTGAACAGCGCAAGAAAGAGCTATCCTCTCAATTTGACTGTCTTGCCAATGTCAAACATAGTATGCATGTACTGGAGGAAGGCGGACTTTACAGTGAGTTGCTACATAAATACAAACAGATGAAGCATGATTTTGTAGAGGATGCAAAAGAATGGGCAAAGTATGCGATTGCTAGGGATTTGCTTTCCAGGACAATCAATCGCTATAAAGACGAGCGGATGCCTAGGATGCTGGCTCAGGCTGAAAGCTTCCTTTCTGTTTTGACAGATGGAAGCTATGTGAGGATCATTCCTCAGTTATCAGGGAGCGGTTTTTTAATTGAGAGAAATGACCATGTTCTTTTTGAAGCGAATGAACTCAGCCAAGCGACTGCGGAACAAGTTTATGTATCGATCAGGCTTGCCTTGGCCGCAGTCCATTATGATCGCTATCCATTTCCTATTATTATTGATGACAGTTTTGTTAATTTCGATCACAAAAGAACAGAGCGTATTATCGGTTTACTTAGGGAAATGCCAAATAATCAAATCCTGTTATTTACCTGCCATCGACACTTGCTTGAATATTTTAATGAAGATGAGATTCTGAATCTGGAAGAAAAAAGCACGAACATAGTTTAGAAATGCCATGTTTTGAGTATCAGAGACTATAGGCTCTGTGTGTTATACTGTTGCAGAGAGGAGAGGTCGGTTAGAGATGAATAAAGGTATATTAAATCATGAAACAGGTGACCAGGTAGAGTTATTTTTGCTCATAAAGCATTCGTCAAAGGGAATTGCCAGCAATGGGAAACCATTTTTGACACTAATCCTGCAGGATCAAAGCGGGGAGATCGAAGCAAAGCTTTGGGATGTGTCCGAAGGAGATGAAAGCATCTACGCCGCTGAAAATATCGTGAAAGTATTAGGGGATATTCAGAATTACCGAGGCCGTAACCAATTAAAAATAAGGCAAATCCGGCCTGCTTCTGCAGCTGACTCGGTTAAACTTTCTGATTTTCTTGAAACAGCTCCTATCAGCCAGGATGAAATGTCCAGTAAGCTTACACAATATATTTTTGATATGAAAAATCCCAATATCCAGCGCATCACAAGACATTTATTAAAAAAGCATCATCAAGCATTCATGGAATACCCGGCTGCCACTAAAAATCATCATGAATTTGTTTCAGGGCTGGCGTACCATGTAGTTTCGATGCTGGACCTTGCAAAGTCGATAGCGTCCCTGTATCCAAGCCTTGATAAAGACCTTTTATATGCAGGAGTCATCCTTCATGATCTTGGAAAAGTTTTCGAGCTTTCTGGGCCGATATCAACAACTTATACTGTGGAAGGAAATCTGCTTGGGCATATTTCCATCATGGTCAATGAGATAGGCAAAGCCGCTGACGAGTTGGGGATTGCTGGAGAAGAAGTTGTTATCCTTCAGCATATGGTTTTATCCCATCACGGCAAGGCCGAATGGGGAAGCCCAAAGCCACCGCTGATCAAAGAAGCAGAAATTTTGCATTATATTGATAACCTGGATGCAAAAATGAACATGCTTGACCGTGCACTTGTACGAGTAAAACCTGGAGAATTTTCAGAAAGAGTATTCGCGCTCGATAACCGTTCATTTTACAAGCCAGTGTTTCATAAATAAGCAAATCAAAAGAGCCTTCCATTGGAATGGCTTTTTTTAGATAATTCAATAGTCAAATGGATACTATTTTTTAGGCTGTGTAAAGGTCAGTCTAGATTTTGACACCTGTTGATTGGAGCGGAGGGCACTCGACTCCTGCGGGATTAGCGGCCAAGGTGAGACCCGGCAGGAGCAAAGCGGCGAGGAGGCTCACCTGACGCCCCGCGGAAAGCGAGTGCCTGGAGCGGAAATCAACCGTTTAATTTAACACAGCCATTGTTTAAAAAATTGGCATATTTAATAACCTGATACATATTTATACAGTAAGAGTCAATTTGGACAACCTGTAAACAATGGAGGGTATTAAAAATGTCAATTCCAATCTGGGTAATAGCGGTCGCAGCAGGTATCGTATTCAGTGCTTTTATGGCGGTGAAAACAGGGAAGGAAGAAAGGGAAATAGAATTGGAAAGCATTGAACGTGAAGGCGAGCTTTATATGAAGAGGCTTGAACAAGAAAGAGAACAGCGAGAAAATTCGCTTGAAGCATAAAAGAACGCTGACTCCATATTTGGAGCCAGCGTTCTTTTTAATTAAACAAATATGATGATCTGGCTTTACGTTATTGCTGAGTTGGTGCTTCTGGGAATTCAGCGGCACCTTTAAGATCTTTATCCTTTATTTCAACATCAGCATCTTTAAGTTCACGCTTCATGACTTCTTGGATTTTATTAGCATCTACTTGTGCAAGCTTAAGATCATATTCCAATTTGTCCTTCATTTTATCGTACGATTCTTTTTCTTTTTTCTCAGTTACTTTGATAATGTGGAAGCCATGCTGAGATTGAACAGGCTCGCTTATTTCATTCACTTCAAGCGCATAAGCTGCTTCTTCGAAAGCAGGATCCATTTTTCCAGGACCGAAGAATCCAAGGTCGCCGCCATTAGCAGCAGAACCAGGATCTTGTGAATATTCTTTAGCAAGATCTTCAAACTTTGCTCCGCCATCAAGCTTTTTCTTTACTTCCTGTGCAGTCTTTTCATCTTTAACTAGTATGTGGCTTGCTTTGATTTCTGGTTTGTAGTTTTCATAACTCTTTTTTACATCTTCTTCAGAAACTTTTACGTCTTTAAGTGCAGCTTTCTCCATAAGCATTTGGTCTTTAAGGACTTTCTTTAATTCATTCTCATCTTTAAGCTGATTCTGCTGAAGAACTAATTCAAAGTTGTCTCCAAGCTCTTTTTTCAACTCAGCAACCTTTGCGTCTACCTCTTTGTCAGTGACTTTATAGTTCTTAGCCAGGACTTTTTGGTACAACAACTCCTGTAGTGCCTGCTCTCCGTACTTATCCTTCATTGATTCATAAAGCTCATCTTTTGTGATATTTCCAGCTTTTGTTTCAACGAGTACTTCAGAAGAACTGTCATTATCGCCGCTGCATGCGCTTAATCCAATTACTCCGGCTGCAACCGTGAGGGAAAGTAACAATTTTTTCATGGTGAACAACTCCTAAACAGAAATTTCTAGTGCGTTTTTCTAAATCCACAAATTCTACTATAACATAATTTCATTTTTCTACAAAAAATATCTCCCAGATTTTTTGTAATGCGTCCAGGAAGATGGGCAAACATCCAGACCATCTCCGCGCTTGTGCATAGGATGTAGGGAAGAGAAATAAAGGAGGTAATTTATTATGGGCCAGTGTAATTCGGGATTTGCCTTAATCGTTGTCTTGTTCATTTTGCTGATTATCGTCGGTGCTTCCTTCTGTTAATCAACAAAATGCTAAAAAGCAGGATAACTGCCTAAGCGGAAATGAACTTAGTGAATAAGATATTCTAGACACTTTGGAAGGAGGTGTTAATATGGGTGCAGGTCACGGTAGTGGTTTCGCATTAGTTGTCGTGTTATTCATTCTGTTAATCATTGTAGGTGCAGCTTGCTGGTGTTAACTAGTAAGTAGAATATGGGGGACATTCGGCTCCCATATTTTAGAAAAGCTAAGTTTAGCCCAGGTTTGTAAAGAGGAAGGAGGAATCCCTATGTCAGGAGGACACAGTAGCTTTGGCAGCGGCTTCGCACTAGTTGTTGTCTTGTTCATTCTTTTGATTATCATCGGTTGCTCTTGGCTGTAACCAATACAGCATGCTTGATGCGAGCTTTTAAATAATGAGGGCTGGAAATTCTGTAACGAACTTCTGCCAAAAATAAAAAGCGGTGAGGGCAGCCTCACCGCTTAATTTATGTTGTCACGCATACAAAACTTCAATAAAAGAAGAAAGTAACAAGATTGTAACTAAAATATTGATCGTCCTGAAAATTTTAGCATGTTTGTCTTCTGGTATTTCCTTTTGGATACAGAGGGAGTCGGTTAGTTTATTAATAAAGAAAAGGATGAAAAAAGCAAAAAGAACAAACACGAATAAAATGGAGATCATCGAAGAATCCCTCCTTATCAATCTTTTTATCTTAAATACAATAACAAATATTTTAAGAAAAAGATAGTTTTTTATAATGCTGGATTTAGCAAATTCAAAATCCCTCAAATCGCTGTCTTGTAATTGCAGCTTCTGGTGCACTCGGGTAGTATAAAGTTAAAAGAGGATGAAGGGGAAGGCAAAATGGATTATGGAAAAATAATAGAAAAGATTAATATGCTCGAATTCCATCAAAAATTGCTTTTAAAAATGGTAAAAGGCTCAAAGGAACATTTTTATTCACTGATTATTGAAAGAGGGTTAACCCAGCAGGAGGTAGCAAGTATTCTTGAGGCTTGTGAGAAAATGAGCATGCACATGGAAGAACAAAAAGCGGAGGGATTTATGTATTTTCATCCGCTTTATAAGAAGTTTTCAACTGTTGTCCAGCCGAAACTGCAGCCAGAGGAAGTAATCAAAGCTTGTGAGTCACAGGGGTTATTCCTTCCTCTTATGACGGAGTTAAGAAAGTACATTGAAAATTAAGCGTACTCCTTTTCGGCTGGATCAATTTTTTTGAGCGTGCCGTCTGCATCGGTGAATTTGCTGTCTATATTTGAAAAAGACTTTTCGAAGATTTCCATAAAATCATCTCCGTAGATATTTCGGACAATTGCCATAATTTCAATGATATCCGGAAATTTCCCGTAGAGCTCTTTCAAAGGCATTGCGCCTGAAAAGACAGCGTTTTTATCTGGATCATAGTTTTCCATTAATGCCAGTAAGATAGCTTCTCCCTGTTCTGTTAGCTGAATGTAAGTGTTCCTCTTGTCGCTTTCCTTCTTTGAGAACTTTAAGTATCCCCGCTCCTCAAGCTTTTTCGAGAAATTGAAGGCTGTAGAAACATGCATGACCCCAAATTTTGCCACATCTGAAATTGATGCCCCATTCAAGTGATAAGCAATCCATAATATATGGTGCTCATTAATATTAAGATCGAATGGTTTGATCCATTGCTGCCAATCTTTCTCAACCGACTTCCAAAGCGCTTTGCTTAACTGTGCAATTCTCTGGCTAAACATCATTGCTTCTTTCATTGAATAGTTTTTATCTGCCATTCTCATATTCACCTACTTTATTATTCTTTCTATTTTCATTATGCCAATAAAACAAAAATTAATAAAGATATAAATTTACAAAATTTTTTGAATTTGTTAAATTCCATCTAAAGTCGGGATGTTTTAGCGGAATTTTTTATTTGTCATAATAAAAACGGCATTTGCATAATATATCTTTCTGTATGTAAAAGGAAAATCCTTCCCAGTTGTAAAAAATAATCAATTGGGAAGGATTTTCAGGATTTATTTTGGATTTGAAGCAGCCAGTTCTGTTTCAAGCTCCTTGATCGATTCCTCAAGTTCCTTTACATCTTTCTGAAGTTCATTTTTATTTACTTCAGTATGAAGCTGCCATTTATATATTGCTGTTTTAACATCTGTTACGAACGCTTGAATAACCGTTTTCCCTTCCTTAGAAGCATAAGCTACCGTATCCTTCAATTCTACAGCGGCTTCCTTCACATCTTTAATTGAGCCGATAAATTCATCTTTGTTAGCCTTAAGGATTCCCCTTGTTTGATATCCGGGATTTGGGGCTGTAAGAAGGGTAGCTACTCCAGCTGCAACTCCTCCAACCAAGAATCCCATTAATAATGATTTTGTATTCATTTTTTTCCACCTCTTTATTCTTTCTGTATATGTTCTTCAAAAGGAGGGAGATTCCTTTTTTCTTCTCTTCTTGTTTATTTTATTTCCTAATATTCATCAATTAAACCGTTTTGTGCCTCATAGCCTTAAATTAACAGGCATAAAGATAATTAAGGGAATGCCGTTCAGAGAAAGGAGAGGAGGGGAGTGGGAATTTTTATTAGCGTGGTATTTCTCGTCAGCTTTGCAATGTTTGCCGGGGCAGTCCAAAATCTCCTTGCTTTAAATAAACCAGGAATGTATCCTCCAAAGGTGCTCCTTCGAAAGAGAGCTGGTTCACTTGCAGGAGCAGGGGCAATCTTTTTACTAATAGGGATTATCTTTTATTCATTCCATTAGATCGTTAATCTGTGCTTTTTCATTTGTATTGAATTCTTCGTTAAAGAACCAATTTACACAAAGTAATGGGGAAGGTATCTTAATAAATAATTAATGCTAAAACTGCCTTCTGATAACGGAAAATAAATAAAGCCCCTGTTCTGTTGGGAACAGGGGCTTTTCAAATTAATTTACTTTTGCAAGTTTAGCTCTCTTGAAAATGCTTGTGGCAACTGGATAAAGGATGGCCATGAATACTGTGTTGAATGCCGCTGCTGGAAGCACTACCGCTGCAAATAATGCGGTGAACGGTCCAGGAAGTCCAACTAGATAGTAGGCTGAACCAAGGAAAACGATTCCTGATACAATTGTACCTACGGCTGTTAAGGCAGCTACAGTATAAATAGAAGATTGATAACGTTTCATCAACAGCAGGATTCCGAAAAAGACAAACGCTGTTACAGGTTTATCGATAATGTTTGGAACCATGCCTCCAGGGAAAGTAGTTGTCAATCCAGAAATAAGTCCAGTCACAGCTCCAACTAATAAAACACTCTTCTTGTCAGGGAATAAAATAATTCCCAGGAACATCATGGTGAGCATCATATCTGGCTTCATTCCAAGGAAAAAACCAGGCACAATCGCGTGCAAAACTGCCCCCATCCCCACTAAAAGTGATAATGCTACAAGATTCTTCGTATTCAATTCTCATCTCTCCTCTGCTATTCTAGCTAACTAGTACTTCTCCTGCAGTGCTCTCATGCCTGCAGCGAAAAGCTTGGTACAATTATAACACAAATGCTAATACAGTAAAGAAAAAAGTTAATTTACCACTTTAAAGCGCTGGGGGTCAGACCCCCGGTAAGGTAATGCGTTAATGTGGCATAAGTGGCCGATATGCTAATTTCTTTGTTTAAAGCTATTCATGAAATTTGCCAATTTTTCTACATGTTCGAATGGGACAGCATTATAAATCGACGCACGGCAGCCGCCTACGGACCGGTGTCCGGCGAGCCCGATAAATCCTGTTTCAGCTGCTTCATGTAGGAAGGAAGCAGTTAGATCGTCGCTTTCTAAAGTGAAAGTAACATTCATAAGAGAACGGCTGTCTTTTTCAGCATGCCCTTTATAGAATCCAGCACTATTGTCTATGGCATCGTATAGCAATCCGGCTTTCTTCTTGTTCAGCTTTTCAAGCTCGGTCACTCCTCCTAAAGATTCCGCCCATTCCAGGACTAGCATCAGGAAGTAAACAGATAAAGTAGGCGGAGTGTTGTAAAGTGACTTTGAAGTAGCGTGGACCTGATAATTTAACATCGAAGGCAGGTTTTTGCTGGAACGCTTCAACAGTTCTTTATGGATAATGACAACGGTGACACCGGAGGGACCTAGATTTTTCTGTGCACCGGCATAAATCAGCCCATAGGAAGAAATAGTCAGTGGTCTGCTCAGGATATCACTGGACATATCCGCGATAAGCGGTACTGACAAACCCTCAGGAATGGAATGCCACCGTGTTCCAAAAATTGTATTGTTAGTAGTAATGTGCAAATAAGCAGCATCGTGTTTTAAGTTGATTTCGTTCATATTGGGGATTGATCTGTAGCTTTTTTCCTTTGAAGAGGCTGCCACTTCAGCTTTTCCAATTTTCAGTGCTTCTTCCAAAGCTTTTTCTGACCATGTCCCCGTAAGGACATAGTCCGCCGTACTCCCGCTTTCAAGAAGATTCATCGGAATCATGGAAAACTGCAGGCTGGCACCTCCCTGTAAAAAAAGGATTTCATAATCAGCAGGAATGTCTAAAAGCTTGCTAAGCAATTTTTTAGTGCGGTCATTGATCTCTTCAAATTCTTTGCTGCGGTGGCTTAATTCCATGACTGCCATGCCGCTGCCCTGGTAATTCATCATCTCTTTTTCTGCTTTAGCCAATACAGCTTCAGGCAATGCTGCAGGTCCAGCATTAAAGTTAAATGCACGTTTCAACTTAATCCCCCCAAATTTAAAATACGGTACTCCACTAAAGAGTTAAAGCTATACTCATGCTACCAGAAATAGAATCAATTTTCTAATGTTTTCAGAAAAATTAAAATAAAATATGTTCATGATGATTTTGGCTATTACAGCAAGAAATTGGCTAGGGTGAGGAAAAATGAGAAACAAGGAAGGCTAGCGAAGCATGTAATTTGTTTCGGCCGAGTGAAAAATAATCATCTATGAAGGCTTTTGAAACACATAGTTGGCTTGGTAAAGGGAAAATGAGCATCAAAGGAGACTATTGATGCCTGAACTCGGTCGAAAAAAGGTAAAACTGCCCCAAGGAAGGGGTTAAGAACAAAAAATGGCTTTAATTGGAGATTCGAGCCAAGTCCCAAAAAGAAAAAACTCCCGCAAAGCGGAAGTTTAGATTTTGCTGTTGATTTCATCAGCGATTTTCTTGTAATCGTCAGATGTGTATTCTTCCTGGTGTGTCTTCCAGACAGCCCCAAAACCATCGCCTTTTCCATAGCGTGGAATCAAATGCATGTGGAAGTGAAAGACAGATTGTCCCGCAGCTTCACCATTGTTTTGCAGTACATTCAATCCGATTGGATCATAAGCAGCTTTGATGGCGTTTGCTACTTTGGGTACGGCGGAGAATACATTTGCAGCAATTTCATCAGTTAAGTCAAATACGTTTTCTTTATGTACTTTAGGAATGACTAGCGTATGTCCCTTTGTTACCTGGCTGATATCAAGGAAGGCGAGTACATTTTCATCCTCATATACCTTAGCCGAAGGAATTTCTCCATTGATTATTTTGCAAAAAATACAATCACTCATCATATTCACCCTTCCTAAATAATAAACGGATTCCAAGCCCGAGCACTTAGCCACTTACGTCAGTCCAAACTAACAAGCGGCTTAACAAGGTTCTCAAGCTTTTCGGTCATGTTTCTGGTATTTTATCATATTTTGCCAATGAATTTAAAGAAATAAGAAGGACAGGATCCGCATGGAATCCTGTCCCTGAAGGGGAACTAACTACTGTTCATTTACGTTCTCAGCAGGCATACCTTTGATAAACACCTCATTTTAAATTCATTTGAATTTAGATAAATGATGGGTTATTCAATACCTGGTTCAATCGGACCATCCCCTGTCTGCTTTAATAGGTTTCACAACTTATAAAGCGGAGAAGTGATCTGCGACACACACCTCATTTCAAAATGTGGAGTGATGTTACTGAACGGCTGGGTTAACATTTACGTAGCGCAATGCAACCATCCCCTTATTTGAACGTTGAAATCAGTGTGTTTTATAAATCGAACAATATGTCTTTTACAGACACCTCATTTCGATTGATTACTTGTTGCCCCTTCAAAGATTATGATGCCCGGATAAACAGGGAATATACAAAAAAAGTTTTAAGAAATGTTGCAGGTTTTCCTAAACCTTTTGGATTTGTTAAAATAAATGTATAGGAAATACGATTGGAAGGGCGTTTGCGATGTCATTATTGGAAATCAATCAGGTAACCGGGGGATATACACGGAATCCGGTTTTAAAAAATGTAAGCTTTAAGGTGAATCCAAACGAAATTGTCGGATTGATCGGACTTAATGGTGCTGGTAAAAGTACTACGATTAAACATGTTATTGGTCTTATGGAGCCTCACCAAGGTGACATTAAGATAAATGGAAAAACCTTCATTGAAAATCGGGAGGAATACAGAAGACAATTTACTTTTGTACCAGAAACGCCCATTCTTTACGATGAGTTAACTTTAGAAGAACATCTTAAAATGACAGCTATGGCTTATGGTCTTGAGGAAAAAATATACAAACAGCGAATCGAAGCACTTTTAAAAGAATTCAGAATGAGCAAGAGGCTTAAATGGTTTCCTGCTCATTTCTCAAAAGGCATGAAACAAAAGGTAATGATCATGTGCGCTTTCCTTGTGCAGCCATCTCTTTATATTGTAGATGAACCTTTTGTAGGCCTCGACCCGCTGGGAATTCAGTCTTTACTTGATTTAATGAATCAAATGAAAGAAAGCGGTGCAGGCATTTTGATGTCCACCCACATCCTGGCAACTGCCGAAAGATATTGTGACCGTTTTGTCATTCTCCATAATGGAGAGGTCAGGGCATTGGGAACTCTCGATGAGCTGCGCGACCAATTTTCCATGCCTGGTGCCACATTGGACGACTTGTATATCCAGCTGACGAAGGAAGAAGACTATGTTTAATCCGCAGACTTTATGGAAGGAACGCTTTAGCTCCTTCACAAAAGAAACAGGAAGTTATCTACGGTATATTTTTAATGGACACCTTGTAGTGGTCCTTCTGTTTCTGATTGGATCGGCAGCTTTTTATTATCAAGAGTGGATTAAGACGCTCGGGCCAGACTTTCCGGCAGCTTGGATCATGGCTCTTATGCTTGCTGGCGTGCTCACCTACAGTCCAATCCAGACATTTTTGACAGAGGCAGATAAGATTTTCTTGCTGCCGCTTGAAACCCGGCTTGCGGATTATTTTAAAAAATCGATCGGGTTTAGCCTTAGTTTACAGTCATATCTATTACTGATTGTTCTGGCAGTACTCATGCCGCTGCATGTAAAAGTTCATGGAGCCGACTTTAAATCCTTTTTCATTCTGCTAGGCGGACTTGTACTTCTAAAATGGATTAATTTACTGGTTCGCTGGAGAGTGCAATATCATATTGAGACAAGTGTGAAAATCGCTGATAGCCTGGTACGATTCTGTATCAATGCTGTTCTTTTGTACTTCATCTTTTCGGGTGCGCAGCTGATTTTTGCAGCCATTCCTGCCATTATGCTGGTCTTGCTTTATGTTTATTACAAAAAACAGACTAGCAGCAAGGGGCTGAAGTGGGAACAGCTGATAGAAGATGAAGAAAGACGGATGAATTCCTTTTACCGGATTGCGAATTTATTTACAGATGTCCCTAAATTGAGGGACCGCACCAAAAGACGCAGATGGCTGGACTGGCTGTTCAATGCAATTCCATATCGTCAGGACTTGACCTTCAGCCATCTTTATTTAAGAACCTTTGCAAGGGCTGGGGATTATTTTGGTTTGCTCATTCGTCTGACTGCGATTGGCGGGGCGGCACTTTACTTTTTCACATTCGGACCGGGTCAAATATTAATTGCCATCCTATTCCTATACTTAACAGGCTTTCAGCTTCTGCCATTATGGAGTCATCATCAAAATAAGCTTTGGATTAATTTGTATCCAGTACCTGAAGCAGCGAGGAAAAAATCATTTACCAGTTTGTTGATGAAGATAATGATTTTTCAATCTGCAGTTTTTGCAGGAATTGTTCTGTTAAAAGGTGAATGGCTGTTTGGGGCTACAGTATTGGCTGCTGGCATTGCTTTTTCAGTATTCTTTGTTTATGTCTACATTCAAAGTAAGCTGCTTAAGGCTTAGCCTGCCTGCGGTTCATTTTAAAAATTGGCTTTGTTAAAGGTCAATGGGGGTTTTTGCACCTGTTGATTGGAGCGGAGGGCACTCGACTCCTGCGGGCTCACCTGACGCCCCTAGAAGAATTTGTCCTTGAAAAAGCTGGCTCTTGAGCTTTTTCATAATT
>NZ_JBALSS010000008.1:144809-151997 GCF_036967045.1 Bacillus sp. JJ1609 | reverse complement strand
GAGCGGAAATCAACAGTCCAGTTTAACAGAGTCGAAAAATTATGTAGGTTTTATAAAGAGTAATATCAAATAACAAACTAATTCAAAATCCATTTCATTAATGCATCAGCGCTTATGAAATGGATTTTTTTGAAACTATTTATCGTTTCAGGCGTAGTATCCACAAGGGGTGAAAAACGTTGAATGAATATGAGCTGAAGGTGTACGAAGATGTGCTCGATTGGAAACGGAAATTAATAAAACGCTCAGGTTTTTTAGCACGTGCTTCCAAGAAAGCACAGACCAAAGTCAACCAGATGATTCCGGAAAAGGTCCATCACATTCTCACAGAGAGCATTAAAAATATGGTAAAAGCGACGCTTGCTGGCTCCAACTTTACGACTAAAAAACAGCAGGGTGCAGGGCAGACACTGGCAGAAAAAGATGAACTTCTCCAAAAGAAACTTGCTGGATTTCGAAAAACAGCAGCTGTTGAAGGTGCCGGTACCGGTGCTGGCGGCTTTTTGCTTGGAATGGCTGACTTCCCGCTTCTTTTGTCGATCAAAATGAAATTTTTATTTGAGGCGGCATCGATATATGGTTATGATCCTTCAAATTATGAAGAAAGGCTGTTCATTCTTTATGTATTCCAGCTTGCCTTCTCAAGTGATGAAAAACGGAAAGTAACACTCGAAATGATTGAGAATTGGGAGGGGAAGAAAGCCCAGCTGATTGAAGTCGATTGGCAGGAGTTCCAGCAGGAGTACAGGGATTATATTGACTTGGTAAAAATGCTGCAAATGATGCCTGGCATCGGGGCGGTAGTAGGTGCATATGCCAATTATAATCTTCTCGATCAACTTGGAGAAACCGCGATGAATGCATATAGATTGAGGATATTAAAAACACCCCCGCAGACTTAACCTGCAGGGGTGTTTTGCATTTAGGCTAGAGTTTCATGCTTTTCCTGGCGAGCCTTTTCATATGATTGATAGTGAAGGGCAGCAGAGCATAATGTCTTTGCTGCAATCACCATGGCTTTTTCATCAAAATCAAACATTGGATGATGATGAGGGTAGGCCTCATCTGTTTGCGGTTTTGCTCCGGTGAAGAAGAAGGTGCCCTTTACATGCTGCAAATAGTAGGCAAAGTCTTCGCCGCCCATTTGCGGTTCTGTTTCTTCTATTTTCTTCACCTCAGGCACCTTAGATGCACAATCAATCAGGAATTCTGTTTCCGCAGCATGGTTTACAACGGGAGGATAGCCTCTGTGAAAGACATAATCATAGGAACAGTCCATTGTGATGCATGTTCCGTTGATGATTTTTTCTATTTCAGTCGCGATGAACTCTCTGGTACTTTCATTAAAACTCCTGACTGTACCAATTAGCTTTGCTTTATCGGCAATTACGTTAAAAGCATTGTCAGCCATGAAGGATCCAACGCTTACGACTGCAGAATCAACAGGATTTACTCGTCTGCTCACGATTTGCTGAAGATTCGTAACGAGTTGCGAACCTGCAAGGATGGCATCTTTCGTTTTATGCGGTTGTGCACCATGTCCGCCCTTGCCCTGGATTGCTATTTCAAATCGGTCAGCTGCAGCCATGATCGGCCCGATTCGATATTGAATGGTTCCAGTCGTTTCAGATGCCCATAAATGTGTACCAAATATAACATCTACACCTTCCAGACAGCCATCCTCAATCATTGAAATAGCCCCACCTGGAGCATATTCCTCGGCATGCTGATGGATCATTACATATGTACCATGCAGGTTTTCCCTGGACTCGTGTAGAACTTTGGCGAGCACCAATAATGCGGCAGTATGCCCATCATGCCCACATGCATGCATCACACCGGGAACCAGTGACTTGTAAGGGACATCCTTTTCGTCTTGAATAGGCAATGCATCAAAGTCAGCTCTTAGTGCAACAGTTTTTCCAGGCTTTGAGCCATGAATTTTAGCAACGACTCCATTGCCTCCGACATTTCCTCGTACTTCAACGCCGAGTTTTTCATAGTAAGATTGAATATAGTTTGCTGTGTTCACTTCCTGAAAAGATAATTCAGGATGCTGGTGCATAAAGCGGCGGATTTCCACCATTTCCGGATATAAATTCTCGATTTGGCTAAACAGCTGATCCTGCACTTGATCCATCTCCTCCTCATGAAAAAAGTAATTTGATAATTTAAATAATTATAGCATTTATATAATCATAATATAAAGCCATTCTCTCATTCAGCAAAAAGAAGCTTCCAGATTGGAAGCTTCATATATAAACAGAGTCATGTGACTCCAGTATTTTAAATAAGGAACATCGCAAAAATAGTGGTGACGATCAGGCCAATGGTAACCGGGATCAGGTTCCTTCTGGCTAATTCAAATGGATCGACCCCGCAAATAGCGGCTGCAGGAATAAGGGCCCATGGAACGAGTGTGCCGCCGCCAACCCAAATGGCAGCAATCTGGCCTAGAGCTGTCAAAGTCGCAGCTCCTGCACCTATTGCAGTCGAGAAAATGGATGCAACGGATCCGGCGAGTGAAATCCCTGAAAAACCAGATCCATCAAGTCCCGTGATTGCTCCAACAGCAGTCAGTGTAACTGCTCCTACTTCAGCGTTCAATGGAACTATGTGAGCTAAAGCAACCCCTAGATCATTAACGATACCTTGCGAAGTTTGCGGGAGAAATTCTCCAATGATTTTGGTGAATCCTGAATCACCAAGATAGAAGAATGCAGCAATCGGGATGACGGGTCCAAAAACCTTGAAGCCAAACTGGAATCCCTCAATAAGATAACTAGTGGTTTTTTCAAGGCCATTGTTTTTGTGGGCTGCAAGCGAAATGAGCAGCAGGATGAAAATGGACGTGCCGCCAATAAGTGCAGTTGCGTCACCTCCTTGAAGGTTGAGGATGGACATAGCTGCTACATCAGCAGCAAACAGTATTGGGATCAAGAATGCGAAAAACTTTTTGCTTCCAGCAGACAGCAGATTCGGATCACTTGTTTTTACAATATCTGATTCTATTGCTTCTCCACTCTTGAGTTTGCCGTTCTTCATATCTCTTTTTAATAAATAAAAAGCTGTAATGGTTGTCACCACACCCATTACAATAACGAGCGGGATACTTGCTTGCACTACCGAGCTGACCGGAATGCCAGCTGCATCGGCAGTCAATTTAGGTGCAGCCTGGATGACGAAATCCCCGGAGAGGGCAATGCCGTGGCCGAATAGGTTCATTGCAACGGCTACACCCAGTGCGGGTAGACCAACCCTGACTGCAACTGGCAAAAGGACCGCGCCCATCAACGCAACAGCAGGTGAAGGCCAGAAAAACCAGGAAATCACCATCATTAATATACCGATCGTCCAATAAGCAAGTGCCGGTGTCCGGATCAGTTTGGCAAAAGGTGAGATCATCGCATCGTTTATTCCTGTTACCGTCAAGGTGCGGCTCATGGCAACAATAATGGAAATGACAAGAATAGTGGGCAATAGCTCGGTTATCGCATATATGAAGCTATTGAAAATACTGCTGACCGATCCACTTAAGGATCCTGTCGCAACTACGGCTAATAAAAAAATGCCGATGATGGATATGAATGATGTATCTCTTTTCATGACCATGAATCCGATGATCAAGAAAATAAATAAAACATATATCCAATGGAGTGCCGTTAACTCTATAGCCATACAACCATTCTCCTCCCATAGTATAAGTAATTGAATCTGCCTCTCTTCTCTTCTAAATAGGCAAATTCCCTAATTGAGTACTACAGGATATGATGAACAATTAAAGTTGTGAGGAGGATGGGATTTTATTTTTTTCAGCCTCTAGACGGAGGACAACACTGTCTCAGGCGGGGCGAAAAACAGCCATTCATCCTTTAAAATAAAGAATGAGTTAACAGTTCAATGATTATTGAAATCAACAGTCCTATTTAACAGGAAGCCAAAAATTCAAAGGAAAAGAGGGATTTTTTCCTTCGAAAAAGAATAAGAGATTAGGATAGGAAGAAAGAAGGGAATGCAGTTGCGAAATCGTTCAATGAACCAGGTGGCGTTTGCCGTTATATTATCTGGTCTAGGTATTATTCTTTTATTGGTAAATATTGGTGTCATTTCCTTGGAAATAAAAGAGCTATTTGTCGTTTCCTATCCTTTTATATTGTTTGTTTACGGATGTGTGGAATTAATAAATTCTTTCATGTTAAAAAAACGCCATTTTGGCTGGAGCTCATTTATTCTTATTTTTTCTGCGCTGCTGATCCTGGATCGATTAGGTGTGTTAGCATTTCAATTTCTTGATGTTTGGAAACTATGGCCGGTAATGCTGATCTATTTTGGCATTAGTATGCTTTTTAATAAGAACAAAATGAAAGTCAGCTTTAATACAGAGTTTCCTTTGGAAAAAGAGGGTGAAGATACTGCAGGGTATCATGATTCCACCTCTTTAAAGAGAATCAGGGGAATCTCGGTGGGGGATGTAAATTTCAAGAAGCAAAATTGGGCAGTCGAGCCAATTGATTTGTTCAATATGGTCGGGGATTATTTCATGGATTTCAGCAAGGGATTCATACCGGAAAAGGAAACGCCAGTCAAAGTGAAGGGCTGGATTGGCGATGTGAAAATGATCATTCCGGAAGATGTTCCGGTGATGATCAATGCTTCTGTGAGCGTTGGAGAATGTAAGGTTTTTGATTATGCACCAGATCAAATAAAGCATGTGATCACATATAAGTCCGATAACTACGATGAAGCTCTAAGGAAATTGAATATAACCGTAGAGCTCAAGGTGGGTTCGATTCGAATTGACCGGGTTTAGGGGGAAGAATATGAAGCAAATGTCCAGTATCCGGTTTTGGTTTATACAGACGTTTTTGATGATGGCTTTCATCTCTTCACTCGTTCTTTTTATAGGACTGCAAATCTACTTATATATAGAACCACATAGCGGACTGACAACGAAAATGACTTTTTTGCTGTGGCTTTATTGTTTTATTATATTGGCTTCTGCCGGTCTATACTTTGGACTAAGAGGAAGCTATTTAATCAAAGGGCGTCTTGGGGATATCTTATTATTCGTTACCACACTTCGCAGAGGGAAATTCAGTGAAAGAATCATAACCTATGAAAAGGATGAAATAGGGTTAATCTCCGAGGAACTCAATCAGCTATCAGAACATTTTCAAGAACAGGTTCATTCTCTGCAGAGGCTTGCCGAGGAAAAAACAGAGCTTTCACAAACAGCAAGGGCGGCTGCGATCATGGAAGAAAGACAGCGCCTTGCAAGAGATCTTCACGATGTTGTAAGCCAGCAGCTATTTGCTCTAAGTATGATGTCTTCAGCCTCACTGCGATTATTTGAACAAAATCCGGAGAAGGCAAAGCAGCAATTGGAGCAAATATCAGAGATTGCGGTTAAAGCTCAGGGAGAAATGCGAGCTTTGCTCCTCCATTTGAGGCCAGTCCAATTGAGTGGTGAGAGCCTTTGCGATGGCATTGTCAAGCTGATTCAGGAGCTTAAGCAAAAAACAAGCCTTAATTTTGAGGCAAGCGTCGATGAAATTGAAAATCTATCCAAAGCTGGGGAAGAGCATATTTTTCGGATCGTGCAGGAAGCTCTTTCAAACATACTTAGACATGCGGATGCCTCGAAGGTAAAACTAGTGCTGTCTGAAGAAGATACCTATATTCATTTATTCATTGGCGACAATGGGAAAGGTTTTAACATCCATAACGAACGGATGGCATCTTATGGGTTAAAGACAATGCGAGAGCGATGTGAACAAATCGGCGGTACATATAACATCAGGTCAAAAGAAAAAGAAGGAACATATATTGATATTCGGATACCGGCAATGAGGAGGGAAGAGTAATGGAGAAAATAAGAGTTGCTGTTGTAGATGATCATGAGATGGTGCGCAAAGGCATATTGTCCTATTTAGCCACAGAACCGGGAATCGAGATTGTCGGTGAAGCAGACAGCGGCAAAAAAGCCGTAGCACTTGTAAAAGAAACAATGCCGGATGTAGTATTAATGGATCTCTTAATGGAAAGTGGCACTGGAATCGATGCGACCAGGGAAATCTTAAGCTTCCGTCCTGAATGCAAAGTTATCATCATCACAAGCTTCTATGATGATGAACAGGTCTTTCCAGCTATTGAGGCTGGGGCTTTCAGTTACATGCTGAAAACAGCTACGGCTTCTGAAATTATCAATGCGATTGAGAAGGCGGCAAAAGGTGAACCTGTGATTGAGCCCAAGGTAGCGAACCGGATGATGAACAGGCTCAGATCCCAGGATAGGAAACCTCACAGTGAACTGACAGAACGCGAGCTTGATGTGCTGAAGTGTATTGGAGAAGGGATGACAAACCAGCAGATCAGTGAAGAACTCTATATAGGAGTCAAAACCGTAAAGACTCATGTCTCAAATATACTTGGCAAACTAGGGATTTCCGACAGAACACAGGCTGCCGTATATGCAAATAGGAATGGGTTAGTAAAAAATCCATAAAAAATGGGAGGCGCACTTACGCCTCCCATTTACTATTCTCCAATATAATACTTGGAAACATACGAAGCACTCTCGAATATGTGCGGTTTTGCGTTATCGATACCAGCTTCTGTTCCGCGGTTTTTGTGAGCATGATCATATGCTTTCGATTTCTGCCAATTTTCGAATGCTCCTTCATTTTCCCAAACAGTCAAAATAATATAAGTATTGGATGACAGTGGGCGAAGGACACGAATGGCTTTAAAACCTGGTTCATTCTCTATTAGCCTCGGTCTGTTTAAAAAGCGGTTCTCGAACAGCGGGCGTCCTTCATCTGTAACCGGTATATTGTTGAAAACCGAGAAACCAGGCTGGTCAAGTGAACCTGCGGTATCAATCACTTCATATTTTCTTGGCTCATTGAACAAGCTTGCTCCATTTGTCTCGTGGACAAGGATTGCTGATTCATTATTGTTCATTAAAACAAGAGTCTCTTCAGGATGTTGCTCTTTAAATTTCATCAGATAGTCTGCTGTGCCAGAAGTTATATACACATTCATCTTTTTTCACCTCATTAAAAAATTACATTCAATACTGTAATTATACTAATTTGAGGGAACTAAACCTAATCTTGAATGCTTTTTAAAATTTAGCTGAGTTAAAGATCAATGTTGATTTTAGCACCTGTTGTTTGGAGCGGAGGG
>NZ_JBALSS010000008.1:140707-144646 GCF_036967045.1 Bacillus sp. JJ1609 | reverse complement strand
GAAATCAACAGACTAATTTAACATAGTCTAAAATTTAATAACCTAAAAAAAGAAAATTCGTCAATTTTTCGACATTTTCGAGCGTCTTCTATGAAATTGGTTAATAAAAAGGATATAGTGTATATAGCGAAAAAATGGTGTTTTTTATTTTAATCTATTTATATTACAATGGAAGACAGACACTACTGAAAGGTGGATTTCCCCTAATGAGCAAAACAATCAACGATACATTTCTAAAAGCAGCCAGAGGAGAGCAAACAGATTATGTTCCTGTCTGGTATATGAGGCAGGCTGGAAGATCACAGCCTGAATATAGAGCAATCAAGGAAAAGTATTCACTATTTGAAATTACACACCAGCCTGAGCTTTGTGCTTATGTTACGCGGCTGCCTGTTGAACAATATGGCGTGGACGCGGCGATCCTCTATAAGGATATTATGACACCTCTTCCTGCGATGGGTGTAGATGTAGAAATTAAAACAGGAATTGGCCCAGTTATTTCTAATCCGGTCAAAACACTTGCAGATGTTGAAAAGCTAGGCCACATCAATCCTGAATCAGATATTCCTTACGTTCTTGACACAATCAAGCTGCTAACACAGGAACAATTGTCTGTACCTTTGATTGGATTCTCAGGAGCTCCGTTTACATTAGCAAGCTATATGATTGAAGGCGGTCCTTCGAAGAATTATAACAAGACAAAAGCTTTCATGTACGCACAGCCTGAAGCTTGGTTCGCTCTAATGGACAAGCTTGGAGACATGGTAATTACATATGTGAAATCCCAAATCAAAGCTGGTGTAAAAGCAATCCAGATTTTTGATTCATGGGTAGGTGCACTCAACGTCCATGATTACCGTACATTTATCAAACCAGTAATGAACAGGATTTTTTCTTCTCTAAAGGAAGAAAATGTACCTCTTATCATGTTTGGTGTAGGTGCAAGTCATCTTGCTTTGGAGTGGAACGATCTTCCGCTTGATGTTGTAGGGCTTGATTGGCGTTTGCAAATTAGCGAAGCCCGCGACCTTGGAATCCGAAAAACAGTCCAGGGAAATCTTGACCCTGCAATTCTGCTTGCTCCATGGGAAGTAATTGAAGAAAAAGCAAAAGCAATCCTTGATCAGGGAATGGCTCAGCCTGGCTATATTTTCAACCTTGGACATGGGGTATTCCCTTCAGTGAACCCAGAGACATTGAAAAAATTAACCGCTTTTGTACATGAGTATTCTGCCTCAAAGCTTAGCAAATAGACACATATCTGCTTCTGAGCATTACAATTGGTAAAATAGTCTTGTTTTTGGCAGAATAAAAGCTTAGAGACAGTAAAAAGAGGTGCAATCATGACAAAGAAAAAGATGGGTTTGCTAGTTATGGCATATGGCACACCCTACAAAGAAGAAGATATTGAACGATACTATACACATATTCGCCACGGCAGGACGCCTTCTCCAGAAATGCTCGAGGATTTAAGGCAGCGCTATGAAGCAATTGGTGGTATTTCACCACTAGCAAAAATCACGATTGAACAGGGCGAGATGCTTGAGAAGCACTTAAACAGTATTCAGGATCAAATTGAATTCAAAATGTATCTTGGTTTAAAGCATATCGAGCCTTTTATTGAGGATGCAGTCAGGCAAATGCATGAAGATGGCATAGAAGAGGCTGTAAGCATCGTGTTGGCTCCGCACTTTTCGACATTCAGCGTGAAATCTTACAACGGACGAGCAAAGGAAGAAGCTTCAAAGTTGGGTGGTCCGGAAATCGTATCAGTCGAGAGTTGGTATGATGAGCCTAAATTCATAAAATACTGGTCTGACCGTGTTGCCAAAACATTCTCAAACATGCCTGCT
The DNA here is from genome assembly GCF_036967045.1 of Bacillus sp. JJ1609. NCBI lineage: Bacteria > Bacillati > Bacillota > Bacilli > Caryophanales > Bacillaceae > Bacillus > Bacillus sp. JJ1609. The sequence continues at coordinate 142,793 of NZ_JBALSS010000008.1, read as the reverse complement.
GACGAAAGAGAAAACGCTGTTTTAATCGTGTCTGCCCACAGTCTTCCGGAGAAAATCCTCCAGATGGGCGATCCATACCCGGATCAGCTGCAAAAGACTGCAGACATGATTGCCCAAAATGCAAATGTTAAGAACTACGAGGTAGGCTGGCAGAGTGCTGGAAATACTCCTGAACCCTGGCTTGGGCCAGATGTGCAGGATCTAACCCGGGACCTATTCGAAGCACATGATTATAAAGCATTTGTTTATGTGCCTGCGGGATTTGTATCCGACCATCTGGAAGTCCTGTATGACAACGATTATGAATGTAAAAAAGTCACGGACGAAATCGGAGCAAGCTATTACAGGCCTCCAATGCCGAATGCAGAGCCTGAATTTATTGACGCGATGGCAGATGTGATTTTAAAGAAGCTGTCTACTTCACGCTAAAACTATAAAAAGAAGGCGATTTACCGTGACAGAAATGAAAAAAGTCGTAATTGTCGGAGGCGGCATAACTGGTCTGACTGCTGCGTATTATTTGCAAAAGCATGCCCGGGAAAGCCAGCTTCCTCTTGATGTAAAGTTAGTCGAAGCCTCCCACCGAGTCGGCGGTAAGATGCAGACCTATCTTAAAGATGGCTTTGTAATTGAAAGGGGCCCTGATTCTTTTCTTGAAAGGAAGGAAAGTGCGGGGCGTCTTGTTCGCGAAGTTGGGCTTGGCGATCAGCTGGTCAACAACAGTACAGGGAAATCCTATGTTTTGGTTAAGGACAAGCTTCACCCTATGCCCGGCGGCGCTGTTATGGGGATTCCAACTCAAATCGGTCCTTTCGTTACAACGGGCTTATTTTCATGGCCTGGAAAGTTCAGAGCAGCGGGAGACTTTTTTATGCCTCCTTCAAAGGTCAAAGGTGACCAGTCATTAGGCGAGTTTTTCCGGCGCAGACTTGGTGATGAAGTTGTAGAAAATCTGATTGAGCCTTTGCTTTCAGGTATTTACGCAGGAGATATTGATAACATGAGTCTTTTATCAACATTCCCTCAGTTTTACCAAGTAGAGCAAAAATACGGCAGTTTGATTCTTGGTACAAAGAAAGCCACTCCTGCTCCGAAAAAGAAAACTGCTGAAAACGGACAGGAAAAGAAAAAAGGGATGTTCCTGACAGTGAAAACAGGGCTGCAATCCTTCGTTGACGCAATTGAAGCCAAACTTGAACCAGGTTCAGTAATAAAGGGCATCAGGGTTGATAAAGTCAGCAAGCAGCAGGATAATGGCTATCGTTTGAGATTGAGCAGCGGCGAAACGCTTGATGCTGACAGCATCCTTGTTTCGGCTCCACACGAAGCGGCCCTGCATATGTTTTCTGATCATGATCACATTTTTGAACCGTTTCGTGATATTCCTTCGACATCTGTTGCCACTGTCGCAATGGCTTTCCCGGAAAGTGTCATAAAAGAAGACATCGATGGGACTGGGTTTGTTGTTTCGCGGAATAGTGATTACACGATTACTGCTTGTACTTGGACACATAAAAAGTGGCCGCATACGACGCCAGAAGGAAAAGTCTTGCTCCGACTTTATGTCGGGAGACCGGGAGACGAAGCAGTCGTTGAACTTTCCGATGATGAAATCATCAAAATCGCCCTTGAAGATTTGAACAAAACCATGGATATTCAGGCACAACCTGATTTTGCGGTCGTATCCCGCTGGAAAGAAGCGATGCCGCAGTATACAGTTGGGCACAAGGAAAGAGTCGACAAGCTGAAGAATGATCTTGCAAATGAGCTTCCAGGTGTATTTATTGGAGGCAGCTCCTATGAAGGTGTTGGTCTTCCAGACTGCATCGACCAAGGGGGAGCAGCTATAGAAAAAATACTAAAGTATCTAAAACTCGAATCTTAAAAACCCTTTTAGGGTTTTTTCTTTTTGGCTGTTTTCGTAAACATTGCTGCAATTGTTCTTTGAGGCTGTTCATGAGCATTCGTATGTAAAAAGTGGATTGAATGGTTCTCGGAGCGCTTCTTATGCCTATTCTTTTTATCTTTTTTGTTCATTTAGGTATCCAAGAGGTCTTATTGGTTTCAGCTTTTACCATTTTTTGTA
>NZ_JBALSS010000008.1:95718-140625 GCF_036967045.1 Bacillus sp. JJ1609 | reverse complement strand
AGAGGCCTTATTGGAGCCCTCTTTTACCATTTTTTGTACTATTCAGGTACCCAAGACGTCTTTTCGGCGCCCACTTATTCCAGTTTTTGCTCATTAAGTTATCCAACAGGCCATGTGTCCCACTGGAGCCTAGCACTTACCGCTCTAGTCATCGATTTGTTTATAAACAAAACAGCAAACGTTTAGTAAAGTACCTCCTTTTTTGAAATTGTTTCACGAATCTAAATGGCTTTTATTTCACGCTCATAACTATGGGAATCAATAGAAATCATAAAACTCCACAAGCTAAGAAACAAAACAACTATTTTAATGTTGTAAAGCAAAATAATATGTGATAAAGTATCTATTGAACGAATTGACCAATTCTCTCATTTGGTCATTTTTATTCGTAGAGAGGTGTAATCATGGCAATCGACCGAAAACAGCAAATCATTGATGCAGCATCCAATTCATTTTCTCTCTATGGCTATAAAGCTACAACCATTGACCAGGTTGCTAAAATGGCCAACGTTGGAAAAGGAACGATATATACCTTTTTCAAGAACAAGGAGGAACTTTTCGATGAGATCGTTAACAGGCTTATCAAGGAAATGAAGCGGGTTGCAGACGAATCAGTAGATCCGTCTCATTCATTTTACGAAAACGTTCATCGGGCGCTGTATAAGCTCCTTGAGTTCCGTAAAGAACACCAGCTGACGATCAAGCTTTCCCAGGAAGCGAGAGATCTAGGGACACCGGCAGTATTGGAAGTGATGGCAAAAATGGAAACAGCCATTATCAACTATATTAAGGATAAGGTCGTCCTGGCTGTTCAAAAAAAGGAGATTAAAGAGTGCGATCCCGAAATGACGGCGTTTATCATGATGAAACTCTATATTGCCTTAATATTTGACTGGGAGAAAAAACACAAACCGCTGGAAAAGGAAGAAATCTCACAGCTGTTTGAGTTTTACATTTTCAAAGGATTGTCTATATAGGATAATCCTTGTTTTATGGAGTCGATTGACCGAATGAACGAAATGGTCATTTATTACCAAGAGGAGGACAACAATGAAAAACAAACTATTGCAACAGGAATTGTTAGCGGTATTTCGCAATAAGAAGCTGCTGATCCCAATTTTAGCTGTGATTTTCATCCCGGTTCTATACAGCGGAATGTTCCTGTGGGCCTTTTGGGATCCTTATGAACATCTATCTGATTTGCCAGTTGCTATTGTCAATGAGGATTCAGGAGCGATGATCGAAGGGGAACAACTGGAGCTTGGGGATAATTTGGTTGAGAAACTACAGGAAAGCAAAGACTTTAGTTTTGATTTTGTAGATAAAGCAGACGGAGAAAAAGGGTTAAAAGAGCAAAAGTATTATATGCTCATTAAAATTCCTGAGAATTTCTCCGAAAATGCTACCACATTGCTGGATGACACTCCAAAAAAACTTGAACTCATTTACATGCCGAATGAAAGCTTTAACTTTCTTTCTGCTCAAATCGGTGAAACGGCAGCTGAAAGAATTAAAGCCTCTGTATCTGAGAAGGTGTCTGAAACTTATGCAGAAACAATGTTTGATAAAATAGGTGAACTGGCTGACGGATTGGATCAGGCTAGTGAAGGCGCATCAGAATTAAAGGATGGTGCAGGGAAGTTAAAAAATGGTTCAAGTGAGCTTTATGAAAATCTTTCTGTGCTCGCCGGCAAATCTGTTGAGTTCAACAATGGCATGCTGTCGGCCAAGTCAGGTATCAAAGAAGTTGCTAATGGGGCAAATTCCCTTGCTGGAGGACTGGGACAGCTGGAAACTGGGCATAAGAAGCTAGAAGCCGCATCCGGGGAAATCCTTGCAGGTGAAAAGGAATTGTCCGCAGGCGCATCAAAGTTAGCTGCCGGTTTACAAGAAGCTAACAGCAAGCTTCCTGCCATGGAGGACGGTACATCCAAGCTCAAACAGGGCTCTGAGCAGCTGTCACAAAATATGCTTGCCTGGAAAAAGGGCTCAGATCATGCAGCTGCAGGAGCAAATGAGCTGCATTCAGGCATTCAGGAGCTGCAGAAACAAATGCAAATGATGCAGCCGCTTTTAGCTGCTTATCCAGATAAGGAGAAACAACTTGCAGAAGCATTGCAAAAATTGGAAGCAGGAAGTGCCCAGCTTGCTCAAGGGACAGGAACTCTTTCAGATTCCGCTGGTGCCCTTGCAGGAGGAGCACAGCAGCTTACTGGTGGTCTGGATCAATTAGCTCAGGGTCAATCACAGCTGGGTAAAGGATTTGAGACTCTTTCATCAGGAGGAGCACAGCTTCAAGAAGGAGCCAATAAACTAGCTGCTGGACAGGAACAGTTTAATTCCGGGATGGTCATGTTTGGTGAAAAGCTTGCCGAAGCTAAAGCTGGATCAGATAAGCTTTCTGCTGGATCAACGAAGCTTGCGGGAGGCATGGACCAGCTTGCAGCAGGATCATCTGCAATGGCTGATGGAACTGGTAAGCTGTCATCAGGTGCCGAAAGGCTTGCTGAAGGGAATGGGAAAGTAGCGGCTGGCACAACGGAACTCGCCGATAAGCTTAAAGAAGGTGCAGAAAAAGCGAAGGTCAATCCTTCTGATGATACGTATAATATGCTTGCTGCTCCTGTTAAATTGGATAATGAGAAGATCAACAAAGTTCCAAATTATGGAACAGGTTTCGCGCCTTACTTTTTATCTTTAGGACTTTTTGTCGGTGCATTGCTGCTGTCAATTGTCTTTCCGTTAAGAGAACCTGCAGGGGTGCCATCAAGCGGCTTCAGCTGGTTCAGGAGTAAGTTTGTGATTTTAGCTGGAATAGGGATTATTCAGGCATTGATCGCTGATGCCATATTGCTTGGAGGATTAGGTTTGCAGGTTACGAGCCTTCCGCTCTACCTTCTCTTTTCCATAATAACAAGTCTGACATTTATCACCCTGGTCCAATTCCTTGTTACTTTATTGGGGGATCCAGGACGATTTGTGGCAATTGTCATCTTGATCTTACAACTTACAACAAGTGCTGGAACATTCCCATTGGAATTAATACCAGGATTCCTGCAGAAGTTCAATGCGTTTTTGCCAATGACGTATTCAGTACAAGGCTTCAAAGCCGTCATTTCCAGCGGGGATATCGGCTTCATGTGGCAAAATGCCGGAATCCTCGGAGCGTATATTGCTGCATTGTCTATGGGAACGTGGTTCTACTTCCATCTCATGCATAAGAGGCGATTTGCCATTTCTGCAGAAAAATAGACGTTTTTTATAGCATTTTAAAAAAGGCCAGCCGTTCAAAATGAACGAGCTGGCCTTTCATTTGCTCTCAAAAACTGCTGAAAGGGGTTGTATTACAACCGGAAAGGAAAATAATTTAAGTTTTATAGTTTCCCAGGATGCAAGCATCCATCGCACTTATTCCCATAACATTCGTGCTGTTCTTTTATTGGTTCTCCACACTCCATGCATTGTTTCTGAGGTAAATTACGAAAGAATTCAACGATATTTTCAATCATGCTGTTCGCCTCCAAGTATTAAAGTGTTTTGATACAGATGTCTTATTGATTAAATTGTATTATAACAGTTTGGAATCGTCAATGATTGTTTTCTGAAAAATACCGTTTAAATGAAAAAATGGGCAAAATGAAGTATAGTGAAAGCAAACACGGGATTAAAGGAGGAATATTATTGAAGCTCACAATAGTAGGGTGCTGGGGCGGATATCCTAAGGTTAACGAGGCAAGCACTGGATATTTGCTGGAGCATGACGGCTTTAAACTTATGATAGATTTTGGCAGCGGTGTCCTGGCGAAACTCCAAAACTTTGTACAGCCAGAAGAGCTGGATGCAATGGTGCTGTCACATTACCATCCTGATCATGTGGCAGATATCGGTGTGTTCCAGCACGCAAGACTTATCCAAGGATTTTTAGGAAAAAAATCGCCGCAGCTTCCTATTTATGGCCATACACAGGACAAGCAGGAATTCGCGAAGCTTACATATAAAAACATCACAAAGGGCGTAGCTTACGACCCTAAGAAAAAGCTGGAGATTGGTCCTTTTACTATTACTTTCATGACCGCGGTCCATCCAGTGCCATGCTATGCGATGAGAATTGAAGCAGGAGGGAAATCCCTTGTTTATACGGCCGACACATCATACAAGCAAGATTTCATTTCCTTTGCTAAAGGTGCAGATTTGCTGTTGTCCGAGTGCAATTTTTACGGCAGCCAGGATGGGAAGGGAGCGGGTCATATGAACAGCTATGATAATGGAAGGCTCGCTCAAGAAGCAGGGGTTAAACAGCTCGTACTGACCCACCTTCCTCATTATGGAGAATTGGAACAGCTTGTTACTGAGGCATTGACACTATATGAAGGCCCAATTTCACTGGCAAAAGAAGGGCTGGAGCTTACATTATAAAAGGAGAATCAACTATGCTATTTATCGATAATCAAGGAATCACAGATCCAAGAATAAACCTGGCGATAGAAGAATATGCCTTGAAAAATCTAGATATAAACGAAACATATCTTTTGTTTTATATAAACGAACCGTCCATCATCATCGGCAAAAACCAGAACACAATTGAAGAAATCAATACAGCGTATGTCGAGAAGAATGGCATCCACATTGTTCGCCGACTATCAGGCGGAGGCGCTGTTTACCATGATTTAGGTAACCTGAATTTCAGCTTCATTACAAAGGATGACGGAGAAAGCTTTCATAACTTCAGAAAGTTTACAGAGCCAGTCGTCAATGCTTTGAGAAAATTAGGTGTGGACGCTGAATTAAGCGGCAGGAATGACCTTCTCGCTGCAGGAAGAAAAATTTCAGGAAATGCCCAGTTCTCTACAAGGGGCAGAATGTTCAGCCATGGAACCTTATTATTCGATTCAGAAATTGATAGTGTTGTTTCAGCTCTTAACGTGAAAAAAGATAAAATCGAATCAAAAGGCATTAAATCCATACGGAGCCGTGTGGCCAACATTTCTGAGTTTCTTTCTGAAAAAGTGACAATTGAAGAGTTCCGGAACCTTCTATTAAAAAATATCTTTGAAGGGATGGAGGAAGTTCCAGAATATATCTTAACGGAAAAGGACTGGGAGAATATCCATGAACTTTCAAAAGAAAGATATCAGAACTGGGAATGGAACTATGGGAAGTCACCGAAATTCAATCTTCAACATTCTCATCGTTTCCCTGTCGGCCAAATCGATGTACGCTTTGAGGTGAACAAAGGAATCATTGAAAACTGCAAAATATATGGAGATTTCTTTGGTGTCGGCGATGTGAACGAAATTGAGGCTAAGCTCACAGGCTTAAAATATGAGAAATCACAAATAGCGGCAGCTTTAGAAGAGATGGATATCAAACATTATTTCGGAAATGTTTCTAAGGAAGATTTCATTAATTTAATTTATTGAGCATGAAGAAACGCAATGTCTTTGACATCGCGTTTTTTTATTTACTTAAGTTAAATTGATGGAAATGTCAGCACATTTTTCTTGAATACATAATTTTCTTTCAATATAATATATTTAGAAAACTTTTTACGAGTTTGGTGATAATTACATCACCGCAAAGGGGGAAGGGAGTTAATGAATCTTTCATCACAGCTTCATCACACTGCCTCAATGCTTGGCGAAAAGCCGGCATATTTTTTCATGGACAAGGCAAGTACATATGCTGAACTCGATGCCACTGTTACCAAGTTTGCTTCGGGCCTTGAAAAATTAGGGGTGAAAAAAGGCGATCATATCGCGCTGCTGTTAGGAAACTCTCCACATTTTGTCATCAGCTTGTACGGAGCTCTCCGGCTCGGTGCAACAGTTATTCCCATCAATCCCATTTATACTGCAGATGAAATTGGCTATATTCTGAACAACGGGGATGTTAAAGCCGTTGTTGGACTGGACCTGATGCTGCCTTTGGCTGAAAAAATGCATCACCACCTGCCTAAGGTAGAGAATTTCATCATTTGCGAAACAGGTCAGAGCCAAATGCCAGAAGAGGAAATTTCCAAGTTGTCATTAGGTTCAAAAATGAAACCGTTTACACATGTCGTCGGTTCTGGTGATCACGGATATAAAGGACCAGAGCTTAATGATGACGATGTCGCCATCATTCTTTATACCTCTGGAACAACAGGAAAACCAAAGGGTGCCATGCTTTCACACAAGAACCTTTACAGCAATGCGAAAGATGTAAGCGATTACCTTAAAATGAATGAGGATGATCGTGTCATTACTGCATTGCCTATGTTCCATGTATTTTGTTTGACAGTTGCATTGAATGCACCATTAATGAATGGAGGAACTTTGTTAATCGTTCCTCGCTTCAGTCCGGCAGAGGTTTTCAGAATTGCTAAGAAATATGAGGCAAGTGTATTTGCTGGTGTACCTACGATGTACAATTTCTTATACCAGTATCCAGAAGGAAACCCAGATGATTTAAAATCCTTGAGACTGTGCATTTCCGGTGGAGCATCACTTCCTGTAGCATTGCTGCATAATTTCGAAAGAAAATTCAACGTGATGGTCTCCGAAGGGTATGGACTGTCCGAGGCTTCACCAGTGACATGTTTCAATCCTCTTGACCGCCCTCGCAAGGCCGGTTCGATTGGCACTTCGATTATCAATGTAGAAAACAAGGTTGTAAATGAACTAGGGGAAGAAGTTGCTCCAGGAGAAGTTGGCGAATTGATTGTTCGTGGACCAAATGTTATGGCAGGCTACTATAAAATGCCTGAAGAGACAGCTGCAACAATTAAAGACGGCTGGCTTTATACTGGAGACCTTGCGCGCATGGACGATGAAGGCTATTTTTATATCGTCGACCGCAAAAAAGATATGATCATTGTCGGTGGGTACAATGTGTATCCTCGTGAAGTCGAAGAGGCCTTGTATAACCATCCTGATGTTGTCGAGGTTGCCGTCCTGGGGGTACCAGACCCTAATTTGGGCGAAGCAGTCAGATGCTACGTTGTCAGCAAGAATCCAGACCTGACAGAAGAGCAGCTGCTCGAATATTGCCGTGAGCATATGGCTAAATACAAAGTGCCAAGTGCAATCGAGTTCTTGGAAGAACTGCCTAAGAATACAACCGGCAAAATTTTAAGAAGAGCATTGAAAAATCAAGTTTTACAGGGTCAATAAATTCGAGAGAGGCAGGCTTCCAAGCTCGCCTCTTTTTTAAAGAGGATTTTTTGATATTAAACAAGAATGAGAATAAAGAAAGGAGTAGAGTGGTTTGCAAAATATCCATTTTGAATTAAAAGGGCATACTGCTATCGTTACACTAAATCGCCCTGATGCACTCAACGCATTTAATTATGAGACGCTTGAAGAGCTCCAGAAGACTGTTGAAAAAATCAGGATAAGCGTTGAAGCAAGAGTGATTATTTTTACAGGTGCCGGAGAGAAAGCATTCAGTGTTGGAGCAGATCTAAAAGAGCGCAGGACTTTGGCTGAGGAAGACGTGAAGCGGAATATTTATAAAATCGGTGAAGTATTCACTGCAATAGACCAGCTGCCGCAGCCTACCATCGCAGCAATCAATGGATTTGCGTTTGGAGGCGGGATGGAGCTAGCCCTTGCCTGTGATTTCCGCATTGCCGCAGCGGGAACGCTCATGGGTTTGACAGAAACAAGTCTTGCCATCATCCCCGGTGCTGGCGGGACACAGCGTCTGCCAAGGCTAGTAGGACAGGCAAAAGCATTAGAATTGATTTTGACTGCCCGCCGAATTAAAGCAGAAGAAGCCCTGCAATATGGCCTTGTCACATCAGTAGCCGAGAAAAAAGGTTTACTTGATGAGTGCTTCCGTTTGGCAGAAATGATGCTCGCTAACGGACCAGTGGCATTACAACAAGCAAAGTTCGCAGTCAAGCAGGGATTGAACGCTGATTTACAGACAGGTCTGCAGATCGAGAGAAAAGCGTATGAAGTGACGATTCCAACAGAGGATCGAATTGAAGCATTAGCTGCTTTCAGTGAGAAGAGGAAGCCAGTTTTTAAAGGAAAGTGATGAAACACGGCTATAGCCGTGTTTTTTTATTTCGGGAGAAGAAGTACTTTTCCAAAGTAATGGAAATATGTATAATATATTTTAATGACTTAATTCGTTTAATGGGGTAAAGTATTTTTAATTGAGTAATATTTAATAGTTTCAAAGGGAGGGAAGCGCGTGGAAAGCACATTAGCAGTCAAGCAGGCAACAGAGTTTAAAAAAGGAATCCAATCAGGCATCAGCATTGCGATAGGCTATATGCCGATTGCGCTTACCTTCGGTTTGATTGCCAAGACGACAGGGCTTTCATTGGGTGAAACAGTGATGATGAGCCTGCTGGTCTTTGCAGGTGCAGCTCAATACATATCATTAAGCCTGCTGGCGCAGGGAATTGGGATTTTTGAAATTGTCCTTACAACTTTTATTGTAAATATCCGTCATTTTCTTATGTCTGCCTCACTGAACGAAAAGGCGGACGAAGACAGTATCCCCGCGAGAATGGCCTATTCATTCGGCATTACCGATGAAACCTTTTCGGTAGCTGCGACTCGTGAAGGGACTGTAAATGCAGGATACATGTTCGGTTTGAACCTTACCGCTTATTCCAGCTGGGTAATTTTTTCAGGATTGGGCTTCCTCATTGGTGCAGCTTTGCCGCAAACCCTGCAAGAGAGCATGTCGGTTGCTCTATATGCGATGTTTGTCGGACTTTTGGTGCCGTCGATGAAAAAGAATGTGAAGGTAGTTTTCCTTGCCGTTCTGGCGGCGTGCTTCAACTCAATTTTCACCTTGGCTGAATTGATGTCCACAGGCTGGGCAATTGTATTGGCAACGCTGCTGTCTGCAATTTTAGTAGAAATAGTGGAAACAGTTAAGCTTGGCAGGAGGGCAGAGGCAGATGAGTAAAGAGATTATTATCATGATTATCGGCATGGCAGTCGTAACCTACCTTCCAAGAATGCTTCCGTTTGTCATGTTCAAAGGGAAGGAACTTCCACCATTTTTACAGGGAGTGTTGAAAAATGTTCCCTATGCCACGCTTGGTGCCCTTATTTTCCCAGCGATACTTTTTATCCAGGAAGATATCTGGTACGGAGTTATCGGAGCAGCATCTGCGTTCATTGCTGCTTTTCTGGGTGCAAATGTAATCGTCGTAGTCATAGGCTCTATTTCCGTATTAACATTATATTCGTATTTTTTCTAGATCTGCTTTATTGCAGGTCTATTTTTTTATTACCTCAAAATTTTGTAGACTGGAAAATCTGCGCGGAAATTACCAATTTTCGTTTGAACGAAAAAAAACGCGCAAAAAAAACGAAATGTTGACAAGGTGAGAGAATACATTATAATTAACTTTATTAATTCCGACTAAACTGATTTGTTTTATTTGAATGGGGTGATTTGATTGTTCATTTCTATAAATAATGTTCATAAACAATACGCAGATAAAGATAATCACCAGATTGATATTTTGAAAGGTATTGATCTTGGAGTAAATAAAGGTGAATTTGTTTCGATTCTTGGTCCTTCTGGCTGCGGGAAATCTACGCTTCTATCGATTGTTGCCGGGCTTACCCCAGCAACCAGCGGAGATATTCTTATAGATGGCAAGCGTGTAGAAAAGCCAGGAAAGGATCGGGGAATGGTTTTTCAGCAGGCGGCTTTGTTTCCATGGCTGAATGTGCTGGAGAATGTCATTTTTCCTTTTAAAAGAGAACTGCCTAAGAAACAGGCAGAAGCAGAAGCGAAAAAATATCTGCAAATGGTCCAGCTAGGAAACTATACAGGTCATTATCCTCACGAGCTTTCTGGCGGGATGCAGCAACGTGTCGCAATCGCCAGAGCACTTGCGATGAATCCGGATATTCTCTTGATGGATGAACCGTTTGGCGCGCTTGATGAACAGACGCGTACTCGACTCCATGACCAGCTGGAGACAATCTGGACAGAAACGCAAAAGACGATTTTATTTGTAACCCACAGCATCTCTGAATCAATCAAACTATCAGACCGGATCATTGTGATGGGGACGAAGCCCGGTATCATCCTTAAGGATATTAAGGTGGATATCCCAAGACCGCGCCATCAGCACAAAAAAGCGATGGTGGAGCTGGAAGAATACATCATGGGATTCCTGAAGAAGGAAATCGACAAAGTGGTCAGAGAGGAACTTGCACATGAATCCAACCATTAAAAGAATCATATTTTTCACAGCAATCATTGCATTTTGGTATACCGGATCGAAGCTGGAGTGGTGGCTGCCAATTATTTTGCCGTCTCCGGAAAAAGTGCTTGAGGCGTTAGTGACTGGATTCCAGGATAAAACATTGATATACGATTTAGTCGCCAGCTTTAAACGTCTGGCAATTGGCCTTGGGATCTCTCTCGTGATTGGATCGGCACTGGGAGTCCTGCTCGCGAGGTCAAAATCAGCCGACGAAACGATCGGTACAGTCGTTCTAGCCCTTCAAAGCGTACCAAGTATCGTCTGGCTTCCACTAGCCATCATGTGGTTCGGCATGAATGAAAAAGCCGTCATATTCGTTGTTGTACTTGGAGGAACATTTGTGATGACTCTGAATCTCAGAATGGGCATCAAGAATGTTTCACCACTTTATATAAAAGCAGCCAGGACAATGGGGTCCACCGGCTGGGATTTATTCAGAAGAGTTATTTTCCCTGCATCGATTCCTTATGCAGTGACAGGCGCAAGGCTAGCATGGGCATTTGCCTGGCGTGCGCTGATGGCAGGTGAGCTGTTGAGCACCGGACCGGGACTAGGCTACACGCTGCGTTATGCTTCAGACTTCGGGAACATGGCTCTGGTAATTGGTGTCATGATTATCATTGGAGTTATTGGAACAATTGTAGACCAGATCATTTTCCAGCGCATCGAAAAATCAGTGCTTCACCGCTGGGGACTTGAATCATAAAACTAAGGGGGAAATCTTATGAAAAAAGCTATTTTAGTAGTAACCTTCTTGTTCACGTTTGCGGTGCTGCTTTCCGGATGCGGTTCAGGCGGGGCATCGAAAACAAACGCTGGCAAAGAAAAAATCGTTATTGGCTATTTCCCGAACATCAATCACGTGCCTGCAATGGTTGCAAAGGATAAAGGCTTTTACCAGCAGCAGCTTGGCGACGGCACAACAATCGAGTATAAAACCTTCGCTGAAGGCGGCTCGTTCATGACGGCGCTTAAAACTGGCGAAATTGACGCGGGACTTGTAGGTCCTGCTCCTGCGATGAACAATTATACAACAGGTGCTGATGTGAAAATCATTGCCGGAGCGTCGACTGGCGGCACGGTCGTTTTAGCAAGAAAAGGAGTCAGCATCGACTCTGTTGAGGACTTTGCAGGCAAGACTTTCATTACTCCAGGCGTAGGCTGCACTCATGACGTTCAATATGAAACATATCTTGAGGAAGCAGGCATTACATCAGAGCGCATCGGCGGAACAATGAAGCATCTTACCGGACAGCCGGCACAATATGCTGCCATGCTGAAATCTGGAAAAATCGACATTGCTGTAGCTCCTGAACCATGGGCTGCTGTTATTGAAAAACAAACTGGTGCTGAGGTTGTCATAGGCTGGGATGAAGTAGCATATGGCGAAACACTGCCGGCTTCTGTCATGGTCACTTCAGGTAAAATGATTAAGGAAAACCCTGAAACGGTTCGAAAAATAATTGATGCTCATAAGCAAGCCGTCAAATTCATTAATGAAAATCCTGAGGAAGCACAACAGATCACAATTAAAGACATCAAAGAAACAACAAAGCAAGAGCTCGAGAAGGACGTAGTAGAGCTAGCCTGGGAGCGAATTGGATTCACTTATGAAGTAGATGAGAAAACAATCCAGGAGTTCTCTGATTCCTCATATGCTTTGAAATTCCTAAAGGATAAACCCGACTTTAAGAAATTGATCGATAAAACTTTTATCAATTAAGCTGTGTAAGGTCTGGGCTAATTTATAGCACCTGACGCCCCGCGGAAAGCGAGTGCCTGGAGCGGAAATCAACAGACTAATTTGACATAACCATTAATTAAATTCACTGAGGGTACCAAGAAGTTGCATCTTGGTACCCTTTTTCTGTGTGCGTTTAAACCCGACAATAACTTGTTCTATTTTTAAAGCAGCAGACTAAAATAGTTATTGAAGGGTTGTACGTAAAGGGGGAAAAGCTATGGCGAGAAAAATGGGCTTTTATGGAGTAATCGCCTATGTGCTCTACGGATTTGCGGTATATTGGTACTTATTTTATTTTGCAGATACAAATCTTCCATTTGAATTTGAAGGCTCGAGGGCTGATCCTGCGACTTTCCTGAACGGCAGGGAATTGATGCTCAGCGAGGAATATTCGAAAGTCAGGAACTTATTATTCTTTCTCTCTACACCATTTGAATGGCTATTTTACTTTTTGATTCTGTTATTAGGGCTCTCCAAAGCTTTTAAAAAATGGGGAGAACAAACATCCAAGAATAAATACGGCCAAACGGCCATCTACTTGATCTGGCTTTCGTTCTTTGCGTTCGTTGCAACATTCCCGCTTAGCTATATAAGCTATACACTTTCAAAGACGTATAATATTTCAACCCAGACTTTTGCTTCGTGGATGAAGGATGAAATGATCGATTTCTGGATCAATTATGCAATGATGTTCGTGATCGTAGTTGTCCTGTACTGGCTGATGAATAAAAGCAAAAGATTCTGGTGGCTGTTCGCATGGCTGCTGTCGGTGCCGTTTACACTTTTCATTATGTTCCTCCAGCCGGTCGTGATCGATCCGCTGTATAATGACTTTTACCCGCTAAAAAACAAGGAGCTCGAAACGAAAATCCTTGATCTTGCAGAGCAAGCGAACATCCCGGCGCAGCATGTGTTTGAAGTGAATATGGCTGAAAAAACGAATGCTCTTAACGCATATGTTACTGGTATCGGTTCTAATTCCCGCATCGTCCTGTGGGATACGACCCTGAATCGGCTGAATGATGACCAAATTCTGTTCATCATGGCCCATGAAATGGCCCACTATGTAGAAAAACACATATATATCGGTATTGGCGGATATCTGCTCCTATCTCTCGTCGGCCTGTATGCTGTTTCACGATTGATGAATTGGGCAATCGCGCGCTGGGGACGAGAATTTAAAATCACGGATCCCGGTGATCTCAAATCGCTGCCACTATTCCTTATGTTCCTGTCGATGATTATGTTTGCTGCAAGCCCGGTTTCAAACCTTGTTTCACGTTATCAGGAAACCCGCGCTGATAAATATGCGATTGAAATGACTGATAATACAGATGCAGCGATTTCATCCTTCCAAGAGCTGACAAAGGCAGGGCTTAGCCAGGTTAATCCTCCATTTATGGTGAAGATTTTCAGGTACGGACACCCGACTATGCTCGAAAGAATAACCCGTCTTGAGGATTATGAAGTGCAGAAGCGGAATGAACAAGAGTGAAAATGAAACAATAAGCCCCTGAATGAATTTTTCAGGGGCTGTTTTTTATTGTAAAATAATAAAAACCCCCTTTATGGGGGATTTCACTCATTTACGTTCCAAATTGTTTATTAAGATCCTTCAACTCTTCTGTCAGGGATAGAAATAAAATCTGGTCGCGTTCATCTATTGCTTTATCGATTTTAGACAGCAATTTTTCTTTTTTCGTGTTTAATTGGATTTCAGAAATAAGCATGTCAACATACAGGTCCAGAACAAAAGATTCCTTGGCTTTTATGCGTTTCATTACACTGGCCTTCATGATTTCAGAATACGATTTTTCTTTCACTGACCTCACCTCTTAGACCTTTTTTATATTATATGGAGGAAAGAAAAGATAATCAACTAAATTTTTATAATTTTTAGAAAATTTTTCTCGTGTGATTAAATGTGGCTAAATAAGGAATTTTTCATGAGAGGAAAGAAAATTTTAGCAATTATGCTACAATAGGGTATATGGTATTTTAGGAGATGAAGGAATGACAATCAACCAAAAGAATTTAGTAGAAGAGTACGAAATAAATCCTTTTACAATGATCATTCTTCCTGAAGAATACGGAAGCAAGACCTACAGCAAGGTAATAGAATTGGAAGAGGAGTATTTGTCTCCGTTCAGGCCGATTGAAATCGTAAAAAAAAGCTGTAAATACTTTGGCTCCAGTTATGAAGGGAGAAAAGAAGGAACCCGACAGCTGACAGGGATTACCCATAAAATCCCCATCATTATTGACCCCATAAGCTCCATTTACTTTATGCCCACAAGTTCACCTGCAAATCCAGACTGTATATGGGTGTCACATGAGCATGTTTTGTTCCATAAAAAGGTGGATTCCCATAGCACACAGGTTATCTTCAGAAACAAAAAATCCATTACCTTGCCAGTATCTCACCATTCTTTTGAAAACCAGCTGCTGCGCACATCCTTGCTGCGCACAAAATTTATGCAGCGGATGAAAGAAACTGAACGGAAAGCCCTTTACTTGCTCCATGGACCAAAATATAGTGAAGTACAGGGATATCATCATGCTAGTTTAGTAAGTGAAGTTTTTAGGGATAATTAAGCTATTTTACATTCTCTGTAAGTGAATCAAGGGAATCCGGATTAGAACCGGATTCCTTTTAGTTTTTTTCCAGAGGAACATCGACTTGCTTGAACCGCTTGAGTAAATAATAAAGCATCAATTCCTGGACCTTGTTGCGGATGCGGGGATTAAAATAATTGTGGTGTTCTTCGTAGCCTTGATAAATGAAGAGGAACATCGTAAATGCATCATCACGCTTTACTTCCTCAACCTTAAGGTTATGCTTTTTTAAATAGCTTTTGACCTTAGCGAGTTCTTTCTGGACTGCCTTCATTGTTTCTTCAATTAGCTCCAAATATGGCTTCTTTAATTTGAATGGACTTTTTTCAACGACAGAAAGATCCCGGTTCAGCACGACAAGTACCATCGGCAAATAAATGGCCTGTTCCATGATATCGCGGTCTTGTTCAGGAATCCTTGTCATTATGCTTTGCCCCTTTATGAATGAAATAGAACATTTGTTCGTTATTATCGTACTGGATTTTTTAGCGGATTTCAAGAGTGTAAAAAAAATTTCCTGCTCCTTATCATAATTTCCAAACGATATATAAAAATTTCAAGGTATTTATCCCATCATTTAAAGCGTAAAAAGATTTTTAATTGAAAAGAAGGAAATATATTTCTGTTATCGAAATAAAATAAATAAACAATTTTTATTTGGAAGGGTGGCTGCTCAGATGGGAGAAAAAAGATTCCTCAAAGCAGAAGATTTATACGAATTGAAGTCCGTAACAGATCCTCAACTTTCACCTGATGGCAAGAAGTGTGTATTTGTTCAGACTGATATGCTGAAAAAAAAGAATGACTATGTCTCTAATTTATACATACTCGATCTCGAAGAAGGCGGTGAGCCGAAGCAATGGACGTATGGTGAATACCGAAACCACTCACCTAGATGGTCTCCTGACGGATCTAAACTCGCGTTTGTTTCCAACAGAGCAGGTAAAAATCAAGTTTATGTACTGGATGCAGCCGGAGGCGAGGCAAGGCAGGCGACGAGCTTTAAAAATGGTGCAAGCGGGCCTGTGTGGTCGCCTGATGGTTCAAAACTAGCTTGTTCCGTTTTCCTCAAACCAGAAGAGGATTTACTGGAGAAGGAAGAAGAGAAGAAGGAAGAAAGGAAGCTTGAGCCATTTGTTACAGAGGAAATGAAGTATAAATCTGATGCTGCTGGTTTCTGGGATGGAAAGTATAAGCAGACAGCAATCGTAAATCTTGTGGATGGCAAAGCAGAGCTGCTTGCAAGGGGAGAAGCGGACTACCATCTCCAGTGCTGGTCGCCTGACGGCAAAACGATTGTCCTTTCAGCGGATGAAACTGCAGAGCGCGATTTCTCTTTTAAAAGCGATTTATTGCAAATGGATGTTGAAACAGGAAAGGTCTCAAAAATAACGGATGGAAAAGGGTACTATGGCAATGCGGCTTTTTCTCCTGATGGAATGTACCTTGGTTATACTGGCCATGAAAGAGAATATGAAAATGCCACCTTGTCTCAGCTATGGATTCAAGAATTAGCAACAGGCAATGTTCAATGCATCACTGAGAACATGGATATCCTTGTAGGAGATGGGGTTGCAGCTGATTTTCAGCAAGGAGCCCACAGCCCTGGCTTTTTATGGGGCGAGGATAACGAGAGCTTCTACTTCCTTGCGAGCGACCAGGGCAATACGGTCATCTATTTTGGGAATTTAGCTGGTGAAATTTATCCTGCCTTGCTGGATCAGCAACATGTATACGGGTATACACTTGACCGCAAAAACCAAAGAATCGTGGCTGCCATTAGCAATCCGGTTCTTCCTGGGGAGCTATTCCAGCTGGAAGTAACAACAGGAGAAATGAAGCAGCTTACATCTGTGAATGAAAAATTCCTGAATGAAGTTAGATTATCGATGCCAGAGCCAATTTCGTTTGCGGCAAGTGACGAAACTCCGCTTCATGGGTGGATCATGAAGCCAGCTGGCTTTGAAGCTGGAAAGAAATATCCGCTGATTCTGGAAATACACGGCGGACCACACGCTCTGTATGCGAATACGTATTTTAATGAATTCCAGGTCCTTGCTTCTGAAGGATACGCGGTTCTCTACATCAATCCGCGTGGCAGCCATGGGTACGGACAGCAATTTGTCGATGCCGTTCGCGGCGATTATGGCGGTGGCGATTACCAGGATGTTATGGACGCAGTCGATTACGCACTAGAAAATTATGATTTCATTGATAGTGAAAGACTTGGGGTGACAGGCGGAAGCTATGGCGGCTTCATGACAAACTGGATAGTGGGACATACAGACCGTTTCAAGGCTGCCGTCACCCAGCGCTCCATCTCGAACTGGATCAGTTTTTATGGAGTCAGCGACATCGGCTACTATTTTACAGAGTGGCAAATAAAAGCAGATCTAAATGATATTGAGACATTATGGAAGCATTCACCGCTTTCGTATGCTGATAAAATCAATACTCCTTTATTGATTCTTCACAGCGAAAAAGATTATCGCTGCCCGATTGAGCAGGCGGAACAGCTGTTTATCGCATTGAAGAAACAGGGGAAGAAAACGAAGTTCATCCGCTTCCCAGAATCAAACCACGAGCTGTCCCGAAGCGGAAAGCCAAACCTTAGGTTAAACCGATTGGGTTACATTGTAGAATGGTTTAATGATCATCTTAAGTAAACAGTAGTTTTTAGTATAAAAATTAGGTTCAATTAAGGCTCGTTGTTAATTTTGGCCCTTTGTTGATTGGAGTGCCTGAGTGGAAATATCTATTCAAGGTTAACAAATCTAATATTAAGAAATATATACGTTACAAGCCCGCAGTAATCATTTACTGCGGGTTTATTTTTGAAATTTCCTTCGGAGAAGTTTAATGTTATAGAGAAAGAAGGAAAATAAGATCATCAGTAACTATTTAAGAAAAAAATAAGTCGATTATATTAAAAACTAATTTTGGAAGGAATTTTAACATGAGATATGAAAGAACCCAGCGTAATAAAAAGAAGAAAAGAATCAGATGGTCAGGGGTCTTTTTCTTGCTGTTTCTTCTCATTGGTGCTTTGGCTGTTTATTCCTATTTTCAATATAGAGCAGGTGTAAGTGATTCAGCCAAGACAGCTGAGCAAAATAAGCAGGAATATGAATTCAATGGTGAACGAGACCGGAATGGTGCCACCAATATTTTATTGCTTGGCAGCGATGCCAGAGGAAAAGAGAAGTCGCGTGCAGATACAATTATGATTGCAAGCTATAATCCGGATAAAGGAACCTATAAACTGACGTCTATTATGAGGGATACGTATATCAGCATTCCGGGCTATGGTGATAATAAGATAAATGCTGCATTTGCTTTAGGCGGTCCTGAGCTGCTGAGGCAAACAATTAAGGAGAACTTCGATATAGATCTCCAGTACTATGCCATTGTCGATTTTGAAGGATTTGTCCGCGTGGTGGATGAGGCTTTCCCAGACGGTGTTGAAGTCAATGTTGAGAAGAGGATGTCAGAAAACATTGGAGTCACACTGGAGCCAGGATTACAGAAGCTGGATGGCAAGCACTTACTAGGCTATGTGCGGTTCCGCCATGATGCTGTCGGTGATTTCGGAAGGGTAGAACGCCAGCAGAGCGTCATAAAGGAAGTGGGCAAACAGTTCGCCAGCTTTCAAACCCTGCCTAAGCTTCCGAAGCTTGTCGGTGTAGTAATGCCATTTGTGAATACGAATATGGATACAGGGGATATCCTGTTCATGGGAAAAGGTTTCCTATCAAAGGATAATCGGAATATCGATACGATGAGAATCCCGGTAGAAGGCTCTTACGAAAATCAAAGGGTTGAAGATGCAGGTGCCGTGCTGGCAATCAACCTTGAAGAAAACAGGCAAGCGCTTCAGGAATTTTTAGCAAAATAAATGAATGATGTTAGAAAGTTCTCATTCATTCGTTTGAGGTGTACAATAATTTCAATGAGGTATTTATTGAAATAAGATGGTTTGGTGAAGCTCTGCAGAAATGGAAAGCAAGCCAAAGAATGAATGGCATAAGGCTGGGCTTTTTTAGCCTGCAGAGCTATTGGACAAGGAGACTTCCATGGATTTTGAATTATTGAAACAATGGTTTACAATCGAAAATATTATGGACCTTCTCAGGCAATATCGGTCATTTGGACCTATCCCGGGAATATTGCTCCCGATGCTGGAAGCATTTCTTCCTTTTTTGCCATTGTTTTTATTTGTCATGGCCAATGCAAATGCTTTTGGCCTTTGGCTGGGTTTTCTATTTTCCTGGATAGGCGCGGTGCTGGGTGCTTTGATTGTATTTTTGATTTTTAGGAATTATGGACAGGGTCGGGCACTGCGTTTTTTACAACGTCATTCAAAGGTCCAAAAGGGAATGAGCTGGATTGAGCGCCATGGATTTGGCCCGATCTTCCTGATGCTTTGCTTTCCGTTCACACCATCTGCTCTCGTAAATATTGTTGCCGGTCTGTCGAAAATAAGCATGGCTCAGTATATGCTGGCAGTTATTGCTGGCAAGATGGTGATGATTTTCACGATAAGTTTTGTCGGATATGATCTCCGCTCTTTGATCACAAACCCATTCCGGACTGCCATTGTCCTTGTGATCATCGCTATTCTCTGGTATATCGGGAAAAGAATTGAAGTAAAAATGAATACGAGTGTGGGAAAAGATGATAAAGTTCGATAATCAAACCAGTCCTTATAAAAGTACTTGAAGCGGAAATCTACAGAATAATTTAAAACGCCTAATGATTGTATACACATAGATAGCTATTTTCTGTAAATAATCTTGTTCCCTTATATTTTCGTAAAGTTCCTTACAAAAGTATTTGATAGCAAAATACCTAGAGTTTCTTTCCAAGTGATAGTAAAGACACGGGAACCAGAAGTTTAAGAAAAACAGCATATGGTGGTGGTGAGGAAGCATATGAAAGAGAGTATAAAAAAAGAGGGAATCGAGTGGTTCAAAGCTTTTGCTTTGGGGATTGTTATTTTCGCATTTATCAGGATTTTCTTTTTTTCAAATTATGTAGTCGAAGGGGAATCAATGCTTCCGACCTTGGAGGAAGGCAACAAGGTTGTGGTCAATAAATTCGGGGATGATGTTGATGAACTTGAACGTTTCGACGTCATTGTCTTTCATGCAAATGAAAAAGAAGACTTCGTAAAGCGAGTCATTGGCCTTCCGGGAGAGAAAATTGAATACCGGGAGGATCGGCTGTATGTCAACGGAAAGAAGGTATACGAACCCTTCTTGAAGCAGTACAGGGAAGAATCACTTGGAGGCTATCTGACAGGAGACTTTACGCTGGAAGACCTGACAGGCGTGAAAAGAGTACCAGAAGGAAAGCTTTTTGTCCTGGGAGATAACAGGCTTGGCAGCTGGGACAGCAGACAATTTGGTTTCATTTCTGTAGATCAGGTTGTCGGAAAGGTTAATTTGCGGTACTGGCCGCTGGAAGAGATGGCCGTAACATTTTAGTCGAAGCTGTTCGACTTTTAGAATAGCATGGAAAAAGAAATGGAAGGACTCGGCAGATTTCGAGTCTTTTTTTATTTCCCTTATGTTAGAATAGCATTAATATTATGAAAATAAGGCGGAGATTATATGCAGGGGACATTGCCGTTAATCAAAACAAAGCTGATTGTTCCTACACTTCAGGAGCAATGGATTCGTCGCGCAAAATTTTCGAAAAAAATGAAAGCGATTACTGAAAAACCGCTGACGATCATCCAGGCTGGTGCTGGCTATGGAAAAAGCACTGCATTAGCTATGTTTGTTAAGGATGAAAACCAAACCTGCTGCTGGTATACCATCTCCTCATCCGATGATGAAATCCTTCCGTTCCTCTCTTACTTGACTGCCTCCATTCAAACGGTATTCCCTGAATTTGGAAATGAACTGTCTTCTTATATTAAAAATATGGATCGATACATAAGAGAAGAAGAACTAAGCATGCTTTGCTCCATCTTCATCAATGAAATCCTGCAAATTGAAGAACCAATCACGGTCATTCTGGATGACTTTCATGCGATTGAGCATTCATACCATATCAATATTTGGATTGAAAAGCTCCTTGAGCATATCCCGGGACATTTGCACCTAGTCCTATCCACCAGAACAAGGCCGGGATGGAAAATCCTCGCTAAAATGAGGGTGAAAAATGAACTGAATGAGCTTTCAAAGACGGATTTGGTATTTGGCCAAGACGAAATCGAATTATTATTATCCGAGTATTATGAGCTTCAAATTACAGATGATCAAATTGAACATCTTTATAAAATAACTGAGGGATGGGTAATTGCAGTAGGAATGATCGCGCAGCAAATCCCGCATTTGCAAAGTCTGGATCAACTCTTGACGGAACCTTCAAAATCGCTGGAGGATTTATTCCAATACCTTGTGCACGAGGTATTCTCGAAACAGCCGCCGATGATCCAGCAATTTCTGGAGCAAACCTGCATCTTTGAAGAAATCAGTCCAGATGTATGCGATAGCGTTCTTGGAATGAATGGCTCATTACAGATGCTTCAGCAGCTGACCGCGAAAAATTTGTTCATCCATCAGGTTGGAGACAATCAATTTCGCTATCATGCTTTGTTTCGGGAATTTCTGGAGGACAGGCTCATGCTCAGCCAGCCAGAGAATTATCGGAGACTGATGCTGAACAGCGCCCGCTATTTTGAAAAAAATGGGCAGTGGGAAGAGGCTTTATTTTGCTATGAAAAAATCGGGCAATATGATGCAGCCGCAGCCATCATGGATGAGCAGGGCATGCAGCTGCTGGAAAGGGGGAAGCTCAAAAACTTGAATGAGCGTCTTTCCAAAATTCCTCAGCAGGAAAAAATGCGCTACTGTACCCTACTATTTTTGGAAGGGGAAGTATATCGCTATCGGTCTCTATATAAACAGGCAGAAACAAGCTATGACCTGGCTATCCAAACGGCTGACAAATTCGGTGATATGGAATGGAAAAGCAAGGCGCTAGAAGGGAAGGCCAAAATCTATCTTGATACTATTCAGCCTTTAAAAGCAGAACGTATACTCGCGCAAGCAATTGAACTTCGTGAAAAGGCATTGCCAGAAGAATCAGCAGAGGAAACTGGCAGGCTCTATCGGATGCTTGCAGAAAATCTGATTAATTCTGGTCAGGCTTTGAAGGCTGAAAAATGGATTGAACGTGCAAGGGCAATTGGCGTCCCGATTGAGGACGGCAATCTTGAAGCAAGACTGTACTTAAGAACAGGCCGTTTTGAGGAAATGCGAAGAATTTTGGCGTCAGTGAAGGAAGTTCATGCTTCAGCTGATAAGCAGCTTCTGCCTCAATCACATAGGGAGACAGACCTGCTATTGGCTTTGATCGAGGCATTTACAGGTAATGGGCTCCAGGCAAAAGCATTATCTCAATCAGGTATACAGCACGGAATTAATGTCCAGGCTCCATTTGTAGAAGCTTGTGGATGGATCAGGATGGGCCATGCTGTCCAGTTGATGGATCAATATGATTTGCAGCTCGCAGAAAAGTGCTATGAAACGGCGCTTGAGATTATGGGACGGTTAAATATGGAGAGGGGAAAAGCAGAACCGTTGATGGGTCTGTGCATTCTCTATGGCAACAGGCGCGAATATGAACGTGCAGCTGAGGCAGGAAGGAAGGCGCTGCTTGAAACCGAACAGGTGAAAGACATTTGGCTGTCTTCGTTGATTACGCTTTGTATGGCGATAGCAGGAATTCACAATAACAAATTTCAGGAGGCAAGGGAGGACCTGCGAAAAGCGGAGGATCTTTTTAGCCAGTGCGGGGATGAATATGGAAAAATGCTCCTGTCTTTTTGGAATTCCTTTTACTTTTATTTGAAAAATGAGGAGGAAGGATTCAAAGCTTCCTTTACAAGATTTTTAAAATTGATGAAATCAGGAGGATATGAATTTTTCCTCAAAAAAAGGACGACTTTTGGTCCGAGCGACCTGCAAGTTTTTGCTCCAATGCTGATTGATGCTGTGAAACAGTCACTTATGCCATCGTATGCGGAAAAGCTGCTTGAGGATATGAACCTGCCCCGTTTAAGCGCGCATCCCGGCTATTCATTGAAGGTTCAGATGCTAGGCCAATTTAGGGTTTGGCTCGGAGACCGTGAAGTGGAGGACAGAGATTGGCAAAGAGGTAAAGCAAAAGAATTGTTTCAGTTATTTTTGACGAAGCGCAGCCAATTTCTTATGAAGGAAGACATTTTCCAGATTCTTTGGCCGGAACATCTTGAAAAGAATGCAGACAGAGATTTCAAGGTTGCCCTGAATGCTTTGAATAATGTCCTGGAGCCTGCGCGTAAAGCAAGGTCTGCCCCATTCTTTATCATTAGGGAAGGAACTGGTTATGGCATAAATCCTCAGGCGGTTCTCAATTTGGATTCGCAATTATTTGAAGACTGGGCAGAGTCAGGATTAGAGGAAATAAATATAGAAAAATCAATTGAAGATCTTGAAAGAGCCTTGTTTTTGTATAACGGAGACTTCTTGCCGGAAAGAAGGTACGAGGACTGGTGCATCAATGAACGTGAACGCCTTCTCGTATACTTTTTGCGAAGTGCAGAGAAACTGGCGCAGCTGAATGTAAGAATGGAGAACTATGATTCTGCGATTCACTGGTGCCAGAAAATCCTTCATAAAGACCGGACTTGGGAGGAAGCATACCGATTATTGATGTTTTGCTATTACCGCAAAAACAATCGCCCTCAGGCAATCAAATGGTATAAGAAATGCTGCGAAGTCCTTGAGCAGGAATTAGGCGTTACTCCGCTTGAGCCAACCAGGCATATGTATGACATGATTATTCAGGGCAATAATGTCTAAGAAGGAATTACGATAATGAAAAAAAGACAAATTCATAGTTCATTAAAAGTGTTAGTAGTTTCAGATATTGAAAGAGCAAAGAACTACTATTCCGAGGTGTTAGGCTGCGAAGTGACGGACTGGTGGGTGCTGAGGGATGGCTTTACGGGACTTGCAATAAAACTGCTCGAGGCCCGGGATCCAAAAGATGTTAAGCCAAATCCTCCTGCAAAAGGAATGGAGCATGGTATTGACCTGTATTGCTATGTAGAGAATTGGCAGGCACTGGATGAGCTTTACAGGGAGTTCAAAGCTAAAGGAGCAAAGATTGTATTTGAGCCATGGGTAGATGAAAACAATGGCCCATGGAAGGAGTTTGCCCTCACAGATCTGGATGGATATTGCATCGCTTTTAGAGGTACAGACGGTAACTAATCTTTGATTAGACAACTGTCAAAATTCGATCAAAATAGCTTTTAAGTATCAGCCATCGTGCAGGATATGTCTCTGCAAAATCGTCAATTGAGTTCCTTGAATACATCAGCAGACAATCTAACTGCCTTTTATGAAGTTTTAAATCATAAAGAAGTGCGTGCGGGATGGTGTAATGCGTGTATAGCTGATAAGGATTCAATTTCACGGGCTCCATGCGGGTTGCTTCAATGTAATTCAGCAATGCCTGCTTCTGGATTGCGATACTTTCTTCACGTGAAAAATCATTTATATGAATCTGTTCATTTATATAATAGATCCCCTTCATAAAATAAATCCCCTCCCAGGCTATTGGCAACTAAGTACAGTTATTGCCATTTTCATGGGAGGGGATACTTTATTGTTCTATATTTTCAACCATTGATTTCTGCAATAGTTTTAATGCTTCTCTTTTTGAGAGCGGAGACAGGGTATGGCTGTTAACAAAATTTATCGTAAAAGCAGGATTGGTTTTACCGTATTCTCTTAATGCCCAGCCAATTGCTTTATTAATGAAAAACTCCTTTGATCCCAATGACCTTTCAATGATAGAAGAAAGCAACTCCTCATTTGTTTTATCCTTATATCCAAGTTGAAATAGAATAGCTGAACGGATTAACCAGAAATTTCCTGACTCAAGCCAGGTATCAATTGTTCCAAGCTTCTCAGGGTACAAGGAAAAATACTTCCCTGCATGGTGTCTGGCAATATGATCTACAGAATCCCACCAGGATTTTGTAGTAATCATGAATTCAATCAAACCGAGATCGCTTGACCGAATGTTTTTAATCATTTTATCCATGATGTAAAGTCCGGCTATCTGCATTTCTCTTTCCTCAAACGACCATAAAGCTTTGATTGTATCCACTAATACATCTTGGTCAGGGAGACCGTTCTTTGCGATGTATTCTTTAACTAAACCTCTTGAAAGAGGAGCGCGCAAACCAAAGAATTCAAACTGGTTTCGCATATATTTGCTCAGCCTTACAGCCTCCTCTTCATTTCTATGCTCCTGCAAGACAAGTCTCAGTTTTTCTGCATATTCAGTTGCCGTCACGAAAATACCTCCGCTTTTTATTATGTCCTTATTATATTTCATCCGCCTTCTAAGGTTAAGAGGATTATGTTTTTAGAGATGTAACTCATTTGTAACTTCCTTTTTTTAAGATGAAGTCAAAGCTTGGTGAGCTTTTAGTTAACCATTTTAAAGGGGGAAAGGAAATGAAAGCTTCAAAACGGAATTTTGCCTTATCTTTTATGCTGATTTTAGTACTGCTGTTCGCGAGTGCCTGCTCTGGATCATCGGGGACAGAGAAAACAGCCGGTTCAGGTGAAAAGGATAAAAAAGAAGAACCAAAGAATACTGAACCAATCAAGATTGGTGTTCTTGCTTCTCAGACAGGCGGCCTGGAGGCATACGGAAAACAAACTCTTCGCGGCTTCGAGCTTGGGCTTGAATATGCGACAAATGGCACGAACGAAGTTGCTGGCCGCAAAATCGAATTTATTGTGGAAGATACTGAAACAAAGCCAGAAGTAGCAGTCCAAAAGGCAACAAAGCTTCTTGAAGAAGATAAAGTGGATTTCCTTGTCGGATCTTCTAGTTCAGGTGACACATTAGCCGTGCTGCCACTGGCTGAAGAATATGAAAAGATCATGGTTGTCGAACCTGCGGTCGCAGACAGCATCACTGGCTCGGAATTCAATGAATATATTTTCCGTACAGCTCGTAACTCTTCGCAGGATGCAGTAGCAGGTGCAGCGGCAATTGCAAAGAAAGGCGTGAAAATCGCAACTCTTGCTCCAGATTATTCATTTGGACGTGACGGCGTAGCAGCATTTAAGGAAGCAGCGGAAAAATTGGGTGCTGAAATCGTTCATGAAGAATATGCAGATCCTGCTGCTACAGATTTTACTTCTAATATTCAAAAAATCATTGACCAGAAGCCTGATTACCTTTTTGTCGTTTGGGCTGGGGCTAACTCTCCTTGGAACCAGATTGCTGACATGAAGGTACAGGAAAAAGGCATCAAGATTTCAACAGGTGCTCCTGATATCGCAGCCCTTGCAACAATGCAGCCGCTTGTAGGCATGGAAGGCTTCACGGTTTACTACCACGACCTTCCTCAAAATGACATAAACAAATGGCTTGTTGATGAGCATAAAAAGCGCTTTAATGGCGAGCTTCCTGATTTATTCACTCCAGGCGGTATGAGCGCTGCGATCGCGATTGTCGAAGCTCTTAAGAAAACAGAGGGCGACACAGATTCCAAGAAATTGATTAAAACAATGGAAGGCATGAGCTTTGAATCTCCAAAAGGCAAGATGACATTCCGTGCAGAAGACCATCAGGCACTTCAGGCACTATATGCGATCAAGCTTGAGAAGAAGGATGGAGTGGACTATCCAGTACCTGTTCTGATTCGTGAACTTTCGCCGGAAGAAACGGCTCCTCCAGTCCGCAACTAAAACACTCATAATGAACTTCGGTACTTTTCACCGGAGTTCATTATGCTTTTCTCTATGGCACTTTTCGTTAACAATGTCACTTTTACGAGTCATGATGATTTTTGATTCGGGAACATTTCGAAAAGTGCAAAAGGCCGAAAAAGAATAGAGGATAAAATGCTTATCCGAGAAGCATGAAAATAGCTTAATCAAATAAGGGTGGTGAATAAAGTGGCTGCAATATTAGAAACAAAAGACTTGAGCATCACGTTTGGAGGGCATACGGCCGTTGATTCTGTCAGCATCTCGGTCCCGCAAAATCATTTTAAATCCATCATTGGTCCGAACGGGGCAGGAAAGACGACTTTCTTTAACCTGCTGAGCGGGCAGCTTATGCCAACAAAAGGACAGGTCATGTATAAAGGCAGCGAAATCACAAAGCTTTCTCCAACGAAAAGGACGAGGGCGGGGATTGGTCGGTCCTTCCAGATCACCAATGTATTCCCTAATCTAACAGTGATGGAAAATGTCCGATTGGCGGTGCAGTCACATGCTGGAGTCCGATATCAGATGCTGAGGCATTTCAAGGCGTTCAATAAATTTGAAGAGGAAGCCGCAGAGTGGCTGAAGCTTGTTTTACTTGAAGACAAAAAGGATGCCCTCGCAAGGAACCTTGCCCACGGTGAAAAAAGGAAGCTGGAAATCGCGATGCTTCTTGCCTTGAATACGGAAGTACTGCTCCTTGATGAACCGACTGCAGGCATGTCGCTCGAAGAGGTCCCGGCGATTCTTGAAGTCATCCGTAAAATTAAACAAAGAGGCGACCGTACGATCATCTTGATCGAACACAAGATGGATATGATCATGGACCTTTCAGATTCCATTATGGTTCTATTCAACGGGACCCTGCTTGCCGATGGGACTCCAGAAGAAATCATGAAAAATGAAACAGTCCAGTCTGCTTATTTAGGAGGTTTGCACAGTGAGCACGCTGCTAAAACTTGACCAGGTTGAAACATATATCGGCCAGTACCACATTCTTCAAGGAATTTCCTTTGAAGTACCAAAGGGGGAAGTAACTGTCCTGCTGGGAAGGAACGGTGCCGGAAAAACGACTACTTTAAGGACGATCATGGGCTTGAACCAGGCATCAAAAGGCTTGATTCAATACAAAGACGAAGAAATCAAAGGCCTGCCAACCTATACGATTGCCAATAAAGGCATCGGCTATGTTCCCGAGGATCAGGGGATTTTTGGTGAATTAACGGTTGAAGAGAATATTAAAGTGGCTGTCAAAAAGGAAAATGATGAAACACGCCAAAGGTTGGATTATATTCTTGATCTGTTTCCAGACCTAAAACGGTTTTGGAAAAAGCCAGGTGGCCTCTTGAGCGGCGGGCAAAAGCAAATGCTGTCCATCGCACGTGCTTATGTCAACGACAATGAACTCCTCTTGATTGATGAACCAAGCAAAGGACTTGCGCCAATTGTCGTGGAAAAGGTGATGGAATCTATCCAGCAAATGAAGGAAAAGACAACGATTATACTGGTGGAGCAAAACTTCATGATGGCCAGTACGATTGGCGACAGTTTTTACATCATCGATGATGGCCGGACTGTTTCAAATGGCCCAATGAAAATCCTGCGTGAAGATGAAGAAATGAGAAGGAAATATCTCGGGATTGCATAGGAAGGGAGGAAGAAATAGTGGATGTCCTAATTAGTTTAAGTCTTAATGGCCTGGCGACAGGAATGCTGATCTTCCTGCTGGCTGCAGGCCTGACCTTGATATTCGGCTTGATGGATGTGCTGAATTTTGCACATGGCGGACTGTTTGCCTGGGGAGCCTACAGCGGCATCTGGATCTACACCTCGACGGGAAGCTTTCTTATCGGCATTATCGGCGCCATTTTAACAGGGATGATTCTTGGAATCATTACAGAACGCTGGATCATTAAACCTGTTTATGGGAACCATGTCCAGCAAATTTTAATAACGCTCGGATTGATGCTGGTGTTATCTGAAATGTTAAAAGTAGTCTGGGGGCCAAACCAGATTTCTGCTGCTACTCCTGATTATCTTTCAGGAAGCTGGGAGGTCGGCAATGTCATTATCATCAAATATCGTGCATTTATCATAGCAGTTGGATTTGCGGTGTTCCTTGCAGTCCAATTCCTGCTTAAAAAGACAAAAATCGGTTTGGTAGTACGCGCCGGGGTTATGAACAAGGAAATGGTTCAATCGCTGGGAATCAACATCCAAAAGGTCTTCATGTTCGTGTTCATGATTGGTGCAGGCATGGCGGCACTTGGCGGAATGCTTCTTGGACCATATTCCGGCGTCATTCATGCCGATATGGGCATGGAATTTGCCATTCTTGCTTTCATCGTCGTAGTCATCGGTGGAATGGGCAGCTTCTCCGGATCGGTTATGGCAGCAATTTTAGTCGGTTTGTCTGGTTCCTTCATGGCGTATTATGTGCCGGATCTTGCTCTTGCTGCAAATATGCTGCTGATGGCAGTAGTTCTAATCTTCAGGCCACAGGGCTTGTTCGGGGCAAAGGGGTGAGCGGGGGATGACAAAAATGCTTTCTAACCGTATGAATATTTTTTATCTGATCATCGCTGTGTTTTTAGCGATACTTCCTTTTGTCTATGATTCACGAAGCATGCTGATCCTGCTTTCCCAGGTTTTCATCTTTGCAGTCCTGGCGATGAGTTATGATATCCTGCTCGGCTATACAGGCATTGTCTCATTTGGGCATGCGATGTTCTTTGGAATCGGCGCGTACACAGTCGGTGTTTTCATGAAACGATTCGAGCCGGAAACAAGCTACTTCCTGCTGGCGGTTCTGGTAACGATTTTATTGACCGCCCTGGTTAGTTATTTTGTCGGCCTGCTGACATTAAGACTAAAGAGCCACTTCTATGCGATGCTGACAATGGCGTTTGCAGGCTTGTTCCTGGTCCTCGCTGAAAAATGGCGTACGGTCACTTATGGCAATGATGGATTCACCTTCAGGGTTCCGGACTTCTTAAAGGACCGTACTGATTTTTACCTGATCTGCCTTGCCTCGATGGTGATTGTTTTTATTCTCCTCAGAAGATTTACCAATTCGCCTCTCGGAAGGGTATTGCAGGCAATCAGGGAGAATGAACAGCGCACGGAATCGCTTGGTTACAGTGTTCTTCAGTATAAAATCATTGCGAGTGTCGTTTCTGGTGTACTAGCTGGAATCGCTGGGATTTTGTATGCTGTGTCACTCAGATTTGTAAATACCAGTGTATTCACGATGGATATCACGCTTGACGCATTGCTGATGACAATCATTGGCGGAGTCGGAACTCTGATTGGTGCAATCATCGGTGCGGGTATCATTGAGTTCTCGCATCACTGGCTGACCGAGCTGGCGAAGGTTCACTGGATTTTTGAAAGATGGATCATTTTCTTTGGCATTATTTATATACTCGCTGTCATGTTCTTCCCGATGGGCATCGTCGGTTCCCTGCAAAAGCTGAAGTTCAGCAGGAAAAAGAAGCCGGCTGTCCCGGTTAAATCAGAAGCCGTAAGCCAGGGCGACTCATGATGGAAACGAAGCAGATCACATCATTCGTACTCCGTTTCCAGCTGGCGGACATCGAAATGGACAGCGGAAAAAAATGCTGGAGAGTCAAAGTCACCCATGTACAGGATGAAAAAGAAGCCTTGTTTGATTCAGTAGAATCAGCAATGGAATTTATTAAAGAGATTGTTGGAGAAGGTTAGATTTGTTGGTTTGAAAGTGCTGTATGGTTCGTTAGAACGATACAAGGGCGTTAAAAGCCTCTTTGATGTTCCAATGAGGGCCATTGGAACAATGAATGAAGAAAAAAGCATGATTGATGTTCCAATAAGAGCTATTGGAACAATGAAAGGGAGAAAAAAGCTTGATTGATGTTCCAATAAGGGCCATTGGAACAATGAAATGAAGAAAAAAGCTTGATTGATGTTCCAATAAGAGCCATTGGAACAATGAAGGGGAGAAAAAAGCTTGATTGATGTTCCAATAAGAGCCATTGGAACAATGAAATGGAGAAAAAAGCTTAATTGATGTTCCAATAAAGGCCATTGGAACAATGAAATGAAGAAAATGGCACTCCTGATGTTCCAATAAGGATTTAAAGCTGAGAAAGTACACACAAACAATTTTTCACATTCAAAATTAAGCAAGCTAGCAATGACACTGCTTTTTAGGCAGTGTCCACTATTTTCACGGGGGGAAGAGCAGTGCAAATAGGGATTGTAAGTACGGGGATCTATCTTCCCGAAACATATATATCAGGTACAGAAATTGCAAAATTGGCAGGAATTCCAGAAGCAGTTGTGGAAGTGAAAATGGGAATCAAGAAAAAGCCTGTTCCGGGACCGGATGACCATACTTGCGAGATGGGAATCAAAGCTGCGAGAATTGCAATTGAAAAAGCAGCTATTGACCCATTAGACATAGACCTGGTCATCTATATTGGCGAGGAATACAAGGAGTATCCTTTATGGACAGCAGGCATCAAGCTTCAGGAAGAAATTGGCGCTAAAAACGCCTGGGCGTTTGATACTGCTTTAAGATGCGGCACAACAGTGATGGCCTTGAAATTGGCTAAAGGGATGATGCTCTCGTATCCTGAGATCAATACAGTCCTGCTCGCAGGCGGCTACCGTAACGGCGACTTCATAGATTATGAGAATCCGAGGACACGCTTCATGTATAACCTTGGAGCCGGAGGAGGGGCTATTTTATTGAAAAAGGGCCACAAAGAGAATCTCCTGCTTGAAACAGAAATGATTACAGATGGTTCTTTTTCCGAGGATGTGGTCGTTGTTGCAGGCGGAACGAAAAATCCGATATCTGCTGAAAATCTTGAACGCGGATTGTACCAGCTTGATGTATTGGATCCTCAAGGGATGAAAGACCGCCTGGAGCAAAAGTCGATGGTTAACTTCCTAAAGGTGATAAGGGGCTCCGTACAAAAGAGCGGATTTTCTGATAAAGAAATCGCTTATGTCGGCATGCTTCATAT
Source organism: Bacillus sp. JJ1609 (assembly GCF_036967045.1). Classification (NCBI taxonomy): domain Bacteria; kingdom Bacillati; phylum Bacillota; class Bacilli; order Caryophanales; family Bacillaceae; genus Bacillus; species Bacillus sp. JJ1609. Next base: position 109,227 of record NZ_JBALSS010000008.1, on the reverse strand, counting down.
GAAAAGATCAGCACACGACTATGTTTTGAGCGAGCTTGGCTTAGCAGACTCGAATTCTATTTATCTTGAAGAGTATGGCCATATCGGCCAGATTGACCAGATTCTATCGCTGGAGTTAGCCGAAAGTTCGGGAAAGCTGAAGGACGGCGATATTGCAGTTCTTGTCAGTGCCGGAATCGGATATGCATGGGGTGCCACAACCATACGCTGGGGAAAGGGTGAGTAGTAATGGAAAAAACGGAAGCTCAGGCAGTCGAAATTAAGAAAGTGGATTTGCCAAATGGAGAGACGATCGCATACCGGGAACGGGAAGGTGGCGTGAAAAACGTTCTGTTGATTCATGGGAACATGACTTCATCGAAGCACTGGGATTTGCTGATTGACAAGATGGATTCTGCTTATAAAATTTACGCACTCGACATGAGAGGCTTTGGTGAATCAAGCTACCATAAACCAAATATGTCGATCAAGGATTTTTCGGATGACGTAAAATTGTTTGTCGATGAAATCGGCTTGAAGGATTTTTCAATCATTGGCTGGTCGACAGGCGGGGCTGTTGGAATGCAGTTTGCTGCCGATTATCCTGGCTATTGTGAGAAGCTCATTTTGCTGGCATCTGCTTCAACCCGCGGTTATCCTTTCTTTGGCACAAGCCCGGAAGGCCAGCCGGATGTAAACAATCGGATAACCTCCTATGAAGATGTTAAAGCGGACCTTGGCAAGACAGTCGCTGTCCAAACTGCATATGACCAGCAGAATAGAGCGTTTTTAAAGGCGATGTGGAATATGCTGATCTACACGAATCGTCAGCCGGATGGAGAGCATTATGAAGAGTATGTTGACGATATGCTGACTCAGCGCAATCTAGCGGAAATCTATCATTCTCTCAATACTTTTAACATTAGTGCTGTAAATAACGGGTTAATGGAAGGCACGAATCAGGTGAAGGACATCCAGATACCTGTCCTTGTGCTTCGAGGTGACCGTGATTTGGTCGTCACACAGCGGATGACAGAAGAGATTGTCGAGGATTTTGAAGGCCGTGCTAAATTTGTGGAATTACAGGATTGCGGACATTCTCCGCTGGTGGATGATTTAGCGCAGCTTCAGCAGCATATCGAAGAATTTTTAGCAGAATAGGAAGGTGAGCTTATGAGATTGAAAGATAAGGTTGCGATCATTACAGGCGCTGCTAACGGAATCGGCTTGGCAGCGGCGAAGACCTTTGCTAAAGAAGGAGCAAAAGTGGCATTAGCAGACTTTGACGAGGCAACAGGAACACAGCGTGCAGCTGAGCTGTCTGAAGAAGGATACGAGGTAGCATTTTTTCAGGTGAATGTAGCAGACAGAAGCAGCGTGGATGCCATGGTTCAAAAGGTTCTTGGACAGTTTGGGAAAATTGATATCCTGGTCAATAATGCTGGAATTACAAGAGATGGCATGCTGCACAAGCTAGCAGTCGAAGACTTCCAGAAAGTTGTAGACGTAAACCTGACTGGAGTTTTTAATTGTGCCCAGGCAGTAGTCCCTGCATTGGTCCAGCAAGGCTCAGGCAAGATCATTAATACTTCATCTGTTTCAGGAGTGTATGGCAATGTTGGGCAGACCAATTATGCTGCAACAAAAGCCGGTGTAGTCGGGATGACCAAAACATGGGCAAAGGAACTCGGCCGCAAGGGAATAAACGTAAATGCAGTAGCACCAGGGTTTATCGAAACCGGTATGACCGCCATAGTTCCGGAAAAAGTGCTAGATCAAATGAAAATGATGGTTCCGCTAGGGAGATTGGGTTTACCGGAGGACATCGCGAATGCTTATTTATACCTTGCTTCAGATGAATCCAATTATGTAAACGGAACAACCCTTCATGTAGATGGCGGGATTATGATGTAGATGGTGAAAAAGCGCACTTGTGGCGCTTTTTTTATTTGGGGTGTGGAGGGACGAAAGGCTCAACTGGTAATAAAATTGGTCCAACTGGTAATATATCTGTTTCAACTGGTATTAAATTCATATCAACTGGTATTATATCTGTTTCAACTAGTATTAAAATATGGGGATACAATCGTTCCAACTCAAAATCAATTGTACAATTGCGATTTATGTCGGTAAATCAGTCCAACTGGTGAAAAAGACAATTCAACTGGTGAAAAAACTGCTTCAACTGGTGAAAAAACTGCTTCAACTGGTGAAAAAATGATTCCAACTGGAGAAATAGTTTCCCCGCAACTAAAAAAAGTGTTTAAAAGGATTCATAATGATAAAAAAACTGCACTCATACCAATAATTTGTCCCTTCCAATCTTGAAATCCTTTACAACCGATATTAAATGACACAAAAAACATATATTTTTTACGATTTCAAACTGAAATTTAAATAATTTATAAGCAGCAGATTCTAAATCTTCATTAAAAAAACTGTTTAAACCCAAAAACTTCTTATGGATAAATTTTATAAGATTAACTTTCTATCAAAAGTGGTAAATGGTAATAAAAAGAATGAGGTGCTATACATGGAGGAAAAAAAACAAACTTATTACTTTAACATAGAAAGCGGCGAGGTATTGGATCAGCCTGCTGAGCCGGAGGGCCATTTTACCCTCATTGCTACTGGGGAGGAAATCAAGCATTTTCGTGAGTTCCTGGTTGAGAACTATAAAGCGGATTGGGAAACCTTCGGAAATGCTCATGTCCCTTTCAGAGATCCTGATCGTGAAAATGCGGAATATGATATGACGATGAAGGAAATTTATGCAATGGTTTACAAGCTTGGCGATGCTGAAGCGAAGAACCATGTTAGAAACATGGGAATTCTGGATGAACAGCAGCTGAATAGATAATCAAACTAGAAGCCACAGTCTCGTGCTGTGGCTTTACTTATAAATCTCAACCAATGGATTGTTTGTTGAGAAACATATCTTCACTAATTCCAATCATCAAATCACTCTCTTAGCGTTCTGTAACTAACCTGTAACTCTTATTTTCTAAAATGAATTCATCATGAACGAGAGAGGGAGAGATTGCGGTGAGGTGGGAGCTCGATTGGCTGGAAACGAGAGCGAGAATGACACCGGCGGCCCAAGCAATTGGTGATGCTGAATCGGATCATGCCTGGACTTTTAGGGAGGTCAATGATCGGGCAAAAGCAATAGCCATGTGGCTGCAGGAAAAAGGTGTCCAAAAGGGTGACAGGGTTGCGCTGCTCGCGCCAAACGGAATTAGTTACTTTGATTTGCTGTTTGCCTGTGGGAAAATCGGCGCTATTTTCGTGCCGCTTAACTGGAGACTGTCCGTCGATGAACTTGCCTATATAATTAGCGATTCGGATCCGCTGCTTCTTGCGTTCCATTCCAACTTTACCAATGAGGTTACGATGATATGGCAGCATGAGGCGCGCAGCCTTCCGATAGATGGAACACAATATGAATTGCTGATTGACCAATACGCTGGCCGTCTCAACAAGTCTAAGTTCAGGAACGCTGAAGTGAATGAGGAAGACCCGCTGGCGATGATTTATACCGGAGGAACGACCGGAAAACCGAAAGGGGCAGTCCTGTCACACCGTGCGATCATTTGGAACGGGATATCCACGGTTGTCAGCTGGAACCTGACGAATGAAGATAAGACGGTGACTTATTTGCCGTTGTTTCATACAGGCGGCCTTAATGCGCTTTCGATTCCTATATTGATGGCTGGGGGCCAAATTATTATTGCGAGGGAATTTGTCCCGGAACAAGCCATCGAGAATTTAATAAAATTCAAGTGTACAATCATCCTGTTTGTGCCGACGATGTATCATATGCTTGTGAAATCCGAACACTTTTACAAAGCTGAGTTCAAGGATATGAAAATATTTCTGTCAGGGGGTGCGCCTTGCCCGCTAGATATCTACGAGGCTTTCAAGCAGAAGGGGATGGCGTTCAAGGAAGGCTACGGCTTGACGGAAGCTGGGCCAAATAACTTTTTTATTGATCCAGCAGAGGCTGAACTGAAACGGGGGTCTGTCGGAAAACCGATGCTCTTTAATGCAGTCAGAATCATAAACGAGGAAGGCTGTGAAACAGTTCCCGGCGAGGTTGGGGAACTGGCGATACAGGGGAATCACTCTTTTTCCTACTACTGGAATAATAAAGACGCAACGAAAGACACATTAAGAGATGGCTGGTTATATACTGGTGACCTGGCTAAAAAGGATGAAGAAGGCTATTTCTATATTGTCGGCCGGAAAAAGGAAATGATCATTACCGGCGGGGAAAATGTTTTTCCGCTTGAAATCGAGCACTGGCTATGTTCACATCCATCGATTCAGGAAGCAGCTATAATTGGGATGCCCGATGATAAATGGGGTGAGGTTGTGACAGCCTTTATTGTCCGTGAGGAGAAAAGCGACCTTGAAGAGGCAGAGGTCAAAGAGTATTGCAGACAGAAGCTCGGTGGCTACAAAGTGCCAAAGCATATCCATTTCATTGCTCAAATGCCAAAAACGCATGTCGGTAAAATCGACAAGAAGCTGCTAAAGAATAATGCGTTGATTAAAAACACTGAAAAACAGAAGCCTGTCATATAGAAAACTATATTCCATAGGATTGTTGCAGGTAAATGAAAAGGCATTTCAATTGGCATCAGCTGATTGAAATGCCTTTTCTTCTTTTATAAATAAGCACAGGACAATGTTAAACAAAAACAGCGATGATAACAGCAGCATGACTCCTTTGAATGATAAAAGAGCTGCCACTGGCGGAGCGAGACTTGCGCCACTCAAAAGGATGAAGGAATAGAGCGATAGTGCTTTGGCCCGCTGTCTGCTGCCATAAAAGCCAATCAAGGTTATTGCTGTCGGAATCACAAGTGAGATGGAGGAAACGAAAAAAATCGAAAAAATAACTAAATGAAGCGTGGAATGAAGGACCAGCAGCATGAACGCACTCGTGGCACCAATTGCCAGGCCTCCAATCAATGTCCGCACCTCTCCCCATCGATCCATCATTTTCCCGGTGAAAAGCGATAAGGAAGCACCAATCAAGCCAACCAGTCGGATCATCAGCAGGTCTGAGGGCGGACCGATAAAGAACCTGCCGATTGAATCGTAAAATGCAATGATTGAAAATAGAAGCGAAAACGTAATGATAAAGCATTTCATCAAGCGCGAATCGGATAATAAGTTGAAAAAAACACTACATAGTGGCCTGCTTCCCACTTCAGGACTTGGAGATTCTTTTAGCAAAAAGTAAGCAATCGCAAACAGGACAAAATAGGCTCCAGAGAAAAAAATATAAACGCTGTTCCAGGAATACAGGCTTGCAAGGAAAGCGCTGGCGACCTGCCCAAAGATGCCAGCGATTAAAAACCCCGTATTGATTAAAACTACAAGGATGGTCCTTTGTCTGAAAGTGAATAAATCGTAGGAATAAGCAAATGCGACAGAAGCGAAGGTCGCAAGAGTGAGCCCCTGCAGCGAACGGGTGACCCAGAGGCTGATCGAGCCGGTGGAAAAGCCGACAGCAAGCGTTGTCAGCGCAGATGCCAAAAGTCCATAGACAAGGATTTTCCTGCGGCCAGTGAAGTCAGAAATTGGTCCAAAGGAAAGAAGCCCGCATGCATAGAAAAAGGTAAACAGCCCGCCAGCTAACACGACATGGGACTCGGCAATGGCAAGATTGTCCGCCAGAATGGAATAGATCGGAATTAAAGTATAAATATTGCTCGCAACCATAATTGCACATACCGTCAGAAGAATTGACACTTTTTGAAAAAGGGTCATTGATTTCACATCGATCACCTGCCAACAATAACATATGCATACACCCAACAGATTGTAGGTTGTTTTGGGAAAAATTAACGGAGTCTTTGCTTCCAAAACCAGGGGTAAAAAAGGTATAATAAATTCATATACAGAACAATTGTTTGGCAACAGAAATACATCCAAAGGCGCATAGAATGAAGCGCCTTTTTCAATTTTTATATGAAGAAAAATTCTATGCTATCATCAACATAAGAGACTTTAATTTTAATAGGGAGAAAGGGGAAGTCAGATGTCTGTACGTTTGGTATTAGGGCGCTCGGGGAGCGGGAAGACCGAGCTGATCATTCAGGAAATTAAGCACAGGCTTATTGCTGACCCGCAAGGCGACCCGGTCATCTATCTTGTTCCTGAGCAAATGTCGTTCTTGTCAGAATACCGGTTATCCACTGATCCAGAGCTCGGGGGAATGATCAGGGCGCAGGTGTACAGCTTTCCTCGTCTTGCCTGGAGGGTTCTTCAGGAAACAGGCGGATTCACAAGGCATCATTTGGATAGCGTCGGGGTCAGCATGATGATCCGCAAGATTATTGAGGATAAAAAAGACGACCTGAAGATCTTTCAAAAAGCAGCTGACAAAAATGGCTTCGTCCAGCAAATGGAACAGATGCTGATCGAGTTTAAGCGTTATGCAATCAAGCCGGAAGAGCTTGCGGGAAAAATGGCAGGTACTTCCGAGGGCAATAAAGCGCTTGGCGATAAAATCCATGACCTGGAGCTTGTTTACAGGCAATTTGAAGATGAGCTGTTTGGTAAATATATTGACTCAGAGGATTACTTCAGGCTACTTGCCGAAAAAGTGCCTGTTTCTGAGTACTTAAAAAATGCAGAAGTATATATAGATGGCTTTTACAGCTTCACTCCGCTTGAGTTGATGATTATTGATCAGCTGATCGGTACGTGTAAAAGAGTAACCATCGCCTTGCCAGTTGATGAGAATTTTAAAGACGAACAGCCGGATGAACTCCATTTGTTCAGGGTCACCGGAGAAACATGTCAAAACCTTCACGATATGATCAAGACAAAGGGGTATGACCTGGAAGAAGAAGTTGTTTTGACAGAACAGAAGCGATGGAATGAGGAGTCTTTAAAGCATCTCGAGAGCGAATTCGATTCCAGGCCAGCATCAAGGTTTAATGGAGAGGCCGCTATCCATATTGCCCAGGCCGCCAACAGAAGAGCCGAAATAGAAGGTGTTGCCCGGAAAATACGCGGACTTGCAAGAGTTAAGGGCTATCGATACCGGGATATAGCGGTGCTTATGAGAGGCAGCGACTATCGGGAAGTGCTTGAAACGATTTTTGATGACTACGGTCTTCCTTACTTTATCGACCAGAAAAGAAATATGCTGAACCATCCGCTGGTCGAGCTTGTTCGTTCAAGCCTTGAAACGGTCTTGGGGAAATGGCGGTATGAACCGATTTTCAGGGCAGTAAAAACGGACCTGTTATTCCCTGCTGGAGCAGACATCAACAAAATGCGCGAACAAATGGACATGCTTGAGAATTATGCTCTTGCCTATGGTATCCAAGGTGAAAAATGGACGAAAAAGGAACGATGGAAATACAGGCGGATCAGAGGCCTTGAGTTTGACGGTGCTGTACAGACTGATGCAGAAAAGCAGACAGAGCAGGAACTGAATGACCTGAGACTGCTCATTACAGCGCCGCTGATGAGGATGGCCCGGAGGCTGAAGAGGGCAGACACTGGACGGAAAATGTCTGAAGCGGTGTATTTGTTCATGGAAGAGCTTGATATTCCAGCCAAGCTTGAACTCTGGAGAATGGCCGCTGAACAGGAAGGCAGGCTCGTCGAAGCAAGGGAGCATGAACAAGCGTGGAATGCTGTTATTGACCTGCTCGATCAGTTTGTGGAAATGCTCGGATACAGCAAGGTAGCCCCTAAGCAGTTCGTCACAATCCTGGATGCAGGCTTTGAATCTTTGAAGTTTTCACTGATTCCTCCGGCTATTGACCAGGTGCTCATCGCAGACATTGAAAAGACAAGGCTAGCCGATATCAAGGTTGCGTTTGTCATTGGGGTTAACGAAGGCGTACTTCCTGCGAAGATGTCCGAGGATGGAATTTTCGGCGATGATGACCGTGATCTTCTGCAATCAAAGGGAGTAAAGCTTGCTCCGGGCAGCCGTACGAAATTGCTTGATGAGAATTTCATCGCCTATAAGGCGTTTGTTACGCCATCAGAGCTTCTTTATATCAGCTATCCAATTGCCAATGAAGAAGGAAAAGCGTTGATGCCATCCTCCTTTATCAAAAGGATATCAGACCTTTTCCCGGAGCATCAAACTCACTACTTCTTGCCTGATCCATCTGAATTGCCAGAGCAGGATCAGCTTGAATACGCAGCAGGAGAAAATGTGGCATTATCTTACCTGACTTCCCAGCTGCAGCTTAAGAAGCGGAATTATCCTGTCTACGATTTCTGGTGGGATATATACGATTATTATATGAAAGACCATCGCTGGGCGGACACTGCGCGTAAGGTTCTATCCAGTCTCTTTTACGAAAACAGGGCGAAGCAGCTGTCCGAAGATGTCAGCAAGGAGCTGTACGGAGAGCAAATTGAAGCGAGCGTATCAAGAATGGAGCTTTTCAACAGCTGCCCGTTCTCACACTATGTCCAGCATGGACTGAAGCTCCGCGATAGACAGATTTTCAGGCTCGAAGCACCAGATATCGGAGACTTGTTCCATGCAGCATTAAAAGAAATTGCCGAAACGGTTATGGAACAAAACCTCAGCTGGGCAAGCTTGACAAGAGTACAGGCTGAAGCACTAGCCAAGGATGCGGTTCAGAAACTGGCGCCGAAATTGCAAAACGAGATACTGCTCAGTTCGAACAGGCACCATTATATCAAGCAAAAGCTGCAAAATATCATCAGCCGTGCTTCACTAGTGTTAAGTGAGCATGCTAAGGTCAGCGGGTTCTCACCTGTGGGGCTGGAGCTTGGTTTTGGCCGACAGGGAAAGCTGCCTCCGCTTGCGTTTTCACTTAAGAATGGCACAAGGATGGAACTGATGGGCCGAATCGACCGTGTCGATAAAGCAGAGGATGATCATGGTGTATATCTGAGGGTTGTCGACTATAAATCCAGCGTGAAGGATGTCAATCTGACAGAGGTTTACTACGGGGTTGCATTGCAAATGCTCACCTATCTGGACATTATCATCACCCACTCGCCATTATTGGTGGGAACGCCAGCAGACCCAGCCGGAGTCTTGTATTTCCATGTCCATAATCCGATTGTCAATGCTTCAAAAATGCTGACCCTTGATGAAATTGAAGAAGAGATTCTCAAGCGGTTTAAAATGAATGGCTTGCTGCTTAACGATGAAAATGTCATTAGGCTTATGGACAAAAGCATTGATACAGGCAGCTCCCAAATCATTTCAGCTGGTTTTAAAAAGGACGGAAGCCTTCTTAAAAGCTCGAAGGTTGCGAGCAAAGAAGACTTTGATCATTTAAGGCAGTTTGTACGCAAGAAATATGTTGAAACAGGAAACGGAATCGTCAGCGGAATCGTTGATGTTTCTCCATATAAGCTCAAGGACCGCGCTCCATGCACATTCTGTTCCTTCAAGCCTGTTTGCCAGTTTGACCAGGCAGTGGAATCCAATGAGTTCAGGAAGCTTCCAGTGATCAAGAAGGAAGATTTGCTTGAAGCCTTGCGCCAGGATGAAAGCCTAAAGGTAAATGATGGCCTGAATGTAAACTCAGATAGATTAGAAGAAATAAAGAAACAAGATATTCTTGCATCAATCGGGGAGGAGGAAGAGGATCTTGGCTAAAATGAATATACCCCCAGTACCGGAAGGGGCAACCTGGACGGAAGATCAGTGGAAGGCGATCATGGCATCAGGACAGGATATCCTGGTCGCAGCTGCGGCTGGATCTGGAAAGACGGCTGTTTTAGTAGAGAGGATCATCAAAAAAATTACAGCGGAGAATGATCCCATTGATGTGGACGAGCTGCTCGTTGTGACGTTCACCAATGCTTCAGCCGCGGAAATGCGCCACAGAATTGGAGAGGCTCTGGAGAAAGCGATTGATGCCAATCCTGGTTCGATCCATTTAAAAAAGCAGCTTAGCCTGCTGAACCGGGCATCCATTTCCACACTCCATTCCTTTTGCCTTGATGTAATCAGGAAGTATTATTATCTGATTGATGTTGACCCAGGCTTCAGGATTGCTGATGAGACCGAGGGCCAGCTATTAAGAGATGAAGTAATAGAGGAGCTATTCGAAGAAGAATACGGAAAGGCAGACAACCAGTTGTTTTTTAACCTCGTTGATGCGTTCACGAATGACCGCAGCGACGAAGGATTGAAGGATATTATTGCAGACCTTTTTGATTTTGCCAGATCCAATCCATCACCCGATGTGTATCTCGATTCGATCGTTTCGATGTATGATGCTGCAGGAACATCGTCCATTGAGGACCTGCCATTTATGAAGGTTCTAAAGGCAGATATCGAGCTCCAGCTTCAGGGAGCAAAGCAACTCCTTGAACAAGGATTGGAGATTGCAAGAATGCCAGCGGGCCCTGCACCGAGAGCTGTTAATTTTACAGATGATCTCCATGTAGTTGAAACGTTATTGAATGCCAAAGATCAATCATGGTCTGAGCTTTATGAGGCGATGCAGCTTGCCAAATTTGACCGGGCAAAAACGTGTAAGGGCGATGATTTTGATAAGCAGCTGGTGGACAAGGCTGGAAATCTTAGGGACAAAGCAAAGAAAATTGTTCAGGATATGAAAAGCGAACTGTTTGCAAGGAGGCCGGAGAGCTTCCAGAAGGATATGCAGGAGATGAAACCATTGATTGCTGTCCTGATTGATCTGGTAAAGGAATTTTCACGCCGTTTTGGAGAAGTGAAGCAGGAACGCGGACTTGTCGATTTTTCCGATCTTGAGCACTATACACTGGACATCCTGACTGCACATCCTGAATCAGAAGGCGGGGAGCTAACATATGCCGCCATGCCGTCAGAAGCAGCGATTGCTTATCGCAAAAAATTCAAAGAAGTGCTAGTGGATGAGTATCAGGATACAAATATGGTACAGGAAGCAATCCTCCAGCTAGTGACATCAGATGGTGAATCGACTGGAAATATGTTCATGGTAGGTGACGTGAAGCAGTCCATTTACCGTTTCCGCCTTGCTGAGCCAAACCTGTTTTTAGGAAAATACAACAGGTTCACAGCGGATGGCGAGCAAACCGGTTTGAAAATTGACCTGGCCAAGAACTTCAGGAGCCGCAGCGAAGTCCTTGACGGTACCAATTATCTTTTTAAGCAAATCATGGGTGTCAAGGTTGGCGAGATTCATTACGATGAAAATGCTGAACTGAAAAAGGGAGCTCCGTATCCTGAGGATGAGTCATTCCCAGTCGAACTCCTGCTGATTGATAAAGGTAATGCCGGTTCGGGTGAAGCCGAAGCCGCAGAAGAAAATGAAGCAGCTTCAACGGAGTTTGACGCTGATGACCTCGAACAATCACAGCTTGAAGCAAGACTGATGGCGAAGCATATAAAAGAGATGGTTGAGGAGCGCAGGGGTGTCTATAATCCTAAGACGAAGACTTCTAAGCCTGTGAATTACCGGGACGTTGTCATCCTGCTCCGCTCGATGACATGGGCACCGCAAATCATGGAGGAGTTCAAGCAGCAGGGGATTCCGATTTACGCTAATTTATCGACCGGTTATTTTCAGGCTACTGAAGTGGCGATTATGCTCTCACTTTTAAAAGTGATTGACAATCCATATCAGGATATACCGCTCGCTGCTGTACTCAGATCTCCGATTGTTGGCTTGAACGAAGAGGAACTGGCGGTCATCAGGATTAGCCAGAAACGAGGCACTTTTTATGAGGCATTGTCAACCTTTTGCCTAAAAAAGCCGACAGCCGAAAATGAAGCTTTGCATGAAAAGTCACGAAATTTCTTTGATCGCTTAAAGAACTGGAGAACAGCAGCACGTCAGGGATCTGTTTCCGATTTAATCTGGCAGCTTTACAGAGAAACCAGATTCTTTGATTTTGCCGGTGGAATGCCAGGCGGAAAGCAGCGTCAGGCAAACCTGCGGGCCCTATACGACCGGGCAAGGCAATATGAGGCAACAACCTTCAGAGGATTGTTCCGATTTTTGCGCTTCATTGAACGGATGCGTGAACGCGGTGATGACCTTGGTGCAGCCAGGGCGCTTGGGGAGCAGGAGGATGTTGTCCGGATCATGACGATCCACAGCAGCAAGGGACTTGAGTTCCCAGTGGTGTTCGTCGCCGGTTTGGCGAGGAATTTCAACACGATGGACTTGAAGAAATTTTACATGCTTGATAAGGAATTTGGCTTTGCCGCTAAATATATTAACCCTGAAAAACGTATTTCTTACCCTTCACTGCCTCAGCTTGCCTTTAAGCGTAAGCATAAGATGGAAATGCTCGCTGAAGAAATGAGGGTGCTATACGTTGCTTTGACTCGGGCAAAGGAAAAGCTTTATTTAATAGGGTCAGTAAAGGATGCTGAAAAAACAATCAGCAAATGGCAGGATGAAGCAAGCCATCCAGAATGGCTTCTTGGTGAATATCTCAGAGCTTCAGCGTCAGGCTATATTGACTGGATCGGCCCTGCGGTCATCCGTCATAAGGATTGTGATTCGATAAGAGGCAGCGAGGCAAGTACTGCGCCTGTTGATGAAATCAGCAGCCATCCATCACGCTGGAAAATCGAAACGATAACGGCCGAGGAAGTGGCAACCTATGCTGATGAAAAGACTGAAGAGCACGAAAGCCTAATGGATCTCGTAGCAGAAGGGAAGCCGGTAAATATCAATTCTGCTTTATCAGAAGAGGTGCGCAATCAGCTTTCATGGAACTATCATTACAAGGAAGCAGCGACACACCGTTCGAAGCAATCCGTCACAGAACTGAAACGGAATCATGAAACAAGGGATGAGGGAAGCGGCACCCAAATGATCCGCCGTTTTACAAAACCAATCCTGAACAGGCCAAGATTCATGCAGGAAAAGAAATTAACACCTGCAGAACGCGGTACTGCGATGCATATGGTCATGCAGCATATCGACCTTACAAAACCTGTTAACGAACTTTCACTCGATCTGCAGTTGGAAAAAATGGTGGAGAGTGAGCTTCTTTTCCCAGAGCAAAGAGAGGCCATCGAGAAAAAATGGATTCTTGCCTTTTTTGAAACGGAAATTGGCAGTAGGTTATTGAATGCTCAGAAAGTAAGCAGAGAAGTGCCGTTCTATCTCTCGCTGCCAGCGAAGGAAGTTTACCCAGACTGGCAAGGTGAAAATGAACCGATTTTTATCCAGGGGGTCGTCGATTGCATTTTCCAGGACGAAAAAGGCACGGTGCTGCTCGACTTCAAGACAGACGGCATCCATGACCGCTACAAAGGCGGCTTCGAACAGGCAAAATCCATCTTAGAAGAACGCTATCGCATACAAATCAGCTTATATGCTAAAGCGATCGAACAAGTATGGAAACAGCCAGTAAATGAGAAATATTTATATTTCTTCGATGGCGGCCATCTGTTAGAACTTGAACAGGATTAATAATCTTATTTACGGCTTTGCTCCGTAAAAAATACTGAAAACCGGTCGGATGCGTACAATATTCCAGACCGGTTTTTTTGATTGCTGTGTTAAACTTGGCTGTTGATTTCCGTTC
>NZ_JBALSS010000008.1:78105-95613 GCF_036967045.1 Bacillus sp. JJ1609 | reverse complement strand
CTGCGCGCCTTCCACTACAATCAACAGAGCTTAAAAAATCAACAATGATCGTTAACACAGCCTTCAGATTAATAAGGACTTTAAGAAAGGAGATACTAATGGCAAAATCAAAGCAGACTGGGAAATGTGAGCTATGCAGCAGAGAGGAAGTCGAAGTAACAGTCCACCATCTGACCCCTAAAGAAATGGGCGGGACTCTTATGCCGACAGCAAATCTCTGCATTCCTTGCCATAAGCAGATACATGCATTGTTTACGAATGAGGAACTTGCTGCCAACTTGAATACCATCGAGCTGCTACGCAAGCACCCGGATATACATAAATTTTTAAAATGGATAAAAAAGCAGCCTTCAACAAGGCTGCCTAAAATTTCGAAATCTAGTGTCCGAAAAAGTAATAAGCGTTAGTTATTTCCTACTGTTGGCTGATCAAACAGGTTTGCATCAAGAACATTGCTGGAACTTAAGCCGTTATTGGTGACGATTAATCCTCCTGTATTGAACCCGCCCTGGCCTGCCGTCGTCTTGGAGTTGCTTTTTGGCGATATGAACAGGGAATCGCCAAACTGTACAGTGCCGCCGCTGACAGTAACAATTTGAACAGGACCTATAATTGCTGGCATTGAAAACATCCTTTTCTGCTTGTTTATTAATGCTTCAATCGATTACTTGTTGCTTTTGCACCACACTTTGATTGCTTTTGAAAGTGGAATGAACCCGCTTGTAACGTGTAAAGATGTCCCTAAACGCAAAAACAAGATCGGTGAGAAAATCAATTTTATATAACAATATGATCGGTATTATTATTTAGTTCATTCCGTGGCAATAGCTGGCGGATATGCTTTACCCTGGCTTCCATTGAAATATGGCAGCTGTTTCCGAGGTGGACAACTGAGGAAGATGCGGCGCCAATAATCTCGATATTCCTTACTTTCAAAACCGGGTTGAGATTTTGGGTTGAACTCGTGAAGATTTCATCGACAGGAGTGAATGGGATTGCCTCGGAGAAAATGGAAAAGGCTGAGAAACTCCCTTCGTTGTCATAAAAAATTTCCGCCTCTCTCTGGACTGCTATCGCTTTTGATTTGGCCTGGATTTGCTGGGAATCGCCTATTTGGAAAATGGACGAAAAAATAATCGAATCGACTTTTATGCGATCGACACATGCTGTTCTTTGAAACATATCGTCACTCCACTGAAAGCGGAACGAATGGTCCGATGACTAGCGATTCTGCTGGAGTATCAAATGTTGCTGCCAGCTGGATTATTTCTGCATCCCCGACCATTAGCAATGAGGAGCTTGATACGCCTATAACCCTGATGTCGCCGACGCAAATATCCCGGTTATATACTTGAAAATTCATTTATGAACGTCCTTCCTTTACATTGTCAGGCAGATTTTTCAGGAAAAGGAATACTCCGTTCTGGATTTCCTGTTTAAGCAACTCAATCACATTTGCATTTATCTCAGGGCTTAATTCTTCTCCCCGACTGGTGGAGGAAAGTTCTTTTAAGTGATAAGCCACTCTGCCGGACAACTGTTTTTTAATATCATCTTTTATAAATGTAAAATAAGAATCATCGACAGTTATTCCCAGATTAATTTGTGCATCACGATAAATCTGCTCGAGGTCAGTTTCTAAATATTGATACAGTGTGTTTTCAAGCTCGATTGTCCGCTTGAACAACTGTTTGGGAGGAATTGGTACGTTCACGGCTTTCTGATCGACAGAAAAATCGTCGATTTCGTTCAGGTCTGTCGGGTTCAAGCCAATATTCAGTGTTCCTTCTAGAGTTTCAACCTTCAACTGGTCGAATTTATACTCGATTTTTCCGATTTGAACCGGAGGCCTTTCTTTAAGGCTTGCAATTTCCTGTTGCATATCCAAGATCATTTTCTCCAATTTGCCTATTTTTTTGCTTTGATGCTCCACATATAAATGCAGCCTTTTTATATATTGATAGAATTCCGTATCCAAACGAATCACCTCGAATCAAACCAGTTTATTTTTTTAAGACTGATATCCAGTATCAAATCTTTCGTACAGGGGCCTGTAAAGGTACAGCAGGTGTACCAAGCAACTCCGAGCTGCTAATAACGCCAGGATGCTGCGCCTGTGGTGCCGGTCCCGTAAAACCTCCTGTGTTGTACAGATAAGAAGCAGGCTTGATGATACCAGCGCTTCCGATTTGCAGAACAGAGGAATTGGTGATTCCATCAATTTTTAAAAGGTTAATGTGAATCGATTGTTGTATATAGAAATTCATCCTGATCACCCGCATTAAGCATTTAAATAATTTCCCTGATCCACTTCATCTTGATCATAGGTATTCGTCGAGCTTTGATTATTATATAGAGTCAATCCATCTCCGGTATTGAATGAGCCAGCACCTGAAAATGTTTTTGCGCTCGAAACCGGGCTGATTCTGTAAACATCGCCAATGTTGAAAACAGCGCTGTTGCCCAGAGAAATGACCTGTACGACTCCAACGATTGCCGGCATGAGCAACACCCTTTCCTGGATTTCTTTATATCGTATGTGCCTAAGTAAAGATTGTGATTAAAATGCCTATGTTTGCCCCTTGGAAAGGATGTTATATAACAGACGGAAAGTTGTATAACAGAAAAGCTAATATGTTAATATATTTATATATTTAGAATTTTAAATTTATTCTATAGGAGGCAAAGATATGAATGTTCCATTGCTGTTAAACGAGTTTTTAGACCGCGCGGTTTCGCTTTACGGTGACAAAAAGGCAATTTTTTCCGAGGACAGGTCGCTTACATATGCCGAACTGAATGAAAGAGTGAACAGGCTATCGGACGGGCTTCGGAAGCTTGGAGCTGGAAAGGGTGACAGAATCGCTTATCTGGCGCCAAACTCAATCGAAATGTTAGAAGGCTTTTATGGTGTATTCCAGGTAGGCGGGGTGATGGTTCCGTTAAACATCCGCCTGAAGCCGGAAGATTATTTGTTTATTTTGAATCACAGCGAATCGAAGGTATTATTCGTTGACCAAGATTTGTACCATTTGGTCCAGCCAATCAAAGACCAGCTGCAAACGGTGGAGCACATCATCATCCATTATAAAGAAGACAGCGTGAATGAGCTGGGTTATGATGAATGGCTTGACGAGCACTCGCCGGAGGCTTTTACACGTGAGGAGCTTGATGAAAATGATGTTTGCAGCCTTCTGTATACTAGCGGAACGACGGGGAATCCAAAAGGTGTAATGCTGACACATCGGAACAATTACCTTCATGCTCTCAGCACTATGCATCATCTAAGGGTAAGCGATGAAGATGTTCTCCTGCATGTCCTGCCGATGTTCCATGTAAATGGATGGGGGTCACCATTTTACTATACGGCGAACGGAGCTTCACAGGTTTGCCTGCGCAAAACAACTCCTGAGACTATTTTTAACGCATTGGCAAACAACAAAGTTAGCGTAATGCATATGGCTCCGACTGTGCTGAATTCACTTCTCCAGTTCTATGAAAAAAATGTACCTGGCGTTGAACAGCATGTCCGCGTTGTGATTGCCGGATCTGCACCGCCTCCTGCATTCGTTACAAGGGTTGAAAAAGAACTAGGCTGGGAATTCATCCAGGTATATGGGATGACGGAATCCTCCCCGTTAAGCACAATTTCAACTGTAAGATCACATTTAAAGCAGCTGCCATTACATGAACAATACCGGATGAAGGCGAAAGCTGGAATTTCAATGATGGGCTGCCAGGTAAAAGTGGTGAATGATTTCGGGGAAGAGGTCGCACATGATGGTACAGAGATTGGTGAAGTGATCACCCGAAGCAACGGGGTCATGAAAGGCTACTGGAAAAATGAAGAAGCAACGATGGAAACCATCCGCAATGGCTGGCTTCATACGGGTGATATGGCAACGGTCGATCAGTACGGAAACATTGATATCGTCGACCGCAAAAAAGATGTGATCATCAGTGGAGGCGAGAATATTTCCTCCATCGAGGTTGAAGGCGTATTATACGATCATCCTGCAGTTCTTGAAGCAGCAGTCATTGCCGTACCGCACGAAAAATGGGGCGAGACACCACATGCTTATGTCGTGCTCAGGGAAAACGAGCACGTTACCGAGGAGGACCTTGTTGCTTTCTCCCGTGAAAAACTTGCCCATTTCAAAGCCATTACAGGAGTTACCTTTGTAAAAGAACTGCCGAAGACAGCTTCCGGCAAAATCCAGAAGGTGCATTTGAGAAATGAATATTGGGAAGCGAAAGGAAAGGATGGAAGGCTTGTAAATTAGTAGGTTAACAGGGATTGCTCTATAAGCAGTCCTTCTTCTTTTGGCATGCAGGGCTTTGTGTGATATACATAGTATAGATGTAAACTTTTGGATGGAATGAGGGGGAGTATGGAGTTAAAAGCCCAGCCTGCGGGAAAAAGGATTGTTTCAATTGACCGGATGAGGGGATTTTCATTATTAGGAATTTTTCTAGTGAATATGATTTCCTTTCATTCGCCGTATTTTTATATCGATCCTGAAAATTGGTGGCATGGAACACTTAATTTAGTTACATACAGGTTCATTGATATTTTTGTGCAGGCAAGCTTCTACCCGTTGTTTGCGATGTTGTTCGGATATGGACTGGTAATATTGAGAGAACGTACTCTCCAGAAGGGACTTAGCTTTCATTCGCTTGCCTTAAGGAGACTTTCAATTCTTTTGTTAATGGGGCTGCTTCATGCCTTCTTTATTTGGGAGGGAGATATTTTAATTACCTACGCAATGTGCGGTTTTGTCTTTCTCCTTTTAATTGGCTGGAATGCAAGGAGGCTGCTGATAGCTGGATTTATTTTATACATAGTCCCCAACTTGCTGCTTCTATTTATGCTTGGGGCTGCAGACGCTTTGCAAGGTGAAAGTGAGTTCACGATGTATGATAAGGAAGCGGCGACCCAGGCAATGATGGCCTATCAAACTGGCAGTTTTGCAGAGGTTACCGAGCAAAGGATTACTGAATGGTATAAAAACAATGATCTAATAGGATTCATTTTTTACCTCATCACAATCCTGCCTTTATTTATGATTGGTGCTGGAGCAGCAAAACTCAGGCTTTTTGAGAATGTGGAAAGCAAGCGGTATAAGATGGTCTATTCTGCAACTGCACTGGCTTTAGCTGGATTGCTTATCAAATCACTGCCAAACCTTATTGCCAGAACCTTGGCGACGGATTACGCCCAGGATGCTTTTGGTGGTGCAATGCTCGCTATGGCGTATGCGCTATTCCTAGCACTTGCTTCGGAGAAAAGAACTTTTGATAAACTCCTTGCTCCACTGGAGGCAGCAGGCAGGCTTTCCATTAGCAATTATTTGTTTCAATCGATTGTCGCAACGCTGATTTTTTACAGTTATGGGCTTGGGTACTATGGGGAGATTTCTATTTTTGCAGGCTCAGTCCTCGCTTTGAGTATTTACGCTTTTCAGCTTGCCGCCAGCACCTTTTATATAAAGAGGTATTATTATGGACCGGTGGAATGGCTTTGGAGGAGCGGTACGTATATGAAGAAGCAACGCTTTAAAAGGGAAGATGTCATATGGAGAAAGTAATATCCGAAGCATTTATCTTAGTGTTAGCTAAAAAAGTAATATGAGGGGGACCAAACATGAAATTCGGTACTTTTAAAAATGAAACAGGAATTTTTATCGGTATTGTCAATGAAGGTGAAAATCGTGTTCTTCCACTGGTTGAAGCAGCGGGAAGAATGGGTGGAGAAGTCTCGTTTCCAGACTCAATGTTGGAGGCCATTGCATCGGGTGACTCGTTTTACGAGGATGCAATGAAAGCCGTCGAGTGGGTAAATGAAAATAACCTTGAAGAGGAACTCTATAGACCGATCGAATCTGTAACCTTACTCGCCCCGATTCCAAAGCCAGCAAAGAATGTTTTTTGTGTCGGAAAGAATTATGCGGAGCACGCGATTGAGATGGGAAGCAAGGATGATATTCCGGAACATGTCATGGTGTTCACAAAAGCTCCAACATCGGTCATCGGCCACAAAGCAACAATCCTTGATCATAAGAAAGTGACTGAGCAGTTGGATTATGAAGGTGAGCTTGCTGTAGTCATCGGTAAGCAGGGGATAGAAATTAAACGGGATGAGGCACTCGATTATGTCTTCGGATATACGATTATAAATGATGTAACAGCAAGAGACCTGCAGGCGCGCCATAAGCAGTTTTTCATTGGCAAGAGCCTTGACACAACATGTCCGATGGGACCATGGATTGTCCATAAGTCAGCAATCGAGAATCCGAACAATCTAAATATCCAGACGCTGGTAAATGGAGAAGTCAGGCAGGATTCAAATACGGAAAACTTCATCTTTCCGGTCGAAGAAATCATTTCAGTTCTGTCACAGGGCATGACGCTGGAGCCTGGAGATATCATTGCTACCGGTACGCCAGCGGGAGTAGGCAAAGGCTATAAACCTCCACGATTCCTCAAATCAGGGGATACAATTGAAATTTCTGTTGAAGGAATCGGTACTTTGAGCAATATTGTACAAGGCTAATTTTAGTACAGGCTGGCAATTAGTCATATCAACACTTTATATTTAGGAATTTCCTTTTGTATATGGTATGATATCTTAGAATTTGACGATAGGAGGACGTGTAAAAATGATACATGCCCACATGACTGCGTGGTTTTTGGCGCTTATTCTATTCTTTGTTTCAATAGGCCTACATAAAAGCGGTAAAGAAAAAGGCTCAAAGATTGTCCACATGATTCTAAGGGTTGTTTACCTGCTGATTCTGTTGACGGGCTTTATGCTCTTGTTCAGCATCAACATTACTATTATGTACGTGTTGAAGGCAGCAGTAGGGCTTTGGGTTATTTCCATGCTGGAAATGATCTCGATCCGTACGAAGAAGAACGAAAAAGCTTCAATTTTATGGATCCAGTTCGTTGTTGCATTGCTTCTTGTATTATATTTGGGATTCTCGCTTCCGCTTGGAACAGACTTGTTCTAATAATCGATTTTGTCGAAAAAGTTGCTGATAAGTTGGCAGCTTTTTCTTTTTTTGTCATATCTTCGCCCATTGAAATATGGTATTTTAAGAGATAGGGATATTGGAGAAATAAGATTATTGGAGATTGCAATGGCTACGACAAAAAGCTGCGTTTATCAAAACGAAGAACAACTTAATAGCTATATCGAGAGAAATTCATTGCAAGATTACCCAAATTTGCTTGTGCAAATTTTTTTCAGGCAGGAAGATGAACAAGCTTTTCAGGCTCTGCAGGATTTGATAAAAGTAAAGCTTCCTCAGGCTGCAATGATGAACTGTGAAGCGGGCGAAAATTTGCCTGCAGAAAAACAGATTGTTGTTTCCTTTACGATTTTTAGCAAGCAAGAACTGGAAATAATTTTATTGAAACAAAATCAATATACAACTTTGACCACTTTAGTTGAAACCTCACAACAAGATATTCTCCATCTGAATGAAAGTTTGAAAATTTCCGAGCAATATTATCGGTCGCTGTTCGACAATAATGGCGACTTTGTTTATTCAACTGATTTAAATGGGAACTTCACAAGCGTGAACCAATCGTTTTTAAAAACATTCGGTTTCAGTGAAGCTGAGCTTATTGGCAAACCGGCGTTGAGCTTTATCAACCAGGAAGATGTTCCGCGCGCTAAAATGCATTTTGTCCAGGCTTTAAGGGGAAGGGACCAGACTTATACAATCGAAATCCCGATTAAGAGCGGAGAAACGCAGATTTTTCAGGTGAAAAATATTCCGATTACAATTAATGGTGAATGTGTCGGAACATATGGCATTGGACGGAATATAACAGATCAGAAAAAAACAGAAGAAAAAATAATCCAGCTCGCCTATTATGACCATGATACCGGTTTGCCGAACAGGATGAGATTCACCGAACAGCTTGAGGAAAGGCTTCGCCGGGCCAAGAAAAAGAAGGAACTCCTTGCAGTTCTTGTTATCGATATAGATCGTTTTAAAATAATTAACGACAGTCTCGGCCATTATGCCGGAGATATTGTCCTGAAGGAAATAGCAGCAAGGATTCAGAATAACCTTCCGAAAGGATCGTATTTGGGAAGATTCAGCGGCGATAAATTCACCCTGCTACTTACAAAAAATGTGAGCATCGAGCAGACAACCAGGCTAGCTATTGATCTGCAAAATTTCATCTCAAAGCCATTGTATTTCCAAAACCAGGAATTCATCGTCACCGCAAGTATCGGAATAAGCTCATTCCCTGGAGACGGACTGGATGAGAATATTTTATTGAAAAATGCTGATATTGCGATGAACCGTTCAAAAAATCAAGGCGGAAATAAGATTACGTATTTTTCGACAGGGATGAACGACCAGGCAATCATACGCCTTGAATTGGAAAGCTATCTGAGAAAGGCACTCCAAAAGAATGAATTTTACTTATGCTATCAGCCGTTAATGGATTTGAAATCAGGGGAAATTACTTGCACGGAAGCGCTGATCCGCTGGCAGCATCCACACCTTGGGTTGGTTTCACCTGCACAATTCATCCCGCTTGCTGAAGAAACGGGATTGATCGATGAAATTGGAGCATGGGTGCTGACAACCGCATGCATTCAGACAAAAGAATGGCAGAGCTCAGGATATCCCAAGCTGGGAGTCTCGGTAAATGTGTCAGCTCACCAATTTCAGCAGCATGCATTTATCGGCCAGGTGATTAAAGCGCTCGAGATATCCCAGCTTGAACCTGAGTATCTCTCACTCGAGCTGACAGAAAGCGCGATGCTGAAGGACATAGCCTATAGCATTTCGGTTATGAAGGCATTACAGGATCTAGGGGTAAAAGTTTCGATTGATGACTTTGGCACTGGTTATTCCTCATTAAGCTATTTGCGTAATCTCCCGATTGATACATTGAAAATTGACCAGTCTTTTATTAATAATCTTCATAATGATCCTTCTGACATTGCGATTGTCAAAGCAATCATCACAATGGGGCAGGGACTTGCGGTGAAAATTGTGGCTGAGGGTGTAGAGACCCATGAACAAATGAATATACTTCGCGATATGGACTGTCATTATGCTCAGGGATACTATATCCAAAAACCGCTTGAATCTGCGGATTTTGAAACAGGCTTCCGTACCGCTGAAAGTGTTATCTATTCTTCCTAATGGCAAAGAAAGCCTGCACATTCCGTGCAGGCTTTTGTCATGCATTCTTAATCTGGCAACTGTTAAGTTTCATCCCCAGCTCGTTTTTTATGAGATTCTTTCAATGACAGCCCGTTTGCCATTGTTCATGGTAATTTCAAACCTGTCATTTTGTTTTTCATGATAATCGAAATGATGCTGAACACTGCAAATGTACTCTTCATTATCAAGGATTAAAAAATTCACTCCTGACTTCCCGTTTTCATTATCAAGGAAAGTCAGATGATTATAACAATAAATGCAGTCATAGATCGAAAAATTGAGGGAATTCAATGTGTTGATAAATTGGATGAATGCCTCATCATTTAACTCATCTAACAGCCTCTCAAAGGAATAAATCAGTGGTTTCCTGATTTTGATCACTTCCTGGTCCTGCAAGTAAAATTGTTCATTCCCAGTCTGGATACAGACGTTGTCTAATAAAAATCCCTTGCACCATTTATTATTGCGCATAACCTCAACTTCCTGATGGATGAATTCATCAACCAGTGCCGCCTCTTCTGTTTCATCATCAAAAAAAACCCATTGATTATTGATGTATTCTACTGTCCCTGTGTTAAAAGCCCTGGGCTGGAATTCGATAAGATTGATTCGTTGCTGTCGGTTCATCTGGATCCTCCGTAATTTAGCACAGATTAACGGGCAGAGATCCCCATTGAAACCGTTGCAATCAGCAAGGAAATGAAGATTAACTACCCGTAAAGGTCCGATTGGTTCATCTACCCATTCAAAGGAAGAATACATTTCCCTGATGAAAGATTCACTTTATCGCTCACCATCTTTGTAGACAGATTTTAATGAATTTATAACACGTTTTTAAAAAGATAGGTTAATTAACCAGTTTGGATGTATTTGCATAAGATGAGTAATGTTTAAGCGATCATTAGATTCAGGAAAGTATGAATGGCTTAAACACCATCGAGAAAAGTTCCGCTGAAAGGATGATAAAAAATGTGTGGAATAACAGGTTGGGTGGACTATAGAAAAAATTTAGATTCCGAACGAGAAACCATGGAGAAAATGGCGGAAACTTTAAGTAAAAGAGGTCCCGACGATACAAATGTGTGGACTTCCAAACATGCAGCGCTCGGACATAAAAGGCTTGTGGTTGTGGATCCTGAAGGCGGAAAACAGCCAATGACAAGATTAAAGGATGAAAACCGGTATACGATTTGCTATAACGGAGAGCTATATAATACAGAAGACCTTAGAAAAGCGCTGTTATTGATAGGATATTCATTTAACGGCCATTCTGATACAGAGGTTTTGCTCACTTCTTACATGGAATGGAAGGAAAATTGTCTGGAACATTTAAACGGTATTTTCGCTTTTGCCGTTTGGGACCAGCAGGAGGAAAAGCTCTTCATAGGCCGGGACCGACTTGGAGTCAAACCGCTATTTTTCCGCGAAACAGCCTCGGGTCTTATGTTTGCTTCTGAGCAAAAGGCTCTGCTGGCACATCCTGAGATAAAGGCAGAGGTAGACAGAGAGGGGCTTTGCGAAGTTTTCGGGCTTGGACCGTCGCGTTCCCCTGGTGCAGGGATTTTCAAAAATATGAAGGAGCTTAGGCCAGGCCATGGTCTTACTTTTTCCAAAAATGGGCTTAAGACTTGGAGATACTGGAATGTCAAAAGCGAAGTCCATACAGACAGTCTTGATGAGACCTCAGAAAAAGTAAGGGATTTGTTCACAGATGCTGTGACACGCCAGCTAGTTTCAGATGTTCCGCTTTGTACATTCCTCTCAGGCGGTTTGGATTCAAGTGCGATTACCGCGATCGCCGCAAACCACTATAAAGCAGAAGGAAAGGGAAGCCTGCATACTTACTCGATTGATTACGAAGGAAATGACCTGTATTTCAAGGAAAATGAATTTCAGCCAAACGCCGATGCATTCTGGATCAATAAAATGTCCGAAACCTTCCAAACTACCCACCATAGCAGCATTATTACACAGCAAGATCTAGCTGCCTATTTAACGGAAGCAGTCCATGTCCGTGACCTGCCTGGGATGGCAGATATTGATTCTTCACTTCTATGGTTTTGCCGGGAGATCAAACAAGATTTCACTGTAAGTCTATCAGGTGAATGTGCCGATGAAATCTTTGGAGGATACCCTTGGTTCCACAGGCAAGAAGACTTAAACAGGCCAGGATTCCCCTGGATGAGATCGATTAATGAACGCCAGAATATGCTAAGGGATCACTGGCAAAAAAAATTGAATCTAGAAGACTATATGATGGGCAAATTTTCGGAAACCATTGCCGAGGTGCCAGTATTGGATGGAGAACGGCCAGAGGATGCGAAGCGGCGCCAATTATTCTACCTGAATATCATTTGGTTCATGACGACATTGCTTGACCGTAAGGACCGGATGAGTATGGGGGCGAGTCTTGAAGTGAGGGTACCTTTTGCCGATCATCGACTTGTTGAATATGTATGGAATATTCCATGGGAAATGAAAATGCATGGCAACAGGGAAAAAGGCATCTTGAGGAAAGCGCTGGAAGGTGTTCTGCCTGATGAAGTTCTATACCGTAAGAAAAGTCCTTACCCAAAAACGCATCATCCAGGGTATACCCAGGCAGTTCAAAGCATGCTCTCTGAGTTCATGGCTGATTCCAACAGTGCGCTGCACGAATTTTTCGATAAGAGCACATTAAGAGCCATGATTGAGACAGAAGGGGCATCCTTCAAGGTTCCATGGTTCGGTCAATTAATGACAGGGCCTCAGCTTCTGGCACAGCTCGCACAGATTCATATTTGGTTCAGGGATTATAATATTAATATTGCTGACTAAAAAAGCAAGCCCTTTAATTGGGCTTGCTTTCATTCCTTATTCAACCTGGACAGGCTTCGTTTCAGGTACAAAGGATTTTTTCACCCAGACCTTCGATTTCCAGCGCCAGAGCATAAACAGTCCACGCAGCCATTCGTCGGCTATGAACGCGATCCAGATGCCAACAAGGCCTAGTTCAAGATAGATTCCCAGGAAGTAAGATAGAGTCACGCTGACTCCCCACATGGATACAATTCCCATATAGACTGGGAATCGGACATCGCCTGCTGCTCTAAGAGAACTGATCAGCACTAGATTGAAGGATCTACCTGGTTCTAGAATGATAGTTAAGAGAATAAGAGTGCTGCCGAGTTCAATAATGCTCATATTATCGGTGAAGATTCCCAGCAGATCTTTAGCAAAAATAGAAACGACTCCCGCAGCAGCAATTGAAATGATAATCGCCAGTTTCAAGCTTTTAAGGGCGCGTTTATAAGCATTGTCAATTTCTTTAGCGCCAACCATATGGCCAATCAGAATCTGGGTTCCCTGGCTGATGGCTATGCTGAATAGGAACACGAACATCATGACATTTTGTGTATATACCTTGGCGGTCAATGCTTGGGTTCCAAGCGTCGCGATATAATATGTAATCAGCATTTGCGACCCGTTGTAGCTAAGGTGCTCTCCGGCAGAAGGAATCCCGATATTGAGCAGATTTTTAAGATGTTTTTTTGGAAAACGGAACAGCATCGACATTGGCAGTGAGCCAGGAATTCTGTGCATCATCACATAGAAGGCAGCGATCAATCCAAGAATCCTGCTGACAGAAGTGGAAATTGCCACACCCTCAACACCGAGAACAGGAATTCCGAATGGTCCGAATATAAACAAATAGTTGCCAATGACATTAAGGATGTTCATTCCGATTGTTACATACATGATGTCACGGGTATAGCCATAGCTGCGGACAATGCTGCCAACGGTCATAATCAGTGATTGAATAAACGAAAACCCGCCGACAATCCTTAAATAGGCGTTCGCCTCATCAAACAATTCTGGCGGCAGGTCCATCAATCTAAGCAATGGCTCGCTAAAAAGGAATACTCCAGCACTTAGCAGCAATCCAAAAACGAGATTTGCCCCAATGGATACTACAGAAACTTCACGTGCCTCTTCATCTCTTTTTGCACCAAGGTTTTGAGCAACCAAAATGGCTGTACCGGTAGCAACAAATCCGAACATGACAATGACCATCGAAAGAATCTGGTTGGAAACCCCAACAGCAGCCACCGAATTATCCGAATACAGGGAAAGCATAAGCGTATCCGCGTTTCCCATCAGCATATAAAGCATGATTTCGATAAATAAAGGCCAGGTTATGGCAAACAATGATAATTTAGCAGTTTTTTTCATATGATATGCATCTCCAAGTTGTAATTCCTTAATTATACAGACAATGGGAGTAATTTAAAGCAAATTATTTAAGAAATGATATGCAAGCTAGCCAGAATACAATTTCCTAAACCGATTGATGTACAAGATTTTGAGTTACATGCTTATTAAGCAGGAAAGCGGGTAATTCCAAAAAAACTGGCTGGTAATTCCGCGAAAAATGCTTTTAATTCCGCAAGAATACAGCCTAATCCCGCAAGAATCCATTTCAATTCCGCGAGATTTTGTCGAAATCCCGCAACTCGGGTAAAAAATAACTTATAGAGTAATGCTATCCTCGGCTGAACAGCAAATTCAGCTGGTCTTTGCGGTATTCAGCTAGATACCAGGAAACCTAGCTAAATTTTGTTCTGGAATCATCCTTCTAACTATTCGTGATCTAAAAAAATAACCCCTTTTCCCAATAATGGAAAAGGGGTTTGTAATACTAGAATTGGAATAAAGCGAATCCTTTGCCAGCAATCGAAGCAACCAAGTCATCACTTTCTGCCGCGTATTCTTCACCAGTATAGATATTCGTGATTTTTTTTCCTTTTAAATTAAATGGAAGAGGGTAGCTTGCATCTTCGCTGCTCATGTTAACAACAATCAATATTGTTGTGTCTCCGTTCGATTTTGTATAAGCGAAGCAGCTTTCATGGTAATCAGATGGAATGAAATGCAATTCGCCTTCATTTGCTAAAAGCGGATTTTCTTTGCGAAGCTGAATCATCTTCTGAACATGGCTGAACATGTCCTTGTTCTGTTCCTCTTCATTCCATTTCATGCACTCACGGCAGCCAGGATCCATTACACCGCTCATGCCGATTTCATCTCCGTAATAGATACACGGTGTTCCGATGAATGAAAGGAGTACGGTAAAGATTTGTTTTACCTTATCGATATCTCCGCCGCATTCAGTCAGGATACGGGGTGTATCATGGCTGCCAATCAGGTTGAAGGCAACCTCATTGACGTTTTTCGGATACATATGGTTGACTGTGGTCATATTTTCAATGAATTCTTTTACCGAAATTTTGTTGCGGGCAAATAAATTCAAGATATTAGTCGTAAAAGGATAGTTCATGACGGCATCGAATTGGTCGCCGCGCAGCCAAGGCATGGAGTCATGCCAAATTTCACCCAGGATGTAAAGCTCAGGCTTGATCGCTTTTACCTCAGAGCGGAATTTTCTCCAGAAGGAATGGTCAACCTCGTTGGCAACATCAAGCCTCCAGCCATCAATATCAAATTCACGGACCCAGTAGCGTCCGACTTCCAATAAATACTCGATGACTTCAGGATTTTCGGTATTCAATTTTGGCATTGATTTTTCAAAAGCAAACGTATCATAATTTGGCCTCGGCTCCATTACCAGTGGAAATTCGCGAGTGTGGAACCAGTCCTTGTAAGGAGATTCCTCTCCTTTTTCCAGAACATCCTGGAACTGCGGGAAATATAATCCGCTATGGTTAAACACAGCATCGAGCATGACCTTAATGCCACGCTCATGGCAAACCTTGATCAGTTCCTTCAAGGTCTCTTTGTCGCCGAATTGAGGGTCTAATTCCATATAATCAATCGTGTCATATTTATGGTTCGAATGAGCTTTGAAAATAGGTGTAAAATAAATACCGGTGATCCCGAGGCTTGCGAGGTAGTCAATATGCTGGATTACTCCTTCAATATCTCCGCCAAAGAAATTATCCTTTTCAGGTGGAGCGCTTCCCCAAGGCAATGCGCCTTCTGGATCGATCGATGGGTCACCATTTCCAAACCGTTCAGGGAAAATTTGATACCAAACGGTGTCTTTAACCCAGGAAGGTGTACGGAAAACATCGATGTTATTTAAATAAGGAAATGCGAAATAATAACCTGTGTCATCAACAGGTGCTTCATCATAGAAGCCTTTTTCCGTCAAACACACGGATTCACTGCCATCATTTAAAATGAACCCGTAACGCATTCTGCGGTATGGAGGCTTGATGGCGACAAACCAATAATCAAATAACTGGTCAGACCCGCTCTTGATCATCGGAACGGTATTCGTATTCCATTTATTATCCGACCAGTCATACGGATCGCCGTTAAGAAGTGAAACTTCTTTTATATCTTCTTTTTTTGTGCGAATTCGGATATGTAGCTCTTCATTAGTGCAAGCGTATGCATAATTATCTTTGGGACGGTGATAGATCGCTTCTTTTAACAAAAGGGAACCATTCCTTTCTTTTTTAAATCAAGGTTAAAACAAGGTTAGAACACCGTTTTTGAAATGTCAATTATAAAAAAGCTGATTCACAAAAAATTAACGAAAGACGCTGATTGGGAAAAAAATTTTAAAAACTAGTTGTCAAACTCGGTTAAGTCTTTATAATAAGAAGTAGGTTGTGCAATCGTTTTCATAGACTTGCAAACAACATTACAAACGTTTGCACAGTAATTGGGCGTTCTGCGCAATTAAAAAAGTATAAACATTTTTAGGAGGGGTATACACATGAAAAAGGCATTATCGATTTTCATGATGCTGATCTTGATGGTTGGCGCTCTTGCTGCTTGTGGACCTAAAGAAGAAGAGAAAACAGGTTCAGACAATGGCGAGAACAAAACAGAAGATGCTTCTAAACCAGAGAAGCTTGTAGTATGGGAAGATAAAGATAAGTCTGGCTGGCTTGAAAAGGTAGCTGCTGACTTCGAAAAAGAAAACGGTATCAAAATCGAGTTCAAAGAAGTAGAAATGGCTACAAAAATGAAAGAACAATTACGTCTAGACGGTCCTGCTGGAACTGGCCCAGACATCATCACACTACCGCATGACCAGATCGGTGAACTTGCTGTTCAAGGGCACATCGCTGAACTGAAGGTAAGTGACGATGTAAAAAAGACTTTCTCTGAATCTTCTATCTCTGCACAAACTTTCGATGGAAAATTATACGGACTTCCAAAGTCTGCTGAAACTCCAGTATTCATCTACAACAAAGCTCTTATGACTGAAGTTCCTGCTACAATGGAAGATTTATATGAATTCGCAAAAGCTAACACTAAAGATGGCAAGTACGGTTTCCTAGCTCTTTGGGATAACTTCTACTTCGCACACGCTCCAATCGCTGGTAATGGAGGATATGTATTCGGGGAGAAAGGCGGAGCTCTTAACCCACAAGATCTTGGCTTGAACAACGAAGGTGCTGTAAAAGGTACTGAGTACATCCAGAAGTGGTATGCTGAAAAGTTATTCCCTAACGGAATCGTTGGCGAAAACGGCGGATCTGCTATGGATGGACTATTCAATGAAGGTAAAGTTGCATCTGTAATGAACGGACCATGGGCATTTGGCGGCATGAAAGATGCTGGCATCGATTTCGGTGTTGCTCCATTCCCTAAATTCGCAGATGGCACTCCAATGAAAACTTTCATGGGTGTTAAAGGATGGCACGTATCTTCATACTCTAAGAACCAAGAATGGGCAACTAAATTCTTGGAATTCATCACTAACGATGAAAATGCTAAATACCGTTTCGAACAAACTGCTGAAGTACCTACAAACGTTGCATTAGTTGACGATCCAGCTATTGCTGAAAACGAAGGTGCTAAAGCTGTTGCTCTTCAAACTCAAGATGCAGTTCCAATGCCAAACATTCCTGAAATGGGAGAAGTTTGGGGACCAATGGCAAGCGCATTGCAAACTGTTGTAACAGGCAAAGCTGAGCCTAAAGCTGCACTTGATGGTGCTGTGAAGCAAATCGAGCAAAACATCAAGCAAAACCACTCTAAATAATATAGTATACAGCAGTACCTCCCAAGGGAGGTACTGCTGTATTTTACAAGCTAAAATACCAATTTGGTCCATTAAGAGAAAAGTCACAAAGTTTCCGAAAAGTGCATTAAAAAAGTCTTTCATTGAGCAAACGTTTGCGCTAAAATAGATTTATATTAATCAGATGCTTCATGAGAGTGAAAACAGATTGAAACTGAGCATATAAATAAATGTATTCGTTCTCATAAAGCATCTGATGCTTTTTAAAAACATGGCTCTGTTAAAGCCCAATGTTGTTTTTAAAACCGGTTGATTGTAGTGGAAGGC
>NZ_JBALSS010000008.1:70642-77966 GCF_036967045.1 Bacillus sp. JJ1609 | reverse complement strand
CTTGTTTAACAGAGCTAAAAACATAGAAAGAGAAAGGGGAATATAGGATGAAAGAGCAATCCTATCAAACCAACCACCGCAGAATAGCAGCAGCCCTTTCGATCGTTCCAGGGCTTGGACAGCTGTACAACAAACAGTATTTAAAAGGGATCGCTTTTCTTATTTTAACAGGGGCATTCTTCGGAGTTTTCTCTGATCTGCTTAACATGGGATTATGGGGGCTATTCACACTTGGAGAACAAACACCTCGTGACCATTCAATCTTCTTGCTTGTAGAAGGGATTTTGGCTGTCATTGTCCTGGTTTTTGGAATCGGTTTCTATCTATTTAACTTGAATGATGCGTATAAGACCGGTTTGAAAAGGGACATGGGCTTACACCTAAGTACCCTAAAGGAGCAATACAATAACCTAGTGGACAATGGATTCCCGTATTTGATCATGTCACCTGGATTCCTCTTGCTCATTTTCGTTGTTGTTTTTCCAATCATATTTGTGGTCTTGCTTGCATTCACAAACTATGACCTTTACCATTCTCCGCCTGCGAAGCTCGTAGACTGGGTGGGACTTAAGAACTTTTTTGACCTGTTCCAATTGGAATCATGGCGTCAAACATTCTTCTCTGTACTTTCTTGGACCATCATTTGGACATTTGTCGCAACAACATTCCAGGTTGCGCTTGGCATGTTCCTGGCGATCCTTGTAAATCAAAAGGATGTAAAAGGGAAAGCGATCATCCGTACAGTATTCATTCTTCCTTGGGCAGTTCCAGCTTTCGTTTCGATTCTTGTTTTTGCTGGTATGTTCAATGAATCATTCGGTGCCATCAACCGTGATATCCTTGGATTCTTTGGGATTGATCCAATTCCTTGGATGACTGAAGCTATGTATACAAAAATCGCGTTGATTTTGATTCAGACATGGCTGGGATTCCCGTTTATTTTTGCAATGACGACAGGGGTACTCCAATCCATCCCTGAAGAACTTTATGAAGCAGCAACTGTGGACGGAGCAACAAATTTCCAAAAGTTCAAGAGCATTACTTTGCCGCTGGTGCTATTTGCGACAGCGCCAATCCTGATTACCCAATACACTTTTAACTTTAACAACTTTAATATTATTTATCTCTTTAATGGCGGGGGCCCTGCAGTGCCGAGTGCTAACGCTGGTGGAACAGATATTTTGATTTCGTGGATTTACAGCCTCACCATGACATCTGCACAATATTCTAAAGCTGCCGCTATCACGATGCTGTTATCACTGATCGTTATCGGGGTAGCTTTATGGCAGTTCAAGAGAACGAAATCATTCCAAGAAGAGGATATGATGTAATATGAGTATAAAAAGACAGAAGTATATCAGACTGACTCTAACGTATCTTGTGATTTTGGCAATGTTTGCGATCATTATCTATCCGCTTCTTTGGATTGTTGGTTCATCCTTCAATCCAGGACAAAGTTTATCCGGATCGAACATCATCCCTGAAAATGCGACGCTCTCCCATTATAAAGAGCTTTTCGACACTAGTAAGAGCAACTATTTATACTGGTACTGGAACTCACTGAAGGTAAGCGTTTTGACAATGGTATTCACAGTAATCCTAGTCAGCTTGACTGCCTATTCTTTCTCACGGTACCGTTTCATTGGACGCAAAAACAGTTTGATGACCTTCTTGATTCTGCAAATGATTCCTAACTTTGCAGCATTGATTGCCATTTTTATTCTAGCCCTGCTTACAGGCTTATTGGATTCTCATTTTGGTTTGATCCTTGTATACGTCGGAGGAGCCATTCCGATGAATACCTGGTTGATGAAAGGTTATCTTGACACAATTCCGAAGGAGCTTGATGAGTCAGCCAAAATGGATGGCGCAGGCCACTTAAGAATCTTTTTCCAAATCGTTATGCCACTTGCGACACCAATTATTGCAGTCATTGCATTGTTCTCCTTCATCGCTCCATTTGGCGACTTTATCCTTGCTACGGTGCTGTTAAGGACAGAAAGTAAATATACTTTGGCTGTAGGATTATACGATTTGGTAGCGAAGCAATTCGGTGCGGAATTCACAACTTTCGCGGCTGGTGCTGTTTTAATCGCTGTACCAATCGCAATCTTGTTCCTGTCATTCCAGAAATACTTTGTATCAGGTTTGACGGCTGGCGGAACAAAAGGATAATCTATTAGGGCACACACTTTTAAGCAAAGGCCATATTTGGCCTTTGCTTAAATTATGAGGAGGAACAAGGATGAAAAAAAGATTAACAACCTTCATCTTATTTATGTTTCTTCTTTTTTCCGCCCTACCTGTAGGAGCCGTTGAAAAAGAAGGACGCAAGTGGCAGGATGAAACAATCTACTTTTTAATGGTGGACCGTTTTAATAACGGTGACAATAGCAATGATTTCAACGTGGATATGCAGGACCCAAAAGCATACCATGGTGGAGACTTTCAAGGGATTATCGATCGATTGGATTACATAAAGGATATGGGTTTCACCGCTATCTGGCTGACACCAGTTTTTGATAATGCCGATAAAGGCTACCATGGTTATTGGATCAAAGATTTCTATAAGACAGAAGAACATTTTGGAAGCGTTGACAAGTTCAAAGAACTAGTAAAGGAAGCCCATAAGCGTGACATCAAGATTATCCTAGATTTTGTCGTTAACCATGTGGCTCCTGATCATGAATGGGTCAATGATCCAGCTAAGAAAAACTGGTTCCATGAGAAACGGGATATTATTGACTGGAACGACCAGAACCAGATGGAAAACAACTGGCTGTATGGTTTGCCTGACCTGGCGCAGGAAAATCCGGAAACGAGAAAATATTTGCTTGATGCAGCGAAATGGTGGATTGAAGAAACGGATATCGATGGTTACAGGCTGGACACAGTCCGCCATGTTCCAGTTGATTTTTGGTCAGAGTTTTCGAAGGAAGTAAAAAGTGTGAAGAAAGATTTTTATTTAATCGGGGAGGTATGGTCATCCGATCCGAATTACATTGCGAAATATGACAAGGCAGGTATAGACGGTTTTGTCGATTACCCGTTGAATGACCAGCTCAGAACGGCGTTTGCCAAACCTGACCAGACTTTGGACTGGCTTTTTACGACCGCGAAAAGAAACGAAGTAATCTATGAAAATCCTGAACTGATGGGTAACTTCATGGATAATCATGACACAGCGAGGTTTACACAGGACGCTGTCCAGAACAGGCAGCATCCGGGTACAAGATGGAAAATGGCTTTATCTTATTTGTATACGGCTCCGGGAATTCCAATTGTTTATTATGGAAGTGAAATTGCCATGAATGGCGGGAATGACCCAGACAATCGCAGGCAAATGAGCTTTAGAGCAGATAAAGAGTTAATCGATTACATCACCAAAATTGGCGAACTTCGAAACCAGCTGCCATCGCTAACGCGCGGTGATTTTGAAATGCTATATGAAAAGAAAGGCATGGCTGTATTTAAGCGTACTTATAAAGACGAAACCTCAGTCATTGCGATCAATAATACATCCAATACTCAAAATATCACTCTGACAGCCGACCAATTGGCAGATGACCAGGAGTTAAGAGGCCTGCTTGCAAATGACTTAGTCAGAAGCAAGGATGGAGAATACAAGCTGTCAATCGATCGTGAAAAAGCTGAGATTTACGTACTGGCAGAAAAGACCGGATTGAATATTCCGTATATGGTTGCGATGGGCACTGTATATGCAGCCTTCATTATCTTCTTTTTTATGCTATTAAGAAGGGCGAGAAGGAAGAACTCCTAAAAATAAGGAGGTTTAAGCAAAATGCTAGAGGATACAAGTTTTGCAATCCGCCCTGATCAAGGGATGAACGAAGAAAAAAACCCCTTTCAGGACATAGGCAATGCAAAAAATATCAGAAAGACAGGGAATGGAATTAAGATTTCTGCTGATAATGGAGAACTTGCCGTCGTATTTTACAGGGATGACATCATCAGGTTTGTATTCCAGCCTTTAAAAGAAGTAATGCTGGACAGCAGTCCTGCGCTAGTGCTGGCACCCGAAAATAGCGAAGTAAAGCTAAACGATGAAAAAAATGCATTCATATTGGAAGCACCAAAATTAACGGTACTTATAACAAAAACACCGATCAGGATTACCGTTATGGATTCACAAAGGCGGATCCTATTCCAGCAAAAGGAAAAAGGCATTGGGTTTAAGCCAACTGGTGAAGTGATTTGTCATAGCACCCGTAACCATGAAGATCATTTTTATGGTCTTGGTGAGAAAACCGGCTATCTCGATAAGCGCGGCGAAAAGCTGACGATGTGGAATACAGATGTATATGCTCCTCATAACCCGGAAACCGATGCGTTATATCAATCACATCCATACTTCATGGTATTGAGGAATGGGGCAGCCCAGGGGATCCATTTTGACAATACATTCAAGTCTACTTTCGACTTCCGTTCCGAAGCAGATGTGTATTCATTTGGTGCTGAAGGAGGAAAAGTTGATTTTTATGTAATGGCCGGTCCTGGACCCAAAGATGTCCTAGAGCAATATACAGCGTTAACGGGCAGGGCGCCGATTCCGCCGAAATGGGCAATCGGCTATCACCAGTCAAGGTACAGCTATGAATCAGAACAAGAAGTGCGCGAGCTGGCAGCGATTTTCAAAGAGAAGAAAATTCCTTTGGATGCCGTTTATCTTGATATCCATTACATGAACGAATACAGAGTCTTTACGTTTGACCGAGAAAGATTCCCTGAACCAGAAAATCTCGTAAGTGATTTAAAGGAACAAGGCATCAGGATCATTCCTATAGTTGATCCTGGTGTCAAGGAAGATCCTGAGTATCCCATTTACCAGGAGGGCATATACGGAGACCATTTCTGTAAATACATTGAAGGCAGCCTCTATTTTGGGGATGTCTGGCCTGGCAATAGTGCATTTCCTGATTTCACGAGCAGCAAAGCACGTGAATGGTGGGGCGAAAAGCATAAATATTATACCGATCTGGGCATCGAAGGAATTTGGAACGATATGAATGAGCCATCTGTTTTCAACGAGTCAAAAACGATGGATCTGAAAGTTATGCACAAGAATGACGGCAATCCTAAGACACACCGTGAACTCCATAATGTATACGGTTTGTTAATGGGCGAGGCAACATATGACGGAATGAAAAAGCAGCTTGGCGGCAAGCGTCCATTTTTGCTGACCAGGGCAGGATTTTCAGGTGTCCAGAGATATGCGGCTGTTTGGACGGGGGATAATCGCAGTTTCTGGGAACACTTGCAATTATCAATTCCAATGGTAATGAACCTGGGCTTGTCAGGTATTCCATTTGCAGGACCGGATGTAGGCGGCTTTGCGCATGATTCGAACGGAGAGCTTTTGGCAAGGTGGAGCCAGGTTGGCGCTTTCACGCCATATTTTCGGAATCACAGTGCCATTGGAACACTTCGCCAGGAGCCATGGTCATTCGGTGAAAAATATGAACAAATCATAAAAAAATATATCGAGCTTCGCTATCAATGGCTGCCACAGCTTTATACTCTATTTGCCGAAGCCTGGCAAAAAGGTGTACCTGTGATGAGACCATTAATGCTCGAATATCCAGAAGACCAAAATACATTCAATCTTTCCGACCAGTTCATGCTAGGGAACAATATCATAGTAGCCCCAATCATGCAGCCATCAGCTGAACATCGTGCTGTGTATCTTCCCGAAGGTGAGTGGGTTGATTACTGGACTGACGAAGTGTATGTTGGCGGAAGTCACCATTTAGTCCATGCTCCACTTGAAGTTTTGCCGATTTTTATTAAAAAAGGCACGGTCATTGCATTAGGTGAAGTGAGGCATTCAACCGCAGCAGCAGACTCAAAGCGGATCTTACATTACTACTATCAGCCAGATAGTACTTCAACCTTCAAAATGTATGATGATGACGGTACAACTTTTGCTTATGAGAGCGGTGAGTATTGCCTGAAAACTTTTGAGATCAAGGCTATGAATAGCGAGATTTCTTTAAAGATTTTAACCGAGGGAAGATATGAGCCTGAGTGGCAGGAAGTCGATATCATCCTTCACGATGCGCCAGAACTTACCACCGTTGATGTTAATGGGGAAATGAAGAACGTCGAAAAAAATACGGAAAAAACCTGTACAATTCATTTATAATAAAGATAAGGATTTTTTCTGGCCAGAGGGAGGGGATCTTATGGCTGTCACAATAAAAGATGTTGCAAAGGTTGCCAATGTCGCACCTTCAACTGTCTCGCGTGTAATCGCCAACAGTCCAAGAATTAGCGAAAAAACGAAAGAAAGAGTCAGAGAGGTAATGGACCAGCTTGGGTATCATCCAAACTTTATTGCCAGAAGCCTTGCAAGCCAATCGACACGGGCAATCGGGCTGGTTATGCCTAGCTCTACAGATGTCGTTTTCCAAAACCCATTCTTTCCGACTGTATTGTCCGGCTTAAGTGAGGGCGCACATTCAAAGCAATACGCCTTGCATATGACAACAGGGAAAACAGAAGATGAAATATTCGACGGGGTCGTTGCGATGGTCCAGGGAGGAAGAGTGGATGGAGTCGTCCTCCTCTATTCTAAGGTTGAGGACAGAGTCATTGCCTACCTAAGGGAGAGGGATTTTCCGTTTGTAGTAATCGGCAAACCCTTTAAGGATGACGAGAATATCAGCTATGTCGATAACGATAACTTTAAGGCAGGCAAAGAAGTTACAGAGCATTTAATCCAGCTTGGCCATGACCGAATAGGCTTTATCGGTGGTAACCTTGATTTAGTCGTTACCGTTGAACGATTGTTAGGTTATGAAAAAGCTTTGAGGAACTCTGGAATATCCCTTATCGATGAGTATATCGTCAATGACGAGTTCCTGCGAGAAAGCGGGCAGGATGCTGTTAAGGTATTGCTGTCGCTAGAGAAGCCGCCAACCGCGATGGTCGTTGCCGATGATCTGATGGCACTGGGAGTATTGAATAAATTAGATGAATTGGGCATTTCTGTCCCTGATGATATTTCGATTGTCAGCTTTAACAATGTATTGATAGCCGAAATGGCTCGTCCACCGTTAACATCGGTAGATATCAATATTTTTGACCTTGGATACCAGGCTACCAAAAGCCTGATTCAAAAGATTGAAAACCCAGGTGAACCAATAAAAAGGATTATCGTTCCTTTTAAAATCGTACCAAGATTTTCATGCGGCCAGCCTAAAGATAATAAACAAATTATGTTGTAATAAGAAAAGCAAAGCAGCGATGCTTTGCTTTTTCTTTTACAAAATAAGAAAGAAAATGCACTTCGAGAAATGTCCAG
>NZ_JBALSS010000008.1:62683-70611 GCF_036967045.1 Bacillus sp. JJ1609 | reverse complement strand
CCGGTCGGCCCTCCAGCGCATGTCGGGGCTGAACAAGGCGCTTGCGCTTTTCTTACCGTATCACTTTACCCGTTTACAATCGTGCCGCCGTTAACATGGATCGTTTGACCGCTGACATAAGTGGAGTCATCACTTGCCAGATATACGTATGCAGGTGCAAGTTCAAATGGCTGGCCAGCGCGACCCATCGGAGCGTTCGTACCAAATTTAGCCACTTCCTCTGCTGAGAACGTGGAGGGAATTAGCGGCGTCCAAATAGGCCCAGGTGCAACGCTGTTAACACGGATGCCCTGAGAGGCGAGTGACATGGCAAGGGATCGAGTAAAGGTTACGATCGCCCCTTTAGTCGCAGAGTAGTCAATTAACGTCTCATGGCCTTTATAAGCCGTTATAGATGATGTATTTATGATGGTACTTCCTTTCTGAAGGTTAGGAAGTACAGCCTTAGTTAAATAAAACATCGAGAAAATATTAGTCTGGAAAGTTTTCTCAAGCTGAGCTGCCGAGATGTCTAACAGGCTTTTCTGCGGGTGCTGCTCAGCAGCAT
Source organism: Bacillus sp. JJ1609 (assembly GCF_036967045.1). Taxonomy (NCBI): domain Bacteria; kingdom Bacillati; phylum Bacillota; class Bacilli; order Caryophanales; family Bacillaceae; genus Bacillus; species Bacillus sp. JJ1609. Next base: position 70,064 of record NZ_JBALSS010000008.1, on the reverse strand, counting down.
TATTGACAAGGATGTCAATCTTCCCGAATTTATCGATTGTTTTCTTTGCAGCCTGATTGCAGAATGATTCATCTCCCACATCTCCAGCAATCAGCAGGCATTTGCGACCTTCTGCTTCAATTAGCTCCTTTGTCGTTTGTGCGTCATTATTCTCCTCAAGATACACGATGGCCACATCGGCACCTTCCTTGGCAAAGTAAATCGCCACAGATTTCCCGATTCCGCTGTCGCCACCCGTGATTAAGGCCACTTTGTCCGTTAATTTTCCTGAACCCTTATAATTGTCATCAACTGATTTTGGTTCTGGTTTCATTTCCGGTTCAGTGCCCGGCTGATGGTCCTGGTGCTGTGGCGGGAAGCCTTGTTTGTTATTTTCTTTTGGCATAATTAAATTCACTCCTGATTTATAGTTTCAACACTTATTAAATTCCTTTAAAATCCAGAGAAAAAACATGGAAATTAATTCATTAGAGAATGAGTGGGATTCAATCAGGCATTTTTATACCATCAGGGAGAGGGACAGAGGATTTTTAAGAGGATATATCGTAAGCGACGAGAAGGCTCGGTGAAAGTCCACCGGAAAGCAAGCGAAGCACCTAGAGCGGAAATCAACAGTTAAGGTTAACAGATCCAAACAAAAACAGCAGCTCCATCAATGGAGCTGCTGCAGTAATATATTATTAATTATCTTTTAAATACTGAATAAGTCTTGTAACCGCCTGTCAGGTTCTTAACCTTGAAGCCATTTTGCTGTAGGATACGGGATGCAAGGTATCCTCTTAGTCCAACCTGGCAAGTGATCAGAATCGTTTCATCCTTTGGAAGCTCGTCAAGGCGGCTGCGAAGATCATCAAGCGGAATGTTCTTTGACCCTTCGATTTTTCCAGCTGCATGTTCTTTTTCAGTTCGGACGTCGATCATGATTGCACCGTCCTTGATTAAATCGTCAACCTCATAATGCTGGACAGCTTCAATTGTGCCATCCACGATATTGGATGCTACATAACCAGCCATGTTCACTGGGTCTTTAGCAGAAGAGAATGGCGGTGCATATGCAAGTTCAAGCTCTTGAAGATCGTACACACTCAAACCGCCCTTAATGGCAGTTGCGATAACATCGATGCGCTTATCTATGCCATCTTTACCAACTGCCTGTGCACCATAAATTTTGCCAGTTTCTTTGTCAAAAATGACTTTAAGAGACATTTGCTCGGCACCTGGGTAGTATCCAGCGTGTGACATTGGGTGGATATGAACAGCCTCATACGGAATACCAAGTCTTCTCAATAGCTTTTCACTGTTACCAGTTGTAGCAGCGGTCAATTCGAAAACTTTAACAATGGAAGTACCGAGAGTACCAGGGTAGGCAATCTTACGTCCATTGATATGGTGACCGACTATATGCGCCTGGCGGTTAGCCGGCCAGGCAAGCGGGATCATTGTCGGCTGACCATTGATAAAGTCAGTGACTTCGATTGCGTCACCCATAGCGTAGATAGATTCATCAGAAGTCTGAAGGTATTCGTTCACCTTAATACCGCCGCGCTCTCCAACCTCCAGGCCAGCTTCAATTGCTAGGGTGTTTTCTGGACGGACACCAATTGACAGGATAATAAGTTCAGCATCAAGCACCATGCCGCTTTCAAGGACAACCTTCGTGCCTTGCTCCTTAACATCAGTGATACCGTCGCCTAGTATCAACTCAACGCCATTCTTTCTTAATTCGTCTTCGACTATTGCTGCCATTTCAGGATCAACTGGTCCCATAACCTGTGGCAATTTTTCAACAAGAGTAACATTCACGCCTGCATGAACAAGGTTCTCTGCCATTTCTAAACCGATGAAGCCTCCACCGATGACAACAGCGTTCTTTGGATTCTTTTCCTCAAGATATTTCTTGATTTTATCCATATCTGGAATGTTACGTAATGTGAATACATTGTCACTCTTCAGGCCTTCGATTGGAGGAACGATTGGTTTTGCACCTGGTGATAAAACAAGGACATCATAGCTTTCAGTGTATTCCTCACCAGTTTGAACATGCTTCACTGAAACCGTCTTTTCTTCACGGTTAATAGATGTAACTTCAGAAAAATTTCGGATATCCAAATTGTAACGTGCATTCATTCCTTCGACTGTCTGAAGCAATAATTTATTTCTGTCTTCTATCACACCGCTTATATGGTATGGAAGACCGCAGTTAGCAAAGGAAATGAATTCACCTCTTTCAAATAAAACGATTTCGGCTTGCTCATCTAATCTTCTAAGTTTAGTTGCTGTGGTTGCTCCACCTGCTACGCCGCCAACAATTACGATTTTTTTACCCATTTTATTGTCATCCTTTCGGTTGAAAAATTTATGTTTTATACCACTACCGGTATATTAACTCGAGAAATGCGGAAAACCAATAGTGCTTTGTGAAGGATTTGTGAAAGTTTTAGCTGGATTAAGATTAAAAGCAGACAAATGTCACACAAAGCTATATATTTTAATACTAACTTGTAAATAAGAGAAAATTGTCCAGAGTTTGTGAAAATATGATGAAGTTTTAAGTATAAGGCTATGTTAAAGGTTATTGGTGATTTTGAAGTACTGTTGATTGGAGTGGAAGATGGCGCCTTTAGCGGAAATCAACAGTCGTGTTTAACACAGCAAAGTATAAAGCATCATTAAAAAAAACAGCGGACAATGTCAATGTCCGCTGCGGTTTTCATCATATTTAGTTTTATCATTCACCTTAACGATAATTCACGAATTGCACGTCAACGGTAAGATCAGCTTCTCTGACTGCAGCAATGATTTTCTGCAGGTCGTCACGGTTTTTTCCAGTTACACGAACCTGGTCATCTTGTACCTGACTCTTTACCTTTACTCCACTATTTTTAATGATCGTGTTAATCTTCTTTGCGTTTTCCTTATCAATTCCCTGGACAAGCTTTGCTCTTTGGCGAACAGTTCCCCCAGAAGCACGTTCAACTTTTCCATAATCAAGATTCTTTACAGGAATTCCTCGCTTGATCATTTTGCTGAATAGAACATCCTTTAACTGGTCAAGCTTAAATTCATCATCGGAAACAAGCACAAGCTCTTCCTTATCCAGCGAAATGTCGCTTTTGCTGCCTTTAAAATCATAACGCGTTTGTACTTCCTTCATCGCAATACTGATTGCATTTGTTACTTCAGTCATTTCTACTTTGGACACAATATCAAATGAACTCTCTTTAGACATAGCTACCTCCGGAAAACATTTTAATTATGTCTTCATTATAGTAAAATATAGCAGTTCAAACAACTTTGCGTAATTTAGGGTATACTTGTTTAAAAAGTTTAATGATAAAAGATACTTCGAAAATAAGTAAATCTCAGCAACCGTGAGAGATTAATATCAATAAACAATCTAGAAAAAATTAATACAGGAGGAATTATATGTCCTTGAATGATTATACAGGCCAGACACTGGAGCTGACCGTCGCAAGAATTGCTGAATATGGTTACTTTTTAACCGATGGGGAAGAAGATGTACTACTCCACTCCAATGATACGAATCAAACATTTGAAGAAGGTGATCAAGTAGAAGTTTTTCTATTTGTGGACTCAAGAGGCAGGCTTACTGCGACAACCACTATACCTAAGATTTCCGTAGGTACTTACGATTGGGTGCCGGTTGTGGATGTAAAAGACGGCATTGGAGTTTTCCTTGATATCGGTATCAGCAAAGATATATTGCTTGGAGAGGAAGATTTACCTGTTGTAAAGTCGGTTTGGCCGCAAAAAGGGGACTTGCTTTATATCACCCTCCGTGTGAACAGGAACAACATGATTTACGCACGTATGGCTACAGATCCTGTAATTCAGGATATATCCATCAAAGCAACTAGGAGCGATTTTAATAAGAACGTCCATGGCTACATTTACCGTACTGCCAGGGTTGGAAGCTGGATTATAACGGCAGAAGGCTATAAAGGCTTTATCCACGAATCACAGCGCCGGACTGAGCCGCGCATTGGCGAAAAGGTAGAAGGACGGATCATCGATGTAAAAGAGGACGGTTCAGTCAATCTGTCTTTACTTCCGCGCAAGCAGGAAGCGCTTGATGAAGATTCCCAAAAAATCATGGACTATCTAGAGCTGCGAAATGGCGCGATGCCATACCATGATAAGAGCATGGCTGAAGACATCCAGGAACGCTTTGGGATGAGCAAAGGCTCTTTCAAACGCGCACTTGGAAGGCTTATGAAAGAAGAAAAGATTTATCAGGAAAATAATTGGACATATAAAAAATAAAAAATAGAGCCTGATTGGCTCTATTTTTATTACCATTACAAATGGTCTGTTTTCTTTGAGTATTCGTTCTTACCAGCTTTGCGGTTTTTTTCACGCATCATATTCTTTTCATGGCGAAGGGCGTTGTTGTCCTTTGCTTTTTTATCGTTATCCGAAGTATGCGGCATACATAAAAACTCCTTTCAGATTTAGGATTCATTTTATTTTTCCTAAAACCTGAAAGGAGTATGTAAGATTATGATTGCTGTTTATTTAAAAAGAAAATGGCAAGGGCACCTGGTCCCACATGTGAGCCTACTGCCGCTCCAATAGAAGTAATCACAACATCTTTTGGATTCAATTCCTGAATAATCATATCTTTCATTTCTGCTGCTGTTTCCTCGTCATCGGCATTGCTTATTCCTACAATCTGGCTTTCAAAGCCTTCGCCGCGTTCTTTCATCAGCTCAACGATTCTGCGATGCAATTTCTTTTTTCCGCGGAGCTTTTCGATTGGAACAAGCTTTCCGTCTTCTACATTCAACAATGGTTTGATGTTGAGAAGTCCGCCAACAAATGCAGAGGCTTTCGAAACACGTCCACCTTTTGCAAGATGGTCAAGATCATCTACGGAAAATAAATGCTCCATATGCTGTCTGCGGAAATCGACATCCTTCAAGATGTCTTCCTTCGAAAATTGCTCGTTCGCCATCCTTGCTGCTTCCATAACCAAAAGGCCTTGTCCGAGCGACGCGCATTTTGAATCAACGATTGTTAAATTGAGGTCTGGATATTCTTCCTTCACCTGCTCAGCAATCATTACAGCTGTCTGGTATGTTCCTGATAATTCAGAAGAGAATGCTATGTATATACCTTCTTGTTTATTTTTAGCTAATTCAGTAAACACTTCTTTAAAACCTGCAGGGGAAGCCTGTGAGGTTTTAGGAAGATTGCCAGCACGAATGGCATCGTACACTTGTTTAGGCTGAATTGTTTTAAGGTCCTCATATTCAGTAACGTCAATTTGGACCTTTAAAGGAAATAGTATGACCCCATTTTCTTCATAAAAATTGTATGGCAAATCACATGCACTGTCAGCCATGATTTTTACTGACATAAACCTTTCACCTGCTTTCAACCTTTATATCATAATAGTTTATCGGTAATATCGCAAAAAGACAATTAAATGTAGTGATTTTCGGCAAAATAGGGGTAGAGGAATATTAGAAAAAATAAAGGGGGATTTACATGGTCTGGATGGAAACAAAAAAAATCATCATCGTAGTGATTGGTGCATTGCTTAATGCGATGTCACTAAACTTTTTCTTAATCCCGGCAAATGTTTATGCGAGCGGATTTACAGGGATTGCGCAGCTGGTATCAAGCATTCTGGGTGAATACGCACCGTTTAATATTTCGACAGGGGTTCTGCTCTTGCTCTTGAATATACCAGTGACCATCCTCGGGTGGATGAAAGTAGGGAAATCGTTTACTCTGTATAGTTTTATCTCTGTTGTCCTTTCCTCCTTTTTCCTGGAAGTTCTTCCGGTAAAAGAAGTTTCAACAGATATTTTGCTGAACGCGGTGTTTGGCGGAGTGATCGCCGCTCTTGGTGTTGGGCTTACGTTGAAATGGGGAGCGTCAACGGGAGGAATGGACATTATTGCCATGGTCCTTTCACGTATGAATGACCGCCCGGTTGGTACATATTTCTTTACGTTAAACGGCATCATTATATTGACCGCAGGATATATTTTTGGCTGGGAAAATGCTCTTTATACTCTAGTTGCTTTGTATGTATCAACCCGTGTAATTGATGCGATCCATACTCGCCATGAAAAATTGACAGCAATGATCATTACGAAAAAATCAGATGAATTAAAGAAAGCGATTCACGATAAATTAGTACGAGGCATCACATTACTGCCTGCTAAAGGAGCCTTCTCAGGCGAGCAAAAAGAAATGCTTATTATCGTCATAACCAGATATGAGATGTACGACCTTGAGAGAATTATCAAGGATGTCGATCCACAAGCCTTTACGAATATTGTCCAGACGACGGGAATATTTGGTTTTTTCAGAAGGGAGTAACTTTAGAAAAGGAGTGTAAGTGGATGAGGAAAATCAGCTTGCTTATCATTTTGCTTTTGATTGCCGTGGCGCCAGCACTTGCTATTGGAGAGGAAAAACAAGCAGTGAGCCAGAGTGATTTTAGTTTTTTTATTGACCCTGTGGCTGGACCGGAAATGGCAGAGTTTGAATTGTTTTTAAGGAATGATGGAAACGACCCAATCTCGTTCGAGTTTCCTACCTCTCAGAAATATGAAATCACAGTAGTCGATGAAAATAAGAAAAAGGCGTATCAATACTCAGATGGAAAAGCCTTTGCCCAGGCATTTGAAACATTGACACTGCAGCCGCAGCAAAGCATCAAATGGATAGAGACCTGGGATTATACAACTGAAGGGACAAGAGCGAAAGAAGGCGACTATACCGTCGGAGCAAAGCTGAAAGCGGTCAGTCTAGACGGCAGACTAATATCCCATAAAAGCTTGCTTACGGATACAAAAACAATGTATGTTCCTGAAGAGAACCCAGTATTTAAGGGAGTGCGCGCTGAAGGCAGTAAGGGGGAGTATAAGATAATCGGGGAAGCAAGACCAATCAACGGTAAGTTTTACTACACTGTCGAGGATGGCCATAATGAACTGATAAGCGAGACTGAAATCGTTACAGATTCAAAATATCCACAATGGAATCCGTTTGTGATCGGTGTGTCCATCTCCAAAGAAAACCTGCCTCAAAATGGTTCCGTCATTTTGAATCTTTATGAACGAAGCAAAGATGGCACGATCATTCACACTTATCCTGTCCTATTGGAGAGATTCAACAACAATAATTAGTAGGCTGTTGGTACACCTGTTGGGCCGGTGGAAGTAACATTGTACGAAACACATTTAAGCTCACATTTGCTCTTTTAGGTAAGCAAGAGGCCTTATTGGCGCTTTCTTTTTCCAATATATGTTTATTTAGATAACCAATAGGCTTTATTGGCGCCTTTATTTTCCAATTTATGTTTATTCGGGTAACCAATAGGCTTTATTGGTGCTTTCTTTTT
>NZ_JBALSS010000008.1:59161-62565 GCF_036967045.1 Bacillus sp. JJ1609 | reverse complement strand
TTTATGTTTAATTGGGTAATCAATAGTGATTATTGCCGCCTTCATTTTCCAATATATGTTTATTTAGATAACCAATAGGTCTTATTGGCGCCCTCTTTTTACATTTATTGTTTTAACAAGGATCCAAGGGGCCATTTCGGTGGATTAATTTAACGTTTTCTAGTCCAAATGATGAAGACTCGACCCTCCGGCGGAAATCGAAAATTTCGTAGTGGAGGTCGACTGATTTCTCTCATGAGCAACATGGCGCTTGGATGATGAAAAAGATCTCTAGATCGAATCAAACCATCTCTAACATGCCCACTGGAGTCCTGCACTTACCTCTCTAGTCATCGATTTGTTGATAAAAGTTTAAAAAGAAAAGCTGGCGGAAAAAATCCGCCAGCTTTTCTTTTACTTGTTTTCAATCGAATTCAGCTCGTCCTGATATGACCGAAGCTGCTCTTTTTCAGCCATTGTCGTATTGGCATAGGCTGATGAAAGAGCGTTTTTAGCGGTAGAGATAGCCGCTGTCTGTTCCGCAGGCTGTGTTGTTTTTGCTAATTGTACAGCTTTTCTTGCTTCCTGAAAAAGCCTGTTTCCCATTTATATTCCTCCTAAAGAGGACTCTTTAACATTGGCCATTTTTTGCGCTTCAGCCTCGGCATATGTGGTGTGGTAAGGGATTCGTTGACTATGCTTGGAAACAGTATCTGCACCTTGCTGAACAAAACGTTTGGATTTATTGCTTTTACCCATCGTTTACCCCTCCATATACGAGCGAATTGAAACAGGCTCTAAGCCGCTTCAATACTAGTATGCTCCTTCAGGATTCGAATCAATCGGAAACCCGTTTGAAGGTGCAAATTGGCAGCGGCAATTTCAGGGTAATACTTCTTTATTAAAGAGCTTTTAAATTAAGAAGATCGTTTAAATATACTCCGATTCCATCTTCTTCGTTCGTCAGGGTGATATCATTTGCGATATTTTTCACCACGTCAATCGCATTGCCCATAGCGATCCCGCGTCCCGCGTATTCAAGCATGTCTAAATCATTGTCTTCATCCCCGAAAGCAATGATCCTGTCAGGAGGGATTTGGAAATAGTCAGAAGCTTTCTTTAAGCCTACAGCCTTATTCAAACCGTATTTAACAATTTCAACGACATGGAATGGAGCTGCCCAGCTTCTGTGGTCAATCACTTCAGCATGCACCTCAGACAGGTGTGCACGGATTTTTTTTACATCTTCTTCTTCAGAATGGATCAGCATACTTGTAGGAGAGGTCTTTAAGTACCTTCTAAGGTCTCCAGTTGTGATATTCGGATTGCCCAAATTGAATATATCCATCAATTTTTCATCGTGATAATGAACGTATACATCGTCTATTACTTCAGCGATGATATTGTGGTATTTAAAATCATCAAGCGCTTCAACAATATCCTTCGCCACATCAATTGACAGAGGTGAATGGTGCACACCCCACTTTGTATCAAGAGGATGATGGATGAAAGCTCCATTGAAGTTTACGATCGGTGTATCAAGCTCAAGCTCATGGTAGTACATTTCACTGGAACGGAATGGCCTTCCAGTAGCAATCATGACAATATGGCCTTCTTCACGCGCTTTTTGGATTACTCGTTTATTTTTTTCGGAAATTCTTTTATCGTCTGTTAGTAAAGTACCGTCTAGGTCTAATGCGATTAAATGTTTTTCAGCCATAAAAACTCCTTCTTCCAACTGTTTTAGATATCTGGTTTCAGCGCCTGGCCGGATTTTCTCCGGCCACGCTCACTAAGGCGCTAACACTTTTCTTAATGATATGCGTTTGAGTGGCTCTTTTTTCATAAGAGTTCTACAATACATATATTGGATTGGTTATAAATTTATCTTATATCCACTATGCTAACCATTTTACATATAAATTGTAAAAAAATCATTTTTCTAATTTTACAGAGCGGTAAATTCGGCTTTAAGGATAACTGTGGAATTTCTGTTCAAGCATATCCAGGAGGGTTTAACGTTGATTTTAGTCGAAAAGAAACGCATTAAAGATATTCCCGTTCTCCATATAGTAAAACAAAAGCAATTTTCAGACAGAATGCCTTTGATTATTTTTCTTCATGGCTTTACAAGCACGAAGGAAAGGAATATGCACGCAGCTTACCTTTTCGCTGAAAAAGGCTTCAGGGTAGTGATGCCTGAAGCAAAATACCATGGGGAGCGAGCAGCGGGATTCTCCGAGATGGAGCTTGGGTTCCGTTTTTGGGAAATCGTCCTTACCTCTATTGAAGAGCTATCAATTATTAAGGACAACCTAACTGAAGCAGGTTTGGTGGATCCATCGAAAATCGGAATTGCCGGGACGTCCATGGGGGCCATCACAACACTTGGTGCCTTAGCGAAATATGATTGGATAAAAACCGCAGTCAGCTTGATGGGCAATCCGTCGTATGAACAATTTGCGCTATGGCAGCTGAATGAAATGGAAAAACGGAATGTTAAGTTAGGCTTATCTAAAGATGAAATCTCGGCATTATTGAATCAGCTTAAACAATATGATTTGAGCCTTCAGCCGGAAAAATTAAATAGCCGCCCCGTGTTGTTCTGGCATGGAAAGCAGGATAAAGTCGTACCGTATCATAGTGCATATCATTTTTATGAGCAAAACAGGAAAAGCTACAAGGGAACAGAAGGAGTGTTCGAATTCATAACAGATGAAAAGGCAGGCCACGCAGTTTCGAATGCAGGCGTTGTCGCGGCAGCGAACTGGTTTGAAAAGCATATATAAATGCCTTTACGCTTTAAATGATTATGAATCATTGTTATGATAGAAATAGGCTGTTTTCCCATAGACTTTTGTTTTCCGAATCATGCTTTTTTTCGCTTACTAAATGGTTTTGGACGCTTTTCGACAAGCTCCTGACCCATTAATGTAAAAGTAGCAAAATTTTATGAAAAGAGCTTAGTACAAGCATTACAAAGGAGTGTTCACCAATGGATCAAGATTTAAAAGATAGCATTATGGGTGCGCTTGAAATGGTCGTTGACCCTGAACTTGGCGTCGATATCGTTAATTTAGGGCTCGTATATGATGTTGATTTGAACGAAGAAGGCCTGGCAACTGTAACAATGACCTTAACTTCGATGGGATGCCCGCTTGCCGGCACAATCGTCGAACAAGTAAAGTTGGCACTTGCAGACCTTCCTGAGATAAAAGAATCAGAAGTAAATATCGTGTTCAACCCACCTTGGTCAAAGGACATGATGTCACGTTACGCGAAAATCGCGCTTGGTGTTAGAGACTAAGGTTCAAGTTTAAGATGTTTGTTAAAAAAGCAGCAGGGAGCTCCCTTGCTGCTTTTTTTCATTCATGAATGCCCGAGTAAAAAGTGGTTTTATCCCTTACGATGACAATTCAAAGGTT
>NZ_JBALSS010000008.1:48775-58975 GCF_036967045.1 Bacillus sp. JJ1609 | reverse complement strand
GAGCGAGTTGTTATGAGAGATGTTCCGATGACAATTCAAGGATCTAAAACCGTATCGAGTTGTTTGTTGAAAGCCTCCAAAGGCCTGCCAGTCACAAAATTGTCATACAAACCATCAAATAAGCCGCTTTTATGTGAGGTAGTTCACTTAATCAAGTTGCAAATACTTCTATACTTCTTTTATAGAGAAGTACAGAAGGAGGGCCAAATAATGTTTTCAAGAGATTTTAACAAAGACCCATTCATTGTGATTTGGGAACTGACAAGAGCCTGCCAATTGAAATGCCTGCACTGCCGTGCTGAGGCACAATATAGAAGAGATCCTCGCGAATTGTCCTTTGAGGAAGGAAGAGCGCTGATCGATCAAATATACGAAATGAATAATCCAATGCTTGTTTTCACAGGTGGAGACCCGCTTATGAGAGAGGACGTTTTTGATATCGCAGCCTATGCGGTTAAAAAAGGTGTCCGTGTTTCTATGACACCAAGTGCGACCCCGAATGTTACGAAGGAAGCGATCGAAAAAGCCAAAGAGGTAGGATTGTCACGCTGGGCATTCAGTATTGACGGCCCGACAGCTGAAGTTCATGACCATTTCAGAGGAACAGCAGGGTCATTTGATTTAACTATGGAAAGAATTAAGTACTTGCATGAATTAGAAATACCTATTCAAATTAATACAGTTATATCACGTTATAATATTGATTATTTAGATGAAATGGCAAAGATGGTTGAAGATCTGGATTGTGTTTTGTGGAGCGTGTTTTTCTTGGTGCCTACAGGACGGGGCCAGGAAAAAGACATGATTTCCCCAGTTGAGCATGAGAAGGTATTCACCTGGCTCTATGACTTAAGCAAACGTGTGAAGTTCGATATTAAAACAACGGCTGCCCAGCATTACCGCAGGGTCGTAATCCAGCAAAAAATGCGGGAAGCAAAAGACCATACCGAAGAAATCGATTATCTTACTGCGTTGACTAAAGAAGGACTGACAGGTTCAATTGATGGTCTTGGCAGGGCACCAAAAGGGGTCAATGACGGAAATGGCTTTGTATTTATCTCTCACACCGGGGACGTCTACCCAAGTGGCCTTTTACCTGTTAAAGCTGGAAACGTCAGGGAGCAGCCGCTTGCTGAAATATACAGGGAGTCGCCTGTTTTCAAGTCATTAAGGAATCCTGATGAATATAAAGGAAAATGCGGAGTATGTGAATTCAGGCATGTTTGTGGCGGATCCCGTTCACGCGCCTATGCTATGACCGGAGACTATCTGGAAAGTGAACCATTCTGCGTATACATTCCAAAAGCACTGAGAAAACAGAAACAAAGTTAAAATAGAGCTCCAACGTCATGGCGTTGGCGCTTATTCAATAGGCTGTGCTAAGGTTACTGTTGATTTTGAATCTCTGTAGCAGAAATCAACAGTCCACTGGACACATGCATTAAAAAACGAGTGAAGCTAGGAGCCTCACTCGTTTCTGTATTCATAATGTAAATGGATATCAATCTATACTGCAATACACAGCAGGGCAGTTTTCGCAGCCGATTTCCTGGCGTAAAAAGTCAACGTCGTGTACGAGGATTTTTCCTTTTTTAATTGAAATGATTTCTTCACGTTTAAGATCGTTCAAGATGCGGTTTGTGCTTTCACGGGAGGTGCCGCAAAAGTTTGCAAGCTCCTGGTTCGTTAACGGAAGGTCGATGAGGATCCCGTCATCCTTTTGGACACCGTAACTGTTGGTCATGCGAATCAGCGTTGAGAACAATGCGCCTTTTTTTCCGTTCAGTACAAGGTCGCGGAACTTCGTTTGTGTCTTGCGGAAATGGTCGCTCATCCATTTCATGAATTCGAATGCAAGCGATGGATTCTGGAAAATTTCTTTTTCAATGACATCTTTTCTGATGGCTGCAATTTTTGCATCTTCGAGGATAAGGGCGCTTAAAAGGTATTTTGGAGCATCAGTGAATAAAGTCAATTCACCGCAAATATCATTTTCCCCGCAAATCCTAAGTGCGAGCTCACGTCCATCCTGGGTGACCTTGCTGATTTGGACCTTGCCACCAAGGATTAAATAAAGCTCCTCTGCTTCCATTCCTTCCTGGAACAGGTATGAACCCTTTTTAGCATGGATCGTCCTGTCAGCAAACTGGAGCAATTCTTTAATTTCAATTGAATGAGTTACTTTATGTGCATGTGGCATGGTCATCACCCTTTTCATTTATTAAGAGGTAAAACTTAAACTTATGTCTGGTTCACCGTGTCAAAGTATTTATTGTCATAATAATAACACCGGCATAGTGTTAACTAAATATAGGAGCAGTAAGTGTCAAAATGTCGTCACATTCTAGGACCTTTTTGTTCACAAATCCGAAACAAATTGCTTTAATTTTATTATATCGATAAAAAGAGGCAGATAAATTACATGTTTGACGACATCTGTGACGGTTTAATGAACTTAGAATTAGGTGTGAAGTTCGTCACATCTAAAAGCTTGTGAATTTTTTACGATTTACCCATAGAAAGCTGCTATGACAATTTCAAAGCCATTAGGGAAATAAATTAGTAAGCTCAAAGGGGAGAAAAAATCATGAAAACACAAAAAGTTCAGCTTCCGTTGCAAACGCTCAGTCTTATAGCGGGGTTCATGGTGTGGGTAATCTTATCATCATTAATGCCATTCATAAAAGAGGATATCCAGATGTCGGCCAACCAGATTGCCATGGCAACAGCGATTCCTGTAGTCCTTGGATCCGTCTTAAGGATTCCCATCGGATATTGGACAAATAAGTATGGTGCGCGAAAATTGTTTTTCATCAGTTTTACATTGCTGCTTTTCCCAGTCTATTTCATTAGTCTTGCTGATTCTTATACAGATTTGCTGATTGGCGGATTGTTTGTAGGAATCGGTGGAGCTGTTTTCTCAGTAGGCGTAACTTCACTGCCAAAGTATTTTCCTAAAGAGCGCCACGGCTTCGTCAACGGTATTTATGGAGTTGGTAACCTTGGGACTGCGATCTCAACTTTCTCAGCTCCAGTTATCGCCTCCCAGCTCGGATGGCAGACAACCGTCAAATTGTATTTGATCCTGATGCTTGCCTTTGCATTGCTGAACTTCATGCTAGGAGATAAGAAGGAACCTAAAGTAGTCACACCTCTAGGAGAACAAATTAAGAGTGTTTATAAAAATCAAAAGCTATGGGCATTGAGCTTATTTTACTTCCTGACCTTTGGATCTTTTGTAGCCTTTACAATCTATTTGCCTAACTTCCTTGTAACCCATTTTGATCTTGAAAAGGTGGATGCAGGCATAAGGACTGCTGGCTTTATTGCTCTTGCAACATTTTTCAGGCCGATTGGAGGATGGCTGGGTGATAAATTCAACTCTTTCATTATTCTGATGTTCGTGTTTGCAGGTATGACGATTTCAGGAATCTTGCTATCATTCATGCCATCGCTGACACTATACACGATCGGCTGCCTGACAGTAGCCATCTGTGCAGGTATAGGAAATGGTACAATCTTCAAGCTTGTCCCACTCTATTTTTCCAAACAAGGAGGAATCGTGAATGGAATTGTTTCTGCGATGGGTGGATTGGGAGGCTTCTTCCCGCCGCTGATGCTCGCATTCTTGTTCAATCTGACTGGACACTATGCGATTGGATTCATGGCTTTATCACAAGTGGCACTAGCAAGCTTGATCATCGTCTTCTGGATGTATTACCAGGACAAATTGAGCTTAGCTAAAAATATCATTGACCATACGATCGAAGGTGTCATGATCACGGATGTAAAAGGTAATATCGAACAAGTAAATCCTGCTTTCACTACGGTGACAGGCTACACCCCGGAAGAAATTATCGGGAAAAATCCGCGCATTCTGCGTTCCGGTGAGCATGAGGAAGAATTCTACATGGATATGTGGAAAACAATCAAGGAGAATGGCTTCTGGCAGGGAGAAATCTGGAACAAGAAAAAGAATGGCACGATATATCCTGAGTGGCTGACAATTAGCCCTGTAAAAAATGAAGCAGGCGAAATAAAGAATTTTGTTGGCATGTTCAGTGAATTAACAGTGAAAAACAAATAAAGCTCTTTTCAAAACTGCATTAAACTGTTTAATGCAGTTTTTTCCATTCCCTATAAATTGACAACATCATGACAATTAAGGGTAAAAAACACTACCCAGACAATTTTTATGTTGTAATATATATAAAAGAGAAATTCTACTATTTAAATAGAGGACTAATAATGTTAGTGTGAGAATATTAGAGTGAATTGCATTTGTTGCTATTACGCTCACTAATCCTACTTCTATAATTGGAGTTGACACATATGGTAAAAAACATAATCAAAGACCAGTTAAATAGACCACTTCGAGATTTGCGCATTTCAGTAATAGATCGTTGCAATTTCCGCTGCCAGTACTGCATGCCCGCCGAAATATTCGGGCCAGACTTTGCCTTTTTACCTAAAAGTGAACTTTTGACTTATGAAGAAATTGAACGAGTGGCAAAATTGTTCATTGAACTTGGGGTAGAAAAAATCAGGCTCACCGGAGGAGAGCCTTTGCTTCGGAAGGATCTTCCGATTCTCGTCCAAAAGCTAAATGAGATTGAGGGCCTAAAAGATATTGCCTTAACGACAAACGGAGTTCTTCTGCCAAAATATGCAGAGCAGTTGAGAGCTGCTGGCTTGAAGCGTGTCAATGTCAGCCTCGACAGTTTGAAGGATGAGCTTTTTGGAGAAATCAACGGCCGGAATGTTGGCGTTGGCCCTGTGCTCGAAGGAATAAAAGCAGCTAAAAAAGCTGGCTTAGGTGTGAAAATCAATACTGTAATTAAAAAAGGGCTCAATGATTCTGAAATTCTCCCTATGGCTGAATTCTGCAAGAAGGAAGGCCTTGAGTTACGCTACATCGAATTCATGGATGTAGGCAGCACCAATGGCTGGAAAATGGATGATGTCATTACAAAGAAGCAAATGTTTGACATTATTAACGAGCATTATGAATTGGAGAGGGTGGACCCTGATTACTTCGGGGAAGTTGCAAAGAAATACCGCTACAAAGGTACTGATATCAATGTGGGATTCATTTCATCGGTATCGGAGTCCTTCTGTTCTAGCTGCACAAGATCGCGTCTATCGGCAAACGGACAATTATTCACTTGCCTCTTCAATGGAAATGGCCATGATATCCGTGATTTCATTCGAGAGGGTGCTACCGATGACGAGCTTCGGACACGCATAACAGATATCTGGAATCATCGCACGGACAGATATTCAGATGAGCGGACAGCAGAAACAGTCGCAAACAGGAAGAAAATTGAAATGTCTTATATTGGCGGCTAAGACTCCTTCGGGGGTCTTTTTCTTTTTGTAAGGGGATTAGTGTATGCAAAAATAGCTATTAGATTAGAGTGAATTTCCTCTGAGCAGAGGGAAAATCTTTTATATGCGTATGATGTCTCACAGGGACAAAGTCTTTCATAAGCCTTTTGTTGTCCAAGCCTTGATGGTATAAATAAAGTGGCTTCCGCTTTTCTCAAGGCTAATATGTGCATACTATGTTTCCAAACAACCTGATTATGGGTATAAACAGAATCAAATATATCTTATTTATGATTTGGAGAATGCCTGAATGCTTAAAAGAAGAATTGAATTTTTATTTGTATTTATTTTGATAGCCTGCATTTATATCGTGTATTTCACCGGCTTCAGTCAATTAGTCAAGGGTGGAGCCATAATAGTCTATGCAATCATTATCTTAATCAGCATCTATTCGCTGGTGCTGGAAAACCGTTCTGCTCAGCACACACTGATGTGGATGTACGTCTTGATCCTATTTCCAGTGGTGGGTTATTTCTTTTACTTGTTTTCCGGACAGCTTTACTTAAAGGGTTATTTATACAAAAGTAAGCGAACTCGGGATCGGGATGAATGGGAAAAAATAATGAGAAAGGAAGAGTCTCGTGACTTATCCTTCTTGATCGATAATCAGCAATGCTTTGCGCAGTATGCCAAGAATGCATCGTTCACACCAATTACAACAGGATCAAAAGCTAGGATCCTAAAAAATGGTGACGAAACTTTTTCGGAAATTAAGAAGAAGCTGAAGGAAGCTGAAAAATTCATTCACATTGAATATTATATTTTCAGGTCTGACCGGCTGGGACAAGAAATCATTGAAATTCTTATAGAAAAAGCGCAGCAGGGAGTTGAAGTGCTGTTCATGTTCGATGCTGCCGGCAGCATGAAATTTGCCGCAAAAGACCTGAAGGAAATGTTAGATGCCGGAATCAAGACACAGCCATTTTCTCCGCTAAAGTATGGCTTTTTCAATCAGAAATTCAACTTCCGAAATCATCGGAAAATTGTTATCATCGATGGTGAAATTGGTTTTGTAGGTGGCTTGAACGTTGGTATAGAATACCTTGGCGAGGATGAAAACTTTGGGTTCTGGCGAGATACCCATATGGTGCTTACGGGTGAAGCGGTATATACACTTCACAATGTGTTCCTGCTCGACTGGGAATATGTCAGCGGTGAGAGTGTTCTTGAGAATTATCCTGCTGTAAAAAAGCAGGATAATGACGAAGTACTGGATGGTGCTATCCAGGTTGTAGCGAGCGGACCTGATACCCAACAAGGAATCATGAGCGATTTTTATTATACAATGATGTCATGCGCAACAAAGTCCATTTGGATAGCGACGCCATATTTTGTACCAGATGAGGCGATCCGTACTGCATTGAGAGTTGCGGCAGCAAAAGGAATAGAAGTGAGGATCATGGTTCCTGAAATTAATGACAGCTACCTGACTCAGTACGCTAGCCGCTCTTATTTTTCGGAATTATTAAAGAGTGGGGCAGAAATCTATTCATATAAGAAAGGCTTTCTGCATCAAAAGGTGATTATCGTAGATGGTAATATTGCGTCTATAGGTACAGCAAATATGGATATGAGAAGCTTTCACCTGAACTTTGAGGTGAATGTATTCCTTTTTGGCACAAGCTCAATCAGGGATCTTGTCGCCCATTATGAGGAAGATATGCTGGAATCAGAAAAAATCAGTCCTGTTCAATATTATAAACGTGGGTTAATGGAAAGGTCGAAGGAGTCATTTGCCAGGCTATTTTCAGGAGTATTATAGGAAAAGACCTCATCACAACATGATGAGGTCTTTTCAGATTTAGGCAATAAATCGAGGGAACAAAATATTGTTTTCGAGATGTACATGCATGAAGGTATGAGCTTCAAGTGCTTCCAGCCGCTTGTATACTAAACGATATGTTCCGCATGCATCAATTGGCGGGGTGAAATCGGATGTTATTTCGCGCAATTCTTTAAGGATAGAGCCTGCATGATCATGTTCTTTTTCAAGTTCAGTGATTTCAGAAATCATCTCTTTGCGCTTATCGGAATCCGCTGAATCCAGCTGCAGCAGCATCGGGAACACTGTCGCTTCTTCCTTGGCGGTATGCTCAAGCAATTCCTTTTTTAACTCATAAAAGAGTTCATATACCCTTAAAAGCTCTTCATGACGATCTCCATGTACCTTAGAAACCTTGGTTACATATGGGCTAAGCATGGAAAGCTCTTCCTCGAGTTCACGATGATACTTATTTTTAATATGATCAATCAGGACTTCTGAATCGGTTTCTGTCCAAACCTCCATGCTATCTGCAGTTCCATTATGTTTTTTATATAGATCTTCAAGCTCCGCAATGATCGCCGGGACATTAAGGTTCTGTTCGGCAGCTGCTTCTGCAAGTGGTCGATTGCCGCCACAGCAAAAATCGAGACGGTTCTTCTTGAATAAATCACTGGATTGAGGGAACAAATTAACAATATCTTTAACTAAGGAATTTTGATTAAAAGGCATTTTCATGTAAAAAACCTCCATATATTTATTATTAGTGTTTACAAACTCATCATATAGGAATTGGATTAACTAACTGGTGATGTGCATCACACTTCACAAAAAATCTACATATTTATAGGGAATTTTAGAAGTGATTACTGTGAGGTTTGTTATATTTTCATTTTTCCATTACTCTTATAATGAAAAGCGTAATGTTACTAAAAGGCTTTTTTCACAATATTTTGTAGTAAGTACACTAAGAATGAATTGTGGCACTTTTTTCAAGGACTTTAAGTTCCTGTTAAGTAAAAATGCAAGATACACGAAAAGAGCCAAGATAAGTTTTAACCTGCAATAGGAGCTGATTATATATGTTAGAGAAAAGAAACCCTATTCCAATTGGAGAGGCCGTACAGAGGGTAATGGAGCATAAGAAAAATGGCTCAACTGAGTACGTTTCGATTAATGAAAGCTACGGTCGTTATCTGTCTGAGGATCTGAAAGCAACAAGTGACGTTCCGCATTTTGACAGGGCCCCGTATGATGGATATGCAGTTCGTTCGATTGACACACAGGATGCTTCTCAATCCCAGGCCGTTGAGTTTGAGGTCGTGGACCATATTGGAGCAGGCATGCTGACTGATAAAGAGCTTGGGCCTTTTCAGGCAGTGAGAATCATGACAGGAGCGCAAATGCCAGTTGGTGCTGATGCGGTTGTCATGTTTGAATTGGCAAAAGAAGTCGAGAGAGACGGAAAAAAATATATGGAAACAAAGCGCAAGCATAATAAGGGTGATAATGTCTCCTACCGTGGGGAGGATGCTAAGGAGGGGGAAGTGCTTGTCAAAAAAGGTACTTTTATCAATCCAGGGATCCAGGCAATGCTAGCCACATTTGGCTATGCAAAAGTCCCTGTGGCGAAAAAACCGGTGATCGGGCTTTATGCAACTGGAACCGAGCTGCTAGATGTTGATGAACCTCTTGAGCCTGGAAAAATCCGAAATAGCAATTCCTATATGATTTCGGCTCAAATCCTGCGTGCAGGAGCAGAAGTGAAATACTTTGGACAGCTGCCTGACGATTTCGATACCTGCTTCGAAGCGGTTAGTAAGGCAATTGAGGATGTCGATTTATTCATCACCACTGGTGGTGTTTCAGTAGGAGATTATGATTATCTGCCTGAAATTTATGCCAAGATGGGTGCCGAGGTTCTATTCAATAAAGTAGCGATGAGACCAGGCAGCGTAACAACTGTAGCTCAGCTGGACGGAAAGCTGTTATTTGGACTTTCTGGAAATCCATCTGCCTGTTATGTAGGCTTTGAACTGTTTGCGCGCCCAATTATCAGGACAATGCTATTCTCACAGCTGCCGCATCTAAGAAAGGAATTAGCAATTCTTGACGCTAATTTCCCGAAAGCAAATCCGTTCACAAGGTTTGTCAGAAGCGCATTGACAATCCAGGATGGAAAGCTCATTGTAACTCCGAGCGGTCTCGATAAGTCAAATATCATAATGAGCTTAGCAGGCGCGAACTCGCTGATGATCCTTCCTGGCGGCACAAGAGGCTTCGAGCAGGGGATGGAAGTTGATGTTCTTATGCTCGAAGATCACACAGGCAGTGAGTGGCCTTGGTAAAACCGATCATTTTCCAGGTTGCAGGATATCAGGACAGCGGCAAGACGACATTAAGTCTAAAGCTGATAGAACATTTATCTGCATCCGGGCTGAAAATTGCTACAATCAAGCACCATGGTCACGGCGGAAAGCCAGAGGTAAATGAAACAAAGGATTCGGGGCGCCTTATTGCAGCAGGTGCAGCCGTCTCACTCGTTGAAGGAGAAGGCAGGATCCTTATCCAGGCAGAACAAAAAAAGTGGTCACTATGGGACGAAATCGAGATGCTTTCTTTCTTTAAACCAGATGTGATTCTTATTGAAGGATACAAAAACGAAAAGTATCCAAAGGCAGTCATTCTTAGGGATGAGGGAGATCTAGAGCTTCTTGACAAACTGCCTAATATAAAAGTCATTTTTTATCGTGATGCAAGTCTGGCAAGACATCTCATGGACCAAGAAATCCCAGCATTTCATTCGAGTGATGCGTCTGGTTTTGTCTGGCTAACCCATTATATTAGAGCCGATTTCACATAGATTGCAAATGAGACTTTTTGAAAGGGTTTTTTGAATGTAACTGGACAAAACATACAATGCGAAAAATAGAGGATGAAATTATTTGTTCAGCACAGATTGTCGATAAATACAGTTCAAAGTTCAGTTTTGAAACCCTGTTGATTGGAGTGGAAGGCGCGCAGACTCCTGCGGGCTCAGCGCCAGCCCC
>NZ_JBALSS010000008.1:47625-48770 GCF_036967045.1 Bacillus sp. JJ1609 | reverse complement strand
AATCAACAGACCTGTTTTACTTCCCAAACAAAATAAAAACTGTAGACAAGCTCGCTTTAACAGAGTTTGTCTACAGTCTGGGCTGAATCTATTGGTTCAGCTTTTTTTGTGTTCTCAGGAATGCATAAAGAAGAACAGTATTTTGACAGTTCGATGACATTCAATAAATGGAGAAGTAAAATGTGATGAGTTTCACTTATTTGATAATGAAATTATTTTATATTTAAGTCAGGAAAGAACAAGGGAGTGTTGATTCATGAAATTATTTATGCCAAAACAGCACGGAGCCTGGGCTATGTTGATCATCCCTTTCTGGCTGGGAGCAGCGGCAAGTGAAGTGATCTGGCAGCATGTCCCGTTTTTCATAGGCTGGGTATTATTATATTTAGCTACATATCCGCTGTTATTGATGTTTAAAAAGAAGAAAATGCCTTTTTATCGCAAATGGGTCCTTATCTATATGATTCCAGCCCTGGTGTTTTTAATGGTTCCGTTATTTACAACGCCATCCATTGCTTATTTTGGATTATCGATGATTCCATTCTTCATCCTCAATGCTTATTTTTCAGCAAAAAATAAAGATCGAGCAATAATGAATGACCTCAGTGCAATCATTGTATTTTCGATAGCTGGACTGGCCAGCAGTTATCTGCCTGGCGCTGCGATTAACGAAGAAGCAGTCCTTATATTTGCAGCTTCAATTTTATTTTTTACAGGCAGTACACTTTATGTAAAAACCATGATTCGTGAAAAGAAGAATCACAGCTTTAAATGGATATCATGGACATACCATCTCCTGGTGCCTGCTTTATGGCTAGTTGCAGGAGAGGAGGCTGTTGCAGTGGCAGCAGTCCCAAGCTTAATTAGGGCAGTCGTTTTATATGGAAAACCAGTATCGGTTATGAAAGTAGGTATTTATGAAATTATAAATGCTGCATTGTTTTTCATTATCATGTTATATGCAATATAAATAGAAAAGCAGAAGCTGCCAGCATTTTCGGGCAGCTTCTGCTTTTTTATTTGGCTCTGTGAAAGCCCAATGCTGTTTAAAAAAACCTGTTGATTGTAGTGGAAGGCGCGCAGCCTCCTGCTGGCGCAGCTGGACAGGAGAGACCAAGGTGAAATGATCCTATGGATCATTTGCA
>NZ_JBALSS010000008.1:32701-47603 GCF_036967045.1 Bacillus sp. JJ1609 | reverse complement strand
CCGCGGAAAGCGAAGCGCCTGGAACGAAAATCAACAGCCTTGTTTAACAGAGACATCCATGCTAATGAAAATTCGCACCATGGTGAATGAAATGATGCATTTTTGCCTATAATGATTTCTCATTTTTTTATTGTGCATATTTTCAGGGTAGCCTTTTATTTAAAAAATTTCATTAAAAACTATAAGAAAATAACCTTATCATTCAATATTACAAACTTCAACAGGGCAGCTTTCACAATCAATTTCTCTTTTAAGCCGATTCAATGCATGAACAGTGATGAAGCCCTTATCGATGGAAATGCTATTATTTCTTCTTAACTCGCTCAGCAGTCGGTTGACTACCTCGCGGGATGTGCCGCAAAAATTAGCGAGCTCCTGGTTTGTCAAGGAAACATCAATTTTTATTCCTTCGTCCGTCTCCACTCCATAACTGTTCGCCAGCCGTATTAATGTCGAATATAAAGCACCTTTCTTTCCATGGAGGACAAGGTCCCGGAATCTGGTTTGTGATTTTCGATGCTGTAGTGAAAGCCATTTTACCAATTCCAGCGCGAGCGCATTATCCTTCGCTATTTCATTCTCCAGTTTTTCCTTCTTGATTACTGCGACAGTTCCACTCTCAGAGGCTTTCGCAGTAAGTAAATGGCTTGATGCAGGGCTGAACAGTGATAGCTCTCCAACCAATTCTCCGGCTGAGCACATTCTGATTGTCAGTTCACGACCGTCAGCAACCATCTTGCTGATCTGGAATTTGCCGCTTTGAATAATATACAGCTCACTTGCGTTATTTCCTTCCTCAAAAAGGAATGAGCCTTTTTCAATTTTTTTGACCCTGTGAACCTTTTCGAATACTTTATTCAGCTTTGGTGACATGGTTGTTGCAGCCTGCATGTTAATACCACCCCATGTACGGCAGGCCGATTATACTCCTGTCCGTATAAATAATTAATATAATTATATTGTAAAGCATATTAAGCCAGCAATAAAATTGCGAATTGTTCACATATTGTTAATAATTTTGTTGCGTTTTGAAAATTGAATTCTTATAATAAAAAGAACATAATTAATATTTATAAATATTTATGAGTATTTATACATTGTTGGAAGGAGGAGAAAAGTGAAAGCAGCGATCATCGGTACAACAGGATATGGGGGAGGAGAGCTGATTCGCCTCCTGGCAAACCATCCATATTTCACAATCCATTCAGTCCACACTACGAGAGACGAAAAACCAGTATCCGAAGAATATCCACACTTAACAGGGATTTTTGATAAAGTCCTTACAAACATAGATCCTGAAAAAATCGCTGAAGAATCGGATGTTGTTTTTCTGGCAACACCTTCAAAGGTTTCTGGGAAGCTAGTAGATTCATTTTTTCATACTGATATTAAGGTAATCGATTTATCTGGAGATATGAGACTGAAAAAAGGAGATTCATATAAAACCTGGTATGGTCATGATCCGGTTAATGACTCAATTCTTGCTGAGGCCGTTTATGGTCTAAGTGAATGGTATAGAGATGAGATCAAAGATGCAAGGCTTCTGGCTAACCCGGGCTGCTATCCGACTGCAGCGCTTCTGGGTCTTGCACCTGTTCTGAAGGAAAAGTTAATTGATCCGTCAAGCATCATTATAGATGCTAAGTCAGGTGTGTCGGGCGCTGGAAGGTCTCCCTCAATGGGTACGCTATACGCTGAATTGAATGAAAATTTTAAAATTTATAAAGTCAATGAGCATCAGCATATTCCCGAAATTGAACAACAGCTTAGCCAATGGAATGGCGACCAGGTAACGATTACATTCAGCACACACTTAATTCCTATCACTAGAGGAATCATGGCGACCATGTATATTCAACTGAAGAATGAAGATGATACGGAGAGATTGCTAGATTTATATGAACAAACCTATCATGGCCACCCGTTTATCAGAATCAGGAAAGAGGGAGTTTTTCCGGCAGTAAAAGAAGTAAAAGGCTCGAATTTTTGTGACATAGGCCTGCACGCGGATAGGCGGACCGGGAGGCTGACAGTCGTTTCTGTCATCGATAATTTAATGAAAGGGGCTGCAGGCCAGGCTGTCCAGAATGCCAACCTTATGTTTGGTATAGACGAAACAGCAGGTCTTGGATTGATACCCCTGTACCCATAAAGGAGGATAACATGTACCAGGCATTAACTGACCAAAACTTAATTAAAGAAATTACTGATGGCGGCATCCTTAGTCCAAAAGGCTTCCTCTGCGGCGGTGTCCATGCAGGACTTCGTTATAACAAGCTTGATTTAGGAATGATTGTAAGCGAAACACCGGGCAGTTGTGCAGCTGTTTACACAACGAGCCACTTTCAGGCAGCTCCGCTATTGGTAACTCAGGAAAGCATCGCCCAAGAAGGTGTTCTCCAGGCACTCGTTGTCAATAGTGCGTGTGCGAATGCATGTACAGGAGAACAGGGATATCAAGATGCTTTAAAGATGAGGTCATTGGCTGCTTTAAAATTAGGTATCTCTGAACATCATGTCGCTGTAGCTTCGACAGGTGTCATTGGGGAATTCTTACAGATGGAAAAAATTGAAGCAGGAATTGACAATCTTGAAATCGGGAAATCAGCAGGCGATGCAGAAGCTTTTCAGACGGCAATCCTGACGACAGATACAGTCATGAAGCAATGCTGTTATTCCGCTGTGATTGATGGCAGGACAGTTGTCATTGGCGGTGCTGCCAAAGGTTCAGGTATGATTCACCCGAATATGGCAACTATGCTTGGTTTCCTGACAACAGACGCAGCCATAGAGAGTAAGCATCTTACTATGGCATTAAAAGAAGTGACGAACACCACCTTCAACCAAATAACGGTAGACGGGGATGTATCCACAAATGATATGGTACTTGTGCTTGCGAACGGTGCTGCGGGGAATGCCCCGTTAAATCCTGAGCATCCAGAGTGGCCAATTTTTCTTGAACTGTTAAAAGAAAGCTGTGCCAGCCTTGCGAAACAAATCGCAAAGGACGGTGAGGGAGCAACGAAATTAATCGAGGTGTCAGTGAAAGGCGCTCAGACGAATGAAGAAGCCTGTACAGTTGCAAAGAAGATTGCCGGATCAAACCTTGTCAAAACAGCGGTGTATGGTGCAGATGCGAACTGGGGAAGGATTATCGGTGCAATTGGCCAAAGCCAGGCAGCAGTAAATCCCAAAACGGTTGATATCGCCCTTGGCCCAATCAATATGCTTAAGGATAGTACACCGATTGCTTTTAACGAGGATGAAGCGAAGGATTACCTAATGAATGATAAAGTGCAAATTTTTGTTGATCTTCAAATAGGAGGTGGCACTGGCATGGCATGGGGCTGCGACCTTTCATATGATTATGTGAAAATAAATGCAAGTTATCGCACATAAAGGGGCGAATACTTTGAAGATAGTAGTCATTAAATGCGGCGGAAGTGTATTGGATGATCTGACTGATGATTTTTTTACAAGCTTAAGAGAGCTGATGGAGAACGGCTTTTCTCCGGTAATTGTCCATGGTGGCGGGCCAGCGATCAACACAATGCTGGACTTATTTGGAATAACAGCACAGTTCAAAGATGGTTTACGAGTGACATGTGAAAAAACAATGGGAATTGTTGAAATGGTTTTATCAGGGCAAACGAACCGGCAGCTTTGTGGAATGCTGATAAAAAATGGCTTCAATGCACTAGGTATAAATGGAAGCGACGGTGGATGCCTCCAGGGAGAGTATCTAGATAAAACTGGATTAGGCTATGTTGGGGCTATATCCGTGGTGAACACCGATTTAATCATGATGGCAATTGAGAAAGGCTATATTCCGGTGATCACTCCTATCGCAGTTGCCGAAGATGGCTTAAAGCTGAACATAAATGGCGATTATGCAGCGGCATCAGTTGCGAAAGCCTTAAAGGCGGAACGCTGTGCATTTGTAACCAATGTAGAAGGGATTCTTATCGATGGTGAGATTGTCAGTGACGTAACTGAGAGAGAAGTAGAAAGCTATATTTCTGATGGACGTATTTATGGCGGGATGGTCCCTAAAGTGAATTCAGCCCTATCCGCAATGGCTTCAGGAGTAGAAAAAGTAATGATCATTTCTGGTAAAAAGCAATTTTTTAAAAATAACTGCTGGCACGGGACATCAATTGCCGCAAAAGTGAGGGTTTTAAAATGAGCTATTTATTCCCGACCTATCAAAGATGGGAAATCGAGCCTGAAAGAGCAGCGGGTGCTTTGATCTATGGAAAAGATGGACGTGAATACCTTGATTTCACTTCAGGTATAGGTGTATGCAATTTAGGCCATCGTCCTGAGCCTGTAGAGACTGCGGTGAAAAAACAGCTGGAATCCTTTTGGCATGTATCTAATCTATTTCCACAAAGAATCCAGGAGGAAGCAGCGGGAAAGCTGGCAGAAGCGGCGGATTTAGATTGTGTATTTTTTGCCAATAGTGGTGCTGAAGCGAATGAAGCAGCTATTAAACTGGCTAGGAAAGCTACCGGGCGAACGAAAATCATTTCCTTCCTGCAATCCTTTCATGGCAGGACATTCGCAGGGATGGCTGCAACCGGCCAAGAAAAAATCAAACAAGGATTCGGCAGTATGCTAGAAACATTTGTACACCTTCCATTCAATGATCTTGAAGCGTTCCAAGACGAAATTGGGCCGGATACAGCAGGGGTCATGATTGAAATCATCCAGGGGGAAGGCGGAATTCATGTCGCTGAGTCCGAGTTCCTTAAAGAAATAGAAAAAGCATGTATGAAAAATGGTACCTTGCTGATCATTGATGAAATCCAGACAGGAATCGGACGTACAGGGAAGCCATTTGCTTTTCAGCACTTCGGAATAAAACCGGATATAATCACGGTTGCAAAAGGCCTGGGCAGTGGACTGCCAATTGGAGCTGCCGTGGGAAAAGCTGAGTTGAAGGAATTTTTCGGTCCTGGAAGCCATGGTTCAACATTTGGCGGAAATCCGGTGAGTACAGCAGCCGCATCTGCTACGATGGAGATTATTTTTCAAGATGAATTTTTACTTGAAGCAACAGCTAAAGGGAATTATTTATTTGAATCGCTTCATAAAAGTCTTGGACAATTGGATATTGTAAAAGAAATCAGGGGACTGGGACTGATGGCAGGAATCGAAATGACCAAAGAGGTCCAGCCTATACTAGCAGCTTTAAGAAAAGCTGGCCTGATTGCACTGCCAGCAGGAGAAAAAGTAATCCGTCTGCTTCCACCACTGAATGTAAGCCAGGAAGAGATTGAAAAGGCTGTTCATATAATAGAAGAAGCTCTTTTCGAGTAGCTTCTGAACAAAGAAACATTTATGCAGGTGGTAGAAGCAGCAATGTATACGAAAAGAGCCTAGAAGAAACAGTAAGCATGCATTCAATCACAGCGTAAAGGCTGTATATTTTTTAAACTGGATGTATAAAAATAAATTCTTGTAAATAAATATTCAACAGGAGAGGTGTCGGATGAAAGGATATCTGCAACTGGCTGACGGCAAGACATTTCAGGGGCACTTGCACGGGAAGCTGACTGAAGAAGGAATTGCCGGAGAGATTGTTTTTTTCACCGGAATGACTGGCTACCAGGAGGTTCTGACAGATCCTTCATATAAAAATCAAATTATCGTGTTTACGTATCCGCTGATCGGCAACTACGGGATAAATGATGAAGACTTTGAGAGCAAGAAGCCGCATGCAGCAGCTGTCATCGTTTATGAAGCAGCAAACTATGCATTCCATTACGAAGCTCAGCATTCATTTTTAGATTACTTAAAGAAATGGGATATACCGGTACTTGAACATGTGGATACAAGGGAACTTGTAAAAAGCATCCGGCAGAATGGAACGATGCCAGCAGTTCTATCAAATAAGCCTGACTGTGATGTAAGTTGTGATATGATTGCTGGCCTGAAAGTAAAGGAAGTATCGACCATTAAACCTGAAACGATTGGCTCGGGTGATACGCATATTGTTTTGATTGACTATGGATTCAAGAAATCAATCGCTGAATATTTGGTAAAACAAAATTGCCTTGTGACGATTGTTCCATATCATTATACCTTTAAACAAATTGCCGCACTCCAGCCTGATGGCGTCCTATTATCAAATGGGCCCGGAGATCCTAAGGAGCTCGCCGGAAACCTGAAAGACATTAAAAAAGTGATTGAGTATTACCCTGTCTTAGGAATCTGCCTTGGACATCAGCTGGCGGCTCTTGCGCTTGGTGGGGATACGAAGAAGATGCTATTTGGGCATCGCGGAGCAAACCAGCCTGTTTATGATGTGACTGCAGGCAAGGTATTCATGTCATCACAGAACCATAGCTATGCTGTTGACCAGCACAGCATTGCCAAAACAGGATTGAAGGTGCGTTTTTTCAATAAAAACGACCAATCAATCGAGGGACTTTACCATGAAAAACTGTCTCTCCTGACAGTGCAGTTCCATCCTGAAGCCAGTCCTGGACCAGAGGACAGTACATTTATATTTGAAGAATTCATCCAAACAGTCAAATGCAAAAAGCGGAGAGAAGTCAGCTATGCCTAAAGATACTAGTGTTAAATCAGTTTTAGTAATTGGTTCTGGCCCCATTATCATTGGCCAGGCAGCCGAGTTCGACTATGCAGGAACACAGGCCTGCATCGCACTTAAGGAAGAAGGATACAGGGTCATCCTTGTAAACAATAATCCTGCCACCGTAATGACCGATCATGTCTTTGCAGACGCTGTATACTTTGAGCCCATGACAGTGGAAGGTGTTGAAAAAGTCATCGCACTCGAAAAGCCTGATGGAATCCTTGGAACACTCGGGGGCCAGGCAGGTTTGAATTTGGTGTTCAAGTTGAGCGAGCAAGGAATCCTTGAAAAACACGAGGTAAAAGTACTTGGGACGTCTGTTGCGAGCATCAAGCAGGGTGAAGACAGAGAGGCTTTTCGCGGTTTGATGCATGAACTAAATGAGCCAGTTCCTGAAAGTGAGGTTGTTCATCAAGTTGAGGAAGCAATCGCCTTTGCTGAAAAAATTGGCTTTCCGTTAATTGTCCGCCCAGCCTATACACTCGGAGGCACTGGTGGCGGGATCGCGGTCTCAATGGACGATTTAACATCACTTGTCACTGGCGGATTAAATGAGAGTCCTATTAATCAATGCTTGATTGAAAGGAGCATTGCAGGTTTTAAAGAAGTTGAGTATGAAATGATGCGGGATGCTGCAGGCACATGTATTGCTATCTGCAATATGGAAAATATTGATCCCGTCGGCATCCACACCGGTGATTCAATCGTTGTTGCGCCTTCCCAAACGCTGACAGACCGTGAATATCAGATGCTGAGAACTTCAGCCGTTAAAATTATATCTGCATTAGGAATCATTGGCGGCTGCAACATCCAGTTTGCACTTGACCCCGAAAGCAAAAATTATTATTTGATTGAAGTGAACCCAAGGGTCAGCAGGTCTTCAGCACTTGCATCAAAAGCGACTGGCTATCCAATTGCCAGGATGGCGGCGAAATTAGCTGTTGGGTATAACCTGGCAGAAATTATGAATCCTGTAACCGGCAATACGTATGCAAGTTATGAACCAGCATTGGATTACGTCGTGGTTAAAATTCCTAAATGGCCGTTTGAACAATTTCCCCAGATTGACAGGACATTGGGCACACAAATGAAGGCAACTGGAGAAGCGATGGCAATTGATCGAAGCTTTGAGCGTGCTTTTATTAAGGCAGTCAAATCACTGAATATCAAGACGCTGGATCTTAAGCTTCCTGCCATCTCACAATATACAGTTGAGCAGCTTCATGATTTGGCAGCAAAACAAACAGACCAGCGGATTTTTGCGCTTCTTGAATTGCTTCGACGTCACGAGGACATTCATTTGCTGCATCAAAAAACGAAAATTGATTTATTTTTCCTCGCTAAATTCAAGGTGATGATTGATATGGAAGAGATGATTGAAGGACTAAGCAGCGAGCAGGTTACAGCCTCAGAGTTAAGGCACATAAAGGAAAAAGGCTTTAGTGATGAATTTCTCGCCAAAGAGTGGAAGGTTACTGAGGAAAAGATAAGATCACTAAGAAAAAGTCATGGTGTAACACCAGTATATAAAATGGTCGATACATGTGCCGCTGAATTTGAATCGTCCTCAAATTATTTCTATTCCAGTTATTTTGGAGAAAATGAAGCACCTGCCGCAAGCAAAAAACGCAAGGTATTAGTCATTGGCAGCGGGCCCATCAGCATCGGACAGGGAATTGAGTTTGACTATTGTTCTGTACATGGAGTATTTGCCTTAAACGAAGAAGATGTAGAAACAATCATGATTAACAATAATCCGGAAACAGTAAGCACTGACTTTGCAATCTCTGACAGATTGTACTTTGAACCATTGATGATTGAAGATATTTTGAATGTCATAGAAAATGAGGGAATCCAAGAAGTGATTGTCCAGCTCGGCGGACAAACAGCTTTGAACCTAGCAAAGGGGCTTGAAAAAGCAGGTGTCCAGCTGCTGGGCACGAGCTCCAAGACTATTGACTTATTTGAAGACAGAGACCAATTTTATCAGCTGCTTGATAAGCTTAATATTCCAAGAGTACAGGGAGAAACCGCTGCGAATAAAGTTGAATTGCTAAGCGTTGCTGAACAGCTAGGTTATCCTGTACTGATACGTCCATCCTATGTAATCGGCGGCCTAAACATGGTCGTAATCCATAATCCTCAGGAATTAAGCAGTCTCATTGAGGCAGGAAATATTCAGTTTCCGATCCTTGTGGACCAATATCTGGAAGCTAAAGAGGCGGAGCTGGACTTAGCTTCAGATGGAGAACATATTCTTATTCCAGCGATCATCGAACATATTGAAAAAACGGGTGTCCATTCCGGTGACAGCTTCTGTATCATTCCAGCCCGGAGCTTTTCGCCTGAAACAAAACAACTGATGGCCGATTATGCCAAGAAAATCGTGACAGAAATTAAATATAAAGGGTTAATGAACATCCAATTTATTGTGAATGGAAATGAAGTATTGCTTCTTGAAATCAATCCGCGTTCCAGCAGGACGATGCCAATAGTCAGCAAGGTAGCCGGAGTGGAATTAGTGAAAAAAGCGACAAAAATATTGCTCGGGAAATACTTTTTGTCGAAAGACGAGCTGCTTCTTGATTCAAACGCTCCTTTTAGTTGCGTTAAACATCCTGTCTTTTCAAACTTTGCCTTGAAGGGACTGGATTCCAAGACGGGGCCACAGATGATTTCCACCGGGGAAGGAATCAGTATAGCCACATCAACGGATGAGGCATTGAACAAAAGTTTCCATTCCATTAACGGAAAACCTCTCGAAGGAGTAATCGCATTTGCAGACAAGGGTGATTTAGCACTTGCTAGCCGTCAATATGATTCATCCGTTTTGGAAATGGTGGAATACGAAAAAGCAGATAATCCTCAAAAAATCGCAGCATTATTTTGTCCAGGAACCTCAGCTAGAGATAAAGCATTAAGGGAATGGGCAATTAAAAACAGAAAAATCGTACTGACACAAAAAGAAACTTTGAATGCCCTTTTAAATAGCTCATCAATAGACAGTTGGGAAGTAAAGTCCCTGGGTGAATGGCATATAGAAACCAGTGAGGAAGTGATCGCAAAATGACCACAATTCAGCAGCTAGACGTTAATTTAAAAGGAAAAGATTTATTAACATTGGCAGACTTGACTTCAGAGGAAATCATTGGTCTGATTGAAAAAGCAGTTGTACTTAAAGATAAGACATCAAAAAAACAATTTGACTACCCCTTGAAAGGCAAAATTCTAGGGATGATTTTCGATAAATCATCCACACGAACAAGAGTATCATTTGAAGTAGGAATGATCCAGCTTGGAGGCAGTGCGCTTTATCTTAATGGAAATGACCTGCAGCTTGGTCGTGGAGAAACGATTGCCGATACTGCACAGGTGCTTTCACAATATCTCGATGGCATCATGATAAGAACCTTTTCGCATAGTTCTGTAGAGGAGCTGGCCGAACATGCCGCAATCCCTGTCATTAACGGATTGACCGATCTTTACCATCCATGCCAGGCACTCGCCGATTTACTGACTGTTTATGAAAACAAGGGGAAGCTGGCAGGACTGAAACTCGCCTATATCGGTGATGGCAATAATATGGCTCATTCATTGATGATTGCCTGTACAAAAGTCGGTATGGATGTATCGATTGCCGCACCAAAAGAGTATTTTCCTGATTCTGATGTAACGTCCATGTGTGAAGAGTTTGCCGAAATAAGTGGTGCGAAGCTGGTTATAACCGATTCGCCAACAGAGGCTGTAAAGGATGCTGATATCATCTACACAGATGTGTGGACCAGCATGGGGCAGGAAGCTGAGAATGAACTAAGGCTTAAGGCTTTTCAGGATTATCAGGTAAATGCCGATTTGCTTGAACAGGCAAAAGAGGATTACCTCTTTATGCATTGTCTGCCCGCACACCGCGGAGAGGAAGTAAGTGCTGAAGTGATTGATGGTTCTCATTCTGTCGTTTTCGATCAGGCAGGAAATCGTCTGCATGCCCAAAAGGCGCTGTTAGTGGAAATCCTCAAGGATTAATTTTAGGCTGTGTTAAAGGTCAATGTTGATTTTTAGCACCTGTTGATTGGAGCGGAGGGTACTCGACTCCTGCGGGCTCACCTGACGCCCCGCGGAAAGCGAGTGCCCGGAGCGGAAATCAACAGTCTAATTTTAAAAAGTTCTCTTAAAATTAGGCTGTAGAATTCTCCTTAATAAAATCAAACTAAACCGGCTGCAGCATAGCAGCCGGTTTTTAGCGTGAATTATGAAAAGAAAATAACAAGCGCCCCAACAACGAAACAGTAAATAGCAAAATATTTCAGGTTTCCTCGAGCCATAATATTCATGAACCATTTTTATGAAAAATATGATGCGATTAAAGATGCAAAAAATGCTAGCGCATATGGAAGCGCCAATTCTTTCAAATAAGGATCCTTCACAATATCCGAGAATCCAAGAAGCATTCCACCGACACTAACAGGTATATAAAGCAGAAAAGAATACCTCAATGCTGTTTCCTGTCTCATGCCAAGGCCCATAGCTGCTACGATTGTTGCACCCGACCTGCTTATGCCTGGAATTAATGCGATTGCCTGTGCAAGTCCGACAATGATGGCATCACGGTAGCTCAATTCACCATCACTTTTACGAACCCGCATGTTGCGGATCATCCATAAAGCCAAGCCAGTAACTAAAAGGGTAATCCTACTGTCCTGATGGATGCCAGGTTATCTTCGATAAAATCTCCGAAGAGGATACCGATTATACCAGCGGGAATGGTATCGATATTCAAATAAATGATGAACATAAAATCGGATTTCGCTTTCGAATCTTTGTTTTTAAGGTATGCTAAACCGTTAATAATTAAACGCTTGATGTCATCTTTATAAATTAGCAAAAGGGCAAATAATGACGCTGTATTGACCAATAGCGCAAGGCTCATCCCTTCAATTTCAAGACCAAAGAAATGTTCTGCAATTTCAAGATGCCCGCTAGAGGATACAGGAATAGGTTCCGTAATGCCCTGGAATAGGCCCAAAAATATGTATTTAATTAATCAAAAAGATTTTCCATACTAGATAAAGCTCCTCCAAAAATTTCATTTTCCGTTATATCCAATACAAACTAATTTAACGAATATCCCTTTTTAATGAAAGGATAAAGTCACTTCCAAAAGTTTTTATAAATAGTTTATTTGAATCAGCAAATAATAAAATTGCCGGATAACTTATAAAGGAGGAAGGCATAATGGGACAGAATCGACAATTTCGACCTGGACAAAAAGCTCCAAATAATGGCGTATACATTGAAATCGGTGAGACAGGCAGCACTGTCAACAATCCTCAAAAGCTGAAGCTAAGTGCTGGCGACCGTTTTCCGGAAACTTCAAATCATAACCGCCTCTGGACTTACCAGAGGAAACCTTGAGGCAGCAAATTTCATTCATTAACAGTGAGCCATCCGATGCGGATGGCTTTACTTATTGGGAATTTTTATTATAATATACTTAAAGGTCAAAAAAGGTCAAAGGAGTGAATGGGTTGGATTTGAAGAAAATGACTGAGAGTTTGCAGAATGCATTTGTATCAGCCCAGACCCTGGCTGTTCAACATAACCACCAGGAAGTTGATGATTTGCACTTGTTTCTCTCCTTATTGGGGCAAGAAAGCAATTTAGCTGCAACATTGCTTTCAGGGATGGGGATCGATATAGGGAAGTTTAAAAAAGAATTAACAAAATCCTTGTCTAAAAAACCTCAAGTATCAGGTAGTGGGGTGGAACAAGGGAAATTATATATTACCGCATCACTTCAAAAGGTTTTGGCTCAAGCCGAAAAGGAAATGGACCAATTTGAAGATGAATTTTTATCAGTGGAACACGTCTTGCTTGCCGCAGTTGAGTCAGCTTCGTCAGAAACAGGCTCTGCACTGAAAAAGCTAGGATTATCAAGGGTGAATTTATTATCCAGAATTAAAGAGGTTAGGGGGAACCAGAGAGTGACTTCGCAAAATCCAGAAGCTACGTATGAAGTATTAAAGAAATATGGACGCGATCTTGTAGAAGAAGTCAGGTCCGGAAAAGTGGATCCTGTAATCGGACGAGATGGGGAGATTCGGAACGTCATTCGCATCCTGTCAAGAAAGACGAAGAACAACCCGGTTTTGATCGGTGAGCCCGGTGTTGGTAAGACTGCGATTGTAGAAGGACTTGCACAGAGGATCGTTCGTAAGGATGTTCCTGAAGGTCTAAAGGATAAAACAATTTTTGCACTTGATATGAGTTCCTTGATTGCTGGCGCAAAATTCCGCGGGGAGTTTGAGGAGCGGTTAAAAGCTGTATTAAATGAAGTGAAAAAAAGCGAAGGGAAAATCCTTCTGTTTATTGATGAACTTCATACCATTGTCGGTGCTGGAAAAACGGAAGGTGCAATGGACGCAGGCAATATGTTAAAACCGATGCTTGCCCGCGGGGAGCTCCATTGTATTGGAGCAACGACTTTGGATGAACACCGGAAGTATATTGAAAAGGATCCAGCGCTTGAACGGAGGTTCCAGCAGGTATTAGTACAGGAGCCTGACGTTGAGGATACAGTTTCGATTTTAAGAGGATTGAAGGAAAGATTTGAAATCCACCATGGTGTAAATATCCATGACCGTGCGCTAGTTGCTGCAGCTACCTTATCTGATCGATATATCACAGACCGTTTCCTGCCTGACAAGGCTATTGACCTTGTCGATGAAGCCTGTGCAATGATACGGACTGAGATTGACTCAATGCCCACTGAGCTTGATGAAGTGACAAGAAGAGTTATGCAGCTTGAAATAGAAGAAGCGGCCCTTACAAAGGAAAAGGATGATGCCAGCCGTGAGCGACTTGAAGTTCTTCAAAAGGAACTGGCAAATCTTCGTGAAACTGCGAATGAAATGAAGTCGAGATGGCTAACGGAGAAGGAAGGTATCCAGAAGGTGCAGGAAAAGCGCGAACTTTTGGAAAAACTTCGCCGGGAACTGGAAAAAGCAGAGAATGATTATGACCTGAACAAGGCTGCTGAATTAAGGCATGGAAGTATACCTTCTCTTGAAAAAGAATTGAAGGAACTTGAAACGGAAGTTAGCGCAAATGCTGGTGACAGGCTCCTCAGAGAAGAAGTGACAGAGGAAGAGATTGCTTCTATCGTTGCACGCTGGACTGGCATTCCTGTCATGAAGCTTGTAGAAGGCGAGAGGGAGAAACTGCTCAAGCTCGAAAGTATCCTTCATCAGCGTGTGGTGGGACAAGAGGAAGCAGTATCTCTGGTGTCAGATGCCGTTCTAAGGGCGAGAGCAGGAATCAAGGATCCAAACAGGCCGATTGGTTCGTTCATTTTCCTTGGACCTACTGGCGTTGGAAAAACAGAGCTTGCCAAAACGCTTGCTCAGTCATTATTTGACAGTGAGGAGCATATCATCCGCATCGATATGTCAGAGTATATGGAAAAGCATGCTGTGTCCCGATTAATCGGTGCGCCCCCGGGATATGTAGGATATGAAGAAGGCGGCCAGCTTACAGAAGCTGTAAGGAGGAATCCTTATTCTGTCATCCTGCTTGACGAAATAGAAAAAGCACATCCAGAAGTGTTCAATATCCTGCTTCAAATGCTTGATGATGGCCGCATCACGGATTCACAGGGAAGAACGGTTGATTTCAAAAATACAGTAATTATTATGACATCGAATATTGGCTCCCATTTCCTTTTGGAGCGCCACGAGGGCGAGGAGGAAATTACTTCAGAAACACGAGACCTGGTCATGTCTCAGTTACGGAGTCATTTCCGTCCAGAATTTTTAAATCGTGTGGATGAGATAATATTATTTAAACCTCTGTCATTAAAAGAGATCAAATTAATCGTTGAAAAGCTGATTATCACATTGCAGGAGCGGCTAGCTGACCAGCAAGTCCAGCTTACCATCAGTGATGAGGCAAAAGAGTATTTGGCAGCAAATGGATTTGATCCCGTTTATGGAGCACGCCCGCTGAAACGCTTCATCCAAAGAAGCCTCGAAACAAAGCTAGCAAAAGAAATCATAGCCGGACGGATCAAAGAAAAAAGCTTAGTGGAAATAACCGTGGAAAATGGTGAAATACAACTGCAAGTCAATTAAATGAACGGCTGGATTAAAGATCAATATTAACAAAGATAAAATATGGCTCTGTTAAAGCCAATGTTGTTTTTAAACCCTGTTGATTGTAGTGGAAGGCGCGAAGACTCCTCCGAAAATGCTAACGCATTTCCATCGTGCGTGGGCAGATTCGAGGAAGCTATTCAGTGTCCTG
>NZ_JBALSS010000008.1:0-32612 GCF_036967045.1 Bacillus sp. JJ1609 | reverse complement strand
AGCGAAGCGCCTGGAACGAAAATCAACAGCCTTATTTAACAGAGCCCAAAATAAAAAAAGTCATCCATATGTGGATGACTTTTTTATGTAGTAAACTTAGTGTAGACCGTGCTTTTCTTCAGGTTCATTTGGAAGAATGGCAGGAAGAATAAAAATGACGATCGTTACAATAACGGCAAGGATAGTGCCAGCAGTAAGGTCAAATGGTACACCACTCATAGAACCGACTACATAATTCAACATTTGAACCAAAAGGAATGTCCAGAAAAAAGTCCAAAAATATCGCAAATTTTTCACCTCTTACATTTTTAAATCTTTTCTCATCTTACCATAAGCCATTTCAATTATAAATCAATTTTAAAAAAATTGAAAAGCGTTTTCACCAATTAAATTTACCATTTTGATAACCTCTCCACGCATCAGGATGGAAAAGATGAAAAAATGGGCAAACTCCCGTTCAATTCTTATTAAATAACATACAGTAATATGAATAATCTGTAGGAAGGAGTGGGTAGTATGGAGAGCCGGAACTTTAAACTGGATACCGAGTGGAGCATGATTCATTATCCTGAAAGACCAAACGGTTTCGGTATCCTAGTAGTCGGAGATGAAAGGCATTTTGTGAACAATAAAGGCAGCTTCTGGACGCAGAATGAAGGCAAACGTTCACTGTTGAACATTTGGAAAAAAGAAGGATATACCGTATTTTATTCGAATTTATATGGCAGGCACTGGGGCAGCGAGAAAGCTGTCGATCTGGCAATGAGACTTTGCTGCCATATCGTTCGTAATGAGATTCTCAATAGCTCTTTCCATGTTGTGGCGGAGGGAATGGGCGCACTTGTTGCTTTGAAACTGTTCTCTCAGTCTGATATGAAGATCAGGTCACTAGTTTTGATAAATCCAGTATTGTCTTTAAATGTTCATTTGGAACAGGAGAAAGAGAATAAGTTTTTTTATAAAAAGTTAATTGCTGAATTGGAAAAAGCATACGAAATGGACATTTTTCAACTAATGGAGAAGTTGAAATCCGAAGAAGAGGTGTCAAAGCAGCCCGGTGTGCCAGTGAAAATCATCCATGTATTATCTGGAAACAGAGCTTATAAGCAATCAAAAATTCTCAAGGATTTATCAAATAAATGGGAGGCAGAAAAGCTTCCAGTGTCCATTAGCTATTTGCTTCCAGAGAAAAAGCTTCAGGTTGGCAGCCAGACAGTCCAATTTTTCACAAAACAAGAGCAAGTCCTCTAATTCCCTGCAAATATTTTTCAAATAAGATTCATAGGATACAAGAGAGTATTTGCAAGGAGGAATCGAAATGGATAAGGCAGCAATTCTTGGTGTGTATGATTTTATCGGCTATAGCCTGTGCAAATATATGCTCAATGATGGAGTGGAAATAGTAGGAGTCCATATTGCAAGCAAACATGATGATTATTTTACCGAAGAAAAGAGAATGGAAATAGGCAGGAATGCCAACTTTTCAGAAATTAGTTTTAAAGAATGGCAAACTACAGGGACAAATGAACATATGATCATTTCATTATATGAGCACTTCAATAAGGATGGGGCGATAGAACAATTCACGAAGGGGATTATAAAAAAACTTGAAAATATGGACCGTTCAAGTCAGACTCTTATTCTTATCCTGCCTGCCCGCTTAGCACTGAAACATGAAAAGTTAACAGATTCCCAGGTGGATTTGCTAAGATTTATTGAAAAAAAGAATCTTTCAGTTCTCGAAATTTACTTGCCGACAATATATGGACCATGGCAGCCTGAAGAATACTTTTTTCACCAATCCCTCAATTATTTAGAAGGAGAAAGCAGTCTTCCAGTAATAGCGGAGTGGGAATGGATACATGACGCACTATATATTGACGATGCTGTTGAGACTATTATGGGGTTAGCCGAGTCGGGAAAGGAAGGCAAATATTTTTTCGCAAGCGGAAAAATAAATCTTTGGCGCAGTTGTACTGATGAACTGCTTGGAAAGCAAACAGAGTCTATACTGAGAAAACCTGAGAGAACTCCCGAAATCAAAGACTTTATCAAAATAAAGATATTAAAAAAGAATGAGAATATCAGCATGGGATTATTAAAGCAGAAGGAACAATATTACCGGATCAGGGAAAGCAAGGGATAAGTGAATTTCATAAATCACTTTTCAAAGCTATACTCCTCGGAGTAAAATGGTAAAAGATTCTTTTATCGGTTCCATTTTAATTTGGCTGGCGCTGTATTTTTAAAGGTTTACACTGTGCCGCAAAAAGGAGATGCATCGGATGCTGAAACGTTTCGGGCTCATATTGTTAAGCCTGCTTTTGTTGGGAGGATGCGGACAACCTCTGGCAACAGGGAAGGTTGAGAAGGTTGGCCTGTTAGTGCCTGAAACTATTAATGATCAGGT
This sequence comes from Bacillus sp. JJ1609, assembly GCF_036967045.1. NCBI lineage: Bacteria > Bacillati > Bacillota > Bacilli > Caryophanales > Bacillaceae > Bacillus > Bacillus sp. JJ1609. Next base: position 30,202 of record NZ_JBALSS010000008.1, on the reverse strand, counting down.
GTGGGGAACGAAGGGATACAGAGGGCTGCTGCAAATCCAATCCAGCCTGGGGGTGGATGTTTTCTTCAAAGAAGGCATGAATTCTCCAGACCTTGTCGAAGAGGCTGTTAAGGAGTTTGACAGACAAGGTGTCAATCTCATCTATGGGCATGGGAATGAATTCGCTGCCTATTTTAATAAAATTTCTGGGAAATATCCTGAAATCCATTTCATCAGCTTCAATGGCGACGCCAGGAATGAAAATACGACCAGTCTTAATTTTGACGCATATGCAATGGGCTTTTTTGGCGGAATGGTTGCAAGTCATATGTCTGAAACAGGAAAAGTGGGCATTGTAGCCGCGTATGAATGGCAGCCTGAAGTGGAAGGCTTTTATGATGGGGCGATTTTTGAAAAACAGAATATGAAAGTTGATATCCGTTTTGTTGGGCATTGGGATGACCAAAGAAAAGCGCTAGATGTCCTGGACGATGTATTGGCCAATGGTGCTGATGTCATTTATCCAGCTGGAGATGGCTTTAATGTACCGGTGATTGAAAAAGTAAAGGAAAAGGGATTATATGTAATAGGATACATATCTGACCAGTCCGATTTTGGAGAGTCAACCGTTTTGACGAGCACGGTCCAGCATGTAGATGATTTATATGAATTGACGGCACAGAAGTTCAATAAGGGAGAACTCAAATCCGGCAATCTAACCTTCGACTTTCAGGATGGAGTCATCACACTTGGAAAGTTCAGCCCGAACGTTGATCCTGCCTACCACAAGAAATTGAGTAGCATGATCAATGAGTATAAAGAAACCGGCAAATTACCTAACCAATAATTTTGACTAGAGGAGACAGTAATCATGCAAAATAACGACAAAACAATGGAATTCATGCAAATTGCTATGAAGTATCTTCCTGAAGCACAACAACAACTTGAAGCAGCTGGTATTGAGCTGACGATGGACAACCTGCAGCCATTTTTCACACTGTTCACCAAAGTGATGAATGAAGCATATGAGCTTGGGAAAGCAGATGCAGCAAAAGAATAATTTTTACGGAAAATAGCTGAGGCCAATTGCCTCAGCTTTTATTTTTGTCTATCAGGTGATCGAAAAAAGGACGTACTTTACCAAAAAGAGGCTTCAATTCTTTTGCAGACGTAATCAGTGTGTCGACATGATATAGAACTTCACCTAAATCAATCTGGCTGAGGAGGCCGCTTCCAGTCGATTTGCTATCATCGGCTTTCGTTTCTTCCCCAGTTGAATTCCCAAACATGAAATGGCGGAAATCATTATCTGATTCACTCTCCTCATGAATCGATTGATCTCGCAGATTCTTGCCATTTCCTCCTAGCATAAAATCGAAGGCATCCCGGGTTCGTTCATCCCCCATTGTATTCGCCCCTTTCTATTTAATACTCAATGTTAGTTTATGAAGTATATGGTTACATGGACTAGGTCATATGTGGATTTCTTAATTTACAGTTGCAGGATTAGAGTCTTTTCTGATAAAATTAGTACCAAGTCATAATAATTGATAATAATACTATATAGATAATAGACATAATTCAGGATAAAAAGGAGATGGATCCATGAATGCAGGGATAATAGGGGTTGGACGGTACTTGCCGGAAAATATTGTGACAAACCTTGATCTAGAAAAAAGAATGGATACTTCGGATGAGTGGATCCGTTCAAGAACGGGGATTGAAGCAAGAAGAATTGCCGGGGATGATATGGATACATCCGATATGGCTTATCGTGCTGCTAAAGAAGCAATTGACAAAGCAGGAATTTCAGCAGAGGAAATTGATTTGATCCTGGTAGCTACAGTCACTCCTGACCAGCCATTCCCAACCGTTTCTTGTATGCTCCAGGATCAACTGGGAGCCAAGAAAGCAGCGGCAATGGATTTAAGTGCTGCATGCGCGGGTTTCATGTATGGGATGGTCACAGGGAAACAATTTATTGAAGCAGGTACTTATAAATATGTTTTAATAGTAGGTGTGGAAAAACTTTCTAAAATCACCGACTGGCAGGACCGGAATACCGCTGTTCTATTTGGTGATGGAGCAGGCGCTATAGTAATGGGCCCTGTAGGAGAAGGCAAAGGGGTTCTTTCCTTTGAGCTTGGGTCTGATGGTTCAGGTGGCAAATATCTTTATCAGGAAGATTATATCGTCATGAATGGCAGAGAAGTATTTAAATTCGCCGTTCGACAAATGGGAGAAAGCAGCATCAATGTTCTTGATAAAGCAGGACTTTCTAAAGAGGATGTCGACTTCCTTATTCCTCATCAGGCGAATATCAGAATAATGGAAGCAGCCCGCCAAAGACTTGAATTGCCGGTTGAAAAAATGTCAAAAACCGTCCAGAAATATGGAAATACATCAGCAGCTTCCATCCCTATATCCCTTGCGGAAGAACTTGAAGCGGGAAAAATAAAGGATGGGGATTTAGTTGTCATGGTAGGTTTTGGCGGAGGTCTTACATGGGGAGCAATCGCCATGCGCTGGGGCCAATAATACGGAAGTAAAGGCTATTCGGATAAATTATTCATTATTAGGCCAGAAACGCCAGGCCAAATTCGAGCTCTAAACAACGACAGAGCCTAGTTAAAGGAGATGTAATGAAGATGGAGAAACGCAGAGTTGTAGTTACTGGTATCGGGGCAGTCACTCCGCTTGGAAATGATGCAGAAACTACTTGGAATAATATTATTGGAGGGGTCTCAGGAATCGGCCCTGTTACTAGACTGAATGCAGATGACTTTCCTGCTAAGGTAGCTGCAGAAGTAAAAGAATTCAATGTGGAAAATTTCATTGATAAAAAAGATGCCAGGAAAATGGACCGCTTCACACATTATGCGGTTGCAGCATCCTTGATGGCAGTAAAAGATTCAGGTCTTGAAATCAATGATGAAAACGCACCTAGAGTCGGGGTTTGGATCGGTTCTGGGATAGGCGGAATGGAAACATTTGAGCAGCAGCATGAAACCTTCATGAACAGGGGTTACCGCAGGGTCAGCCCATTCTTCGTGCCTATGATGATTCCTGATATGGCAACAGGACAAGTATCCATCACACTTGGTGCTAGAGGCTTTAACTCTTGTACGGTAACAGCGTGTGCAACTGGAACAAACTCAATTGGTGATGCCTTCAAGGTAATCCAGCGCGGCGATGCTGACGTGATGGTATCAGGAGGAGCAGAAGCACCAATCACCAAAATGTCATTTGCTGGCTTCTGTGCGAACACTGCACTGTCAACTAACCATGATCCGCAAAAGGCAAGCAGACCATTCGATAAAAACCGTGATGGTTTTGTAATGGGTGAAGGAGCAGGTATTGTTGTTCTTGAAGAGCTGGAACACGCACTTGCCCGCGGCGCAAAAATTTACGCTGAAATCGTTGGCTATGGAGCAACAGGAGATGCTTATCATATTACCGCACCAGCTCCTGAAGGTGAAGGCGGAGCGCGTGCGATGAAAATGGCGCTTGACGATGCCGGACTAGCACCAGAAGAAGTTGGCTATATCAATGCCCATGGAACGAGCACGGAATATAATGATAAATTCGAAACGATGGCTATTAAAGCAGTCTTTGGCGAGCATGCTTATAACCTTGCTGTTAGTTCAACTAAATCAATGACTGGTCACTTGCTCGGAGCAGCAGGAGGAATTGAGGCTATTTTCACTGTCCTTGCTTTAAAGGAAGGAATCCTGCCGCCAACAATCAACCTTGAAACTCCAGATTCAGAATGTGACCTGGATTATGTGCCGAATGAAGCACGCAGACAGCAAATTGACGCTGCAATCAGCAACTCTTTAGGATTTGGCGGCCATAACGCAACTATAGCATTTCGTAAATATAACGCATAAAAAGGCGGGGTGATCCCCGTCTCAGACTGTAGATGAACTCGATGAAAATCGAGTTTGTCTACAGTCTTTTTATTGTGTTCAGAGAAGAGATGGAGGCTTCATTGGTGACCACTTTTTCCACATCTTGTTTTTTTAGGTAACCAAGGAACCTTATTAATGGATCAATTTAATATGTCCTTTTTATAGTCAACACTCATTCGTGTGTAAAAAGTGAGTTGATTGGTTGTCGGAAGTTTGCTCATGATTATTTGCTAGTAAAAATCTGTTGACTCCCAAACCAGGATGCTCCCTTTATGCGAGGGGGTTAAGTTTCATTAGCACTTCTAGTTTCCTCAACCAAATTTCTTCCTGCAAAATGCCTCCACCCAAAACCTGTACCTAAAAGCCTATAAAATCTAGAGCACAAGTGCCGCTATTTATAAATTTCCTATCAAAAAAGTAATGAAAGAGTAATAAAACGTAACATTATTTAATAATTAATAATTATTAGAATCTTTAACTTTGTTTAAATCACTAATTTATATCAATTTAAGTGAGATAGGGCGGTGGACAAGAAAAGTGGCAGCGTTATTGGAACTAAAGAATCTAAAAACCTATTTTAAAAGAAATAAAACAGTCATTCCTGCAGTCGACGGAGTTGATTTAGTCATAAATAAAGGTGAAACGGTAGCTTTGGTAGGAGAGTCTGGCTCGGGAAAGAGCATTACCTCACTATCGATCATGCGCCTGATTCCAAACCCGCCCGGGGAAATCGTGGACGGGCAGATCAATTTTGAAGGTAAAGATCTTACTAAGTTGAGTGAGGATGAAATGTGCAAAATCCGCGGGAATGATATCTCAATGATATTCCAGGAGCCCATGACCTCCCTTAATCCAGTCCTTACCATTGGCGAGCAGATTACAGAAGTACTGACTTACCACCAAAATATGAATAAGTCCATGGCGAAGAAAAAGGCAATCGAGATGCTAGAAATGGTCGGTTTCTCCCGCGCGAATGAGATTGTGAATGACTACCCACATCGTTTATCAGGCGGCATGCGGCAGCGAGTAATGATTGCAATGGCAATGAGCTGCAACCCAAAGCTCCTGATTGCGGACGAGCCAACAACTGCATTGGATGTTACCATCCAGGCTCAAATTTTGGAACTAATGAAGGACCTCAGTAAAAAATTTGATACCTCGATCCTGATTATTACCCATGATTTGGGTGTGGTGTCAGAGGTAGCGGATCGAGTGATCGTTCTGTATGCAGGGCAAGTGGTAGAGGAAGCACTGGTCGAAGAGTTATTTGAAGAACCTCTTCATCCGTATACAGTTGGCCTGATGGGCTCGATTCCCTCAATAGATGAAGATCATGCCAGGCTGATCTCAATTGAGGGCAATGTTCCGTCACCAGAAAAACTCCCGCCAGGATGCCGTTTTGCACCAAGATGCCCCCATGCCTTTAATCGATGTTATGCTGAAATGCCGCAGCTTGAGATTAAAAATGGAAATCGCTCAGTTAGATGCTTTCTACATGATGCCAAGGAGGTGAACTGATGGTCACCACAAATGAGCCTATGATAGTTACACCGCAACTAAAAACCTCTGAAACTTTACTTGAATTGATTAATGTCAAGAAGCACTTTCCAATTAAATCCGGACTGCTGCAAAAGACTGTTGGTCATATTAAGGCAGTTGATGGAATAAATTTGAGGGTGAACAAGGGTGAAACCCTAGGCATAGTTGGCGAATCAGGATGTGGAAAATCTACTGTTGGAAGGACAATTATCAGACTCTATGAACCTACCGAAGGCAAAATCTTTTTTAAAGGGAAGGATATCTCTACTCTCTCTGAATCGGAGCTGCGTAAAGATGTCCGCAAAAATATCCAGATGATCTTTCAGGATCCCTTTGCCTCCCTCAATCCTAGAAAAACATTGAGATCAATCATTCGAGAACCGCTGGATACTCATCATCAATTCAAAAGCAAGGAACGAGATGAAAAGGTAGAGGCACTATTAGAGAAGGTTGGTCTGAATGCTTCGTTTATTAACCGTTATCCACATGAATTCTCAGGAGGACAGCGCCAAAGAATTGGAATTGCAAGGGCGCTTGCACTGAATCCCGATATGATCATAGCTGATGAAGCAGTATCCGCACTGGATGTTTCGATACAAGCCCAGATTATCAACCTAATGGAAGACCTTCAGGAGGAATTTGGATTAACCTACATTTTTATCTCGCACGATTTGAGTGTAGTGAGACATATAAGCGACAGAGTCGGAGTTATGTATCTTGGAAAAATGATGGAACTGGCAACAAAAAAAGAGCTATATGCTGAGCCGCTGCATCCTTATACGCAGGCACTCCTATCTGCTGTACCTGTACCAAAGAAAAAAGGAGCACAAAAGCGGGAACGGATCCTTCTAAAAGGTGAGCTTCCAAGCCCGGCAAATCCACCCAAAGGGTGTGTCTTCCATACAAGGTGTCCTGCCGCATTTGACCTTTGCAAGCAAATGAATCCTGACTTCCATGAAGTCAAAGCAAATCATTTTGTTGCCTGCCACCTATATGAATAACAAACGGCAGCATGACTTGAAAGGAGGAGATACGTGCACCGTTCTGTTCATCAAAAATACAAAAATCAATTTTATTTAAGGGGGAAATAATGTGAAATTAAGAAAAGCGTCGTGGTGGTTAATATGCTTGACCCTGATTCTCTCTATATTTCTGACAGCCTGCAATAATGGCGACAAGCCAGCCGATGATTCGCAGGGTAACGATGGCAAGGATGGAACCAAAGATGAAGAGGTAGCTGAAGGTCCGCAAAAGGGCGGGGATTTAATCATTGGTTCAACTGGTGCTCCTACACTTTTTAACCCATTATACTCAACTGATACATCAAGCTCGGACATTGAAGGATTTATCTACGACAGCTTAGTATCTTCTGATACTGAATTTAACCCGACGCTGAGCATGGCGGAAGATATCCAGGCATCAGATGACGGACTTACTTATACTGCAAAATTGAAGAAGGGCATTAAATGGCATGATGGTGAAGAATTCACTGCTGACGATGTAGTGTTCACGTTCAGTATCCCAAAAAACCCTGATTATAATGGGGAACGCGGATCAGCATTTGAAGCATTGGATAAGGTAACGAAAATTGATGATTACACTGTAGAGTTCAAGCTTAGCAAGAAGGATGCTTCATTTTATCCAGTTTCATTAAGCTATTACATCCTGCCTGAACATATCCTAAAGGATGTACCGGTTGCTAAATTAGGCGAGCATGAATTCAATACAAAGAGCCCGATCGGAACAGGCCCATTCAAGTTTGTTGAATGGAAAGATGGTGAGTATGTAAAGGTTGAAGCCTTCGATGATTATTTTAAGGGTCGTCCAAACCTTGACACATTAACATACAAAATCGTTCCTGACATGGATGCAATGATCGCACAGATTCAAGCTGGCGATATCCAATTTGCTGCTGGTGTCCCTGGAACAGATATCGAGACGGTAAAATCATTCCCAGGTGTGAAAGTAGAGTCTGGATTAGGGCTTTCCTACACATATCTTGGATATAACGAGAAGAATGAATTGTTTAAAGACAAGAAAGTCCGTCAGGCAATCACTCACGCAATTGATAGGGAAGCAATTGTTTCGTCTGTAATGAACGGTGATGGCCAAGTTGCACACGTTCCGGAAAGTCCGCTTTCATGGGCCTATAATGATGACGTCCCAAAATTTGAATATGATATTGAAAAAGCTAAGTCATTACTGGCAGAAGCAGGCTGGAAAGACACTGACGGAGACGGAATCCTTGATAAAGATGGTAAGAAATTCTCCTTCACTGTTAAAACAAACCAGGGCAATAAAGTCCGTGAAGACATCGTTGTTGTTCTTCAGGAACAGCTTAAAGAGGTAGGAATTGAAGCGAAACCTGAAATCGTTGAATGGAGCGCATTCATTGAGCAGATTTCAGCACCTAACTGGAACTATGACGCTCTTGTGCTTGGATGGGCTTTATCTACTTTCCCTGACCAGTACGATATTTTCCATACAAGCCAGCAGGCAGAAGGCCTGAACTTTGTCTGGTACTCTAATCCTGAGGCAGATAAGCTGATGGAAGAAGCTAAACAAATCATGGATCAAGAAGAATATAAGAAGGCATATGCAGATATCTACAAGATTATCGCAGAAGACCAGCCATATTCATTCCTGTACTATCCAAACGTGCACCGTGTAATGCCTGCGAATCTCGAAGGCTATGTATTTAATGCGAGAGACGATTTTTATGAGATTTACAAATGGTGGCTAAAAAAATAAGGTAAAGCGGCACACAACCTTTGTTTAGAAAGGGAAGGAATGATCTTCCCTTTCTTCCTTATTGAAAATAAGACTATCTCCAGTCATTAACATACATTACTAATTAGGCGCTTTGCGCAATTTCCAGATAATTTATCAACTTTAAAAGAGTTCTTGCAGAGGGCCTTTTAAAGAAAATGAAGCCTAATAATATGAAAGAAAATAGCCTGATAAAAAAGGAGAATTTCCATGCTATCTTATATCATTCGCCGAATATTGATGGCCATTCCATTGCTGTTAGGGATAACGATTGTCTCCTTTGCCATCATGAAATTGGCGCCAGGTGATCCTTCCAGCTTGTTGATGGACCCGACGATCAGCCCGGCAGACAAGGCTAAATTCATGGAGAGGTACGGACTGAATGATCCTATCCATATTCAGTATTTTAAGTGGCTAGGGGCTATGCTGCAGGGCGACTTTGGGACATCCCTTATCCGCAAAGGCGTCCCGGTAATAGAAATGATTATGAACAGAATGCCAAATACCATTTTATTGATGGTCGTATCTACCATCCTGGCATTGTTGATCTCCATTCCGTTCGGTGTCATTTCTGCAACTAGGCCATATTCAAAGCTTGATTATACAGTTACGGTGACGTCCTTCCTGGGAGTAGCGACGCCAAACTTCTTCCTTGGCTTGATTTTAATCATGGTCTTTGCCGTCCAGATGAATTGGTTTCCGACGGGAGGGGTAGCGACCTTGAATGCTCCTTTTAGTCTCTGGGATCGGCTCCATCATTTGATAATGCCGGCATTTGTTCTTGCAGCCGCTGATATGGCAGGACTGACACGGTATACACGTTCAAGCATGCTTGAGGTAATCAATCAGGATTATATCAGGACAGCCAGAGCAAAGGGTTTTAAGGAAAAAAAGGTTATCTATAAACATGGCCTGCGCAATGGACTTATACCAGTCATCACAATCTTTGGGCTGATGATTCCATCTTTCATCGGCGGAGCAGTAATTGTGGAAAAAATCTTCACTTGGCCTGGCATCGGATTGTTGTTCGTTGATTCAGCATTTCAGCGGGACTATCCAGTCATTATGGGTCTAACGGTGATCTCGGCTGTTTTTGTTGTAATAGGCAATCTGGTCGCTGATATTTTATACGCAATTTTTGATCCTAGGATTGAGTACTAAGGGGAGGTACACATGGCACAAAGAAACTTAGCTGGAAATACCTCTGGAAATCTTGAATTGCATGGTATCAAGAACCAACGGGACACTATGCTCGGGATTATCACCAGAAAGTTTTTCAAAAATAAACTCGCTGTTATGGGTGCGGTGTTTCTGATTATCATTATCACAGCAGCCATTCTGGCTCCGGCCATTGCCCCATATTCACCTTCCAAACAAAACCTGCTTGAAAAATTACAACCGCCAAGCAGTGAGCATTGGCTTGGGACAGATCGTTTCGGAAGGGATACTTTCTCAAGGCTGTTATATGGAGCAAGAGTTTCCTTGCTCGTCGGTTTTGCCTCTGTGCTCGGTTCGATTACAATAGGAACCTTCCTTGGTGCAGTTGCCGGCTACGTGGGTGGAATTGTTGACGCGATGATCATGAGATTTGTTGATGTAATCCTATCCATTCCATCGATTTTTCTGTTGATCACTCTAGTAACCATTTTCAAGCCAGGCGTCGATAAATTGATCCTGATTTTCGCCCTGCTTGGCTGGACAACAACTGCCCGGCTTGTAAGGGGTGAATTTCTCTCACTTAGGTCAAGAGAATTCGTCCTTGCTTCAAAAACCATCGGGACGAAAACTCATACGATAATATTCTCCCATATTCTTCCGAATGCGATGGGACCAATCATTGTTTCAGCTACCCTTGCTGTCGGATATGTCATTCTGGCTGAATCTGGACTCAGCTATTTAGGTTTAGGAATACAGCCTCCACACGCGAGCTGGGGCAATATGCTGCAGGATGCGCAGAATTTTACCATTCTATTAAAGTCTTGGTGGTATCCACTTGGTCCAGGGCTGATGATACTTTTGACTGTTATTTGTTTCAACTTTGTTGGAGATGGACTCAGGGACGCACTTGACCCAAAAATTAATGAGTAGAAGCCAGGAGTCCCCTGGCTTTTTCTTATTGCTGCGGAAAGCGAGTGCCTCGAGCGGAAATCAACAGTTAATGTTAACAGAGCTAATGTCATTAAAAGCAGAAGCAGGTTGGGAAATTTTTTGGGTAAGAATTTTTGAACGTTTGCGAGCATATTTCATAAACTTACTATAAAAAGTCATTGGAGGGTAAGAAATGGGATAATCAGGACGGATCAATGGCTTGAAATGAACTTTGACAATCCAAAAAAGATATGTGAACGTTTAACGGATCATTTTCCAGGTGAAGTGAACCCGCAAAGAATTTACCGCTATTTACTGGATTTTGGTATGTACAAGCCGAATCAAAAGAGCAGGAAAACTTACGAAGAGATGAAGTCACGAAAGATATGGGAGAACATAGAGAAAATCTTCTTGAAGTATAAAAGTAAATGGAAAGGACCAGATATACCGATATTTATTTTTCCGATGGACGCTTCAAACGGAAGATTAATGAAGGAAGGGAAGGGGAAATCTGGCGTCTCCTTTAAAGATAAGCTGTTTTTATTTTTAACCCCCATTGAAGACCCAAAGGAAATCGAAGCTTTATTTGTCCATGAATACCACCATGTATGCCGGATGAACGGTTTGATAAAGGATCCATCTGAGTACACTCTGCTTGACTCAATCATTCTCGAGGGCCTCGCAGAGCATGCGGTTGCAGAAAATTGCGGCGAAGAATATACCGGAGATTGGAGTCGGCGATATTCGACAGAAGAACTAGCGGAATTTTGGAAAAAAGATCTTTCAGAAAAACTATTTATTACAAGAAAAGACAAACTGCACGACCAGATTTTATTTGGAATGGGAAGCAGGCCAAGGCTTTTAGGATATGCAATGGGGTATGAAATCGTAAAACAATACAAGCATCGTAAAAACTTTACTGAAAAAGCTTCATTCAAAATTCCTTCCGATAAATTTACAAAGTTGCTAAGTTTTTAACATTTTTTAGAATCGTTAAAAACCCCATTAAACCGGGGTTTTTTATTATTTTTGAATAATAATAAATTTCCCAATTGAAAAAAAAGTATTGCAATTGTAATAAATCTGTAATAACATTTTATTAAAATATATTGAATTTGCAGAATATTTTATTATTTAAAAATGTGAGAAGGTGTCCCAAATGAGCAATTATTCAATACATAAAGAAACACCTTTACTAGAGGTGAAAAACCTGGAAACAGCCTTTTCGATTGACGGTCAATACTACAATGCTGTTGATAAGGTTTCTTTTAATGTCAAACCACGGCAGATTGTCGGGATTGTTGGCGAATCTGGATGCGGAAAATCTGTAATGAGTCTTTCGGTTATGCAGCTGCTGCCTGTAGGTGTCGGTAAAATCAGATCTGGTGAAATCCTTTTTGAAGGAACTCATTTAGAACAGATGTCCGAAAAGGAAATGAACAAAATCCGCGGCAAGGATATCTCAATGATTTTTCAAGAACCGATGACATCCATGAATCCGGTATTCACGATTGGTTTCCAGCTTCAAGAGGTCCTTTTCAATCACACAAAAATTACGAAAGCTGAGGCAAGGCAAAAGAGCATCGCCCTTTTGAAGAGCGTTGGGATTTCACGCCCCGAGAAAATCGTGGATGAATATCCGCACCAGCTATCAGGCGGTATGAGGCAGAGGGTAATGATCGCAATGGCAATCGCCAACCAGCCAAAGCTCCTGATTGCGGACGAGCCTACCACAGCGTTGGACGTAACGGTACAAGCCCAGATTCTTGACTTGCTAAAGAGCATCCAGGAAGTTAATGATATGTCAGTCATCCTTATCACTCATGACCTTGGTGTCGTAGCTGAGATGTGCGATGAAGTAATTGTTATGTATGCTGGCAGAATCGTTGAGCGTGCAGATGTTGAAACACTTTTCTATAACCCTAAGCATCCTTATACCGAGTTGATGATGGGTGCCATCCCTAAAATGGATGAAGATAAAGAAGAATTAAGCTCAATCAAGGGGATTGTCCCATCACTTAAAAACATGCCGGCAACCGGTTGCAGATTCGCGAACCGCTGTCCGAAAGCAATGCAGGAATGTACAAGCATTACACCGCTGCTCGGAGAGGTCGAAACGGGACATGACGTGGCGTGCATTCTATATGAAGCAAGTATGCCAAGAGAAGGAGTTAAGGCATAATGAGCAATACGACTTTAGTAGATAAAGAGACTTTGCTGGAAATCAAGAATCTGAAAACCTACTATCCTGTAAAAGGCGGCTTCTTCAAACGCACAATTGGGAATGTAAAAGCCGTAGATGATGTTTCATTCGAAATAAAAAAAGGTGAAACATTAGGACTTGTAGGTGAATCAGGCTGCGGCAAATCAACAACCGGCAGAACAATCATCCGCCTGTTGAACGCAACAGATGGTGAAATCTTGTTTGATGGCAAGGACATCACGAAATTAAGAGGAAAGTCGCTGCAATCCATCCGCCAGGATATCCAAATGGTGTTCCAGGATCCATACGCTTCATTGAATCCAATGCAAATGGTCGGCGATATCGTCGCTGAACCAATCAAGAACTTTAAAAATGTTAGCACGAAGGATTTAAAAGATGAAGTAATGGATTTACTGACAAAGGTTGGACTTCCGGAGGATGCCTATTATAAATATGCTCATGAATTTTCTGGAGGCCAAAGGCAAAGGATCGGCATCGCCCGTGCACTTGCCCTGAGGCCAAAGCTGATCATAGCTGATGAGCCGGTATCCGCACTGGACGTATCAGTACAGTCGCAGGTTCTTAATCTATTGAAGAAGCTTCAAAAGGAATTTGATTTAACCTTTTTATTCATCGCTCATGACCTAAGTGTCGTTAAGCATATGAGTGACCGGATCGGTGTAATGTACCTCGGCAATATGGTTGAAATTGCTGATCGCAACAGCATGTATGCTGAACCGCTCCACCCATATACCCAGGCTTTGATCTCAGCCATTCCAATGCCGGATCCGCGCCGGAAAAAGGAAAGGATCGTTCTTGAAGGAGATGTTCCAAGTCCAATGAACCCTCCTACTGGATGCCCATTTCATCCGCGCTGCCCAGCAGCAATGGCAGAGTGTTCTCAAGTAAAGCCAGCTTTAAAGGAGGTGAAGCCAGGACATCAGGTTGCTTGCCACCTTTACTAGGGCAATAATTTTTTAAAAAATAAAAAACAAAAAATCGGGGGGAAAACCATGAAGAAACCTTTGCTATGGCTTGCCATGCTTGTACTGGTTTTATCAACATTCCTAGCTGCGTGCAGCGGTGGAGACAAAGAAAAGACAACTACTGAACCAAAAGACGATGACAAAGGAACTACTGCAGAAGGCCAGCCACAAGATGGCGGTACACTAGTTTATGCTTTGGATTCAGAATTCAAGGGTCTATTAAACTGGAACTTCTATGATGCTGACGGAGACGATGACATCATCGCATTCTTCGACGATGCACTAATCGACTATGATGAAAATCTGAAAGCAGAACCAGGCATCGCTAGCTGGACTACTGAAGATAACAAAACTTTCACATTCACATTTGAAAAAGGCGTTAAATGGCACAATGGCGAAGAACTAACAGTTAATGACTGGGTATTCGCAATCGAAACAATCGCTACACTTGGTGGAGAGCACCAGCGCTGGTCTAACGTTAACACTATAGTAGGTGTTAAAGAATTCAATGAGAAGAAAGCTGACAAGATCTCTGGTCTTGAAGTAGTAGATGACTACACTTTGAAGATCACTTTTGACAAAGCACGCGTTAACAACCTTGAAAACGTTTGGTCTTACCCGCTTTCAAGAAAAGAATTTGAAGGAATCGCTCCTAAAGACATGGCTGCTTCTGAGCAGGTTCGTACTAAGCCTGTAGGAACTGGTCCATTCAAAGTAACTAAAGTTGTCCCTGGTGAATCAGTAGAGCTTACAAGAAACGAAGACTACTGGAGAGGCAAGCCTCACTTAGAGAAAATCATCGTTAAAGTTATCGACAGCTCTTTAACTACTGGTGAACTTAAGAATGGAACGCTTGACATGACTCCATTCCACCCAACAGTACTACCTGAAATCGAAGCTTTAGATAACGTTGATGTTGTAAGATTCCCTGGCTTATCTTACTACTATGTTGGTTTCAAATTAGGTAAATACGATGGCAAGAAAAACGTAATGAATATTGATAAGTACGCTAGCAAAGACCTTCGTCAAGCTATGCTTTATGCTATCAACCGTGAAGAGTGGGTAAAAGCATTCTTCAGCGGACTTGGAAAGCCACTAGATCGCCCAATCCCAAGTGCACACTGGATTGCTGCTGATAACAAAGATATGCCTATCCAATATTCTTATGACCCAGCAAAAGCAAAAGAACTTTTAGACAAAGCTGGTTACGTTGATAAAGACGGAGACGGCTTCCGTGAAGATCCAAAAGGCGAAAAATTCGTTGTTAAGTTCTCTCACTATGCTACAGGTAACCCAACTTTCGAAGCACGAGCAAAAGCTTTGACTCAATACTGGGAAGAAGTTGGCTTAAAATCTGAGCTTCAAATGACTGACGTTAACCTTTACTATGATCAAATCGAAAAAGATGATCCGGCTCTAGAAGTATTCTATGGCGGCTGGGGAACTGGCGCTGACCCAGATCCACTACCACTTTGGGGCGTTGAGTCTGTATGGAACTACCCTCGTTGGGTAAATGAAGATGCAGAAAAGCTTCTTCAAGACGCTGTAGATATCGATGTAGTTGGTACTGACACTGAAAAGCGTAAGCAATTGTACACTGACTGGCAGAAAATCTTCAACGAAGAAGTGCCTGCACTTCCAATCGCTGAACTTGAAGAAGTAATTGCAGTTTCTAAGCGTGTACAAGGTGTTAAATATGATGTATCTGGTTCGAATTCATCTCACGAATGGTGGATTAAGCAATAATAAGAACCACTTATTCAGTTAAGGAGAATGCATATGCTTAAGTACAGTTTACGACGCATCCTCGGCATGATCCCTATGCTTTTCCTTATCTCTATCGTAGTGTTTTCCCTGGCGAAACTTATGCCAGGGGATTCACTCAGTGGAGAAATTGATCCGAACAATACGGATCCGGCATACATAGAAGAGATGCGCGAGAAGCTCGGATATAATGACCCTATCCACGAGCAATATTTAACATGGATTACGAATTTCATGCAGGGTGAATTTGGAAAGTCTACGCGTTATAAGATTCCTGCAAGTGAAATCATTGGTGAACGTTTGCCTAATACTATTTTTCTAGGATTTACAAGTATCGTCATAACCTATATGCTTGCATTTGCGATGGGTATCTATTCCGGCAGAAAGCCTTATACACTGGGCGATAATGCCATTAGTTCCGCAAACTATATAGGATTGGCACTCCCGGCGTTCGTCGCAGGTGTGTTCGCTATTTATTTCTTCTCATTCACATTAGGCTGGTTCCCATCAAACGGATCGGTTGATATATCGGTTACTGAAGGAACAGCTGCTTACTGGTTCAGCAGGATTCATCACGTATTCTTGCCTGCGATTGTATTAGGATTATTGGGTACTGCAAGCTATACGCAATTTTTGCGTAATGACATTATAGAAAACAGCCGCAAAGATTATGTAAGAACAGCTAGAGCAAAAGGAACACCTGAAAGTAAGATTTACAATCAGCATATTTTGCGAAACTCGATTATACCGCTTATTACTTTCCTAGGATTCGATATCGTGGCATTGGTTGGTGGAGCAATCATCACAGAGACAATTTTCACGTATCCAGGAATTGGACAATTGTTCCTTAACTCAGTATCACAGAGAGATTATCCAGTACTGATGACTTTAACAATGATGTTCTCATTCTTGACTCTTTTTGGAAATTTAGTTGCTGATATACTTTATGGAATCGTTGATCCAAGGATCAGGCTTGATTAAGGAGGATGGCTATGGAAATTTCAACAGCAAAAAATACACAAATTAACCTGAAGCCGGAAAAAGGCTTGTCTCCATGGGCCATCGCTCGCAAAAAATTCGTTTCAAATAAATTGGCAATGACAAGCTTGTTCTTTTTGATTACGGTTGCTATTGTCTCCTTTCTGGCTCCATATATCACAACAACAGATATCACAAAAATTAACATCGGCTCCATGTCATTGAAGCCATCTGCAGAGCATTGGCTTGGGACTGACAAAAGTGGTCGCGATGTATTTACAAGACTGCTTTATGGTGGCAGGGTTTCATTGCTAGTCGGAATCAGCTGTACTTTTTTCGTTATCATGTTTGGAACAGTTATCGGTTCGATCGCCGGGTACTTCGGCGGTATTGTTGACAGTATGTTAATGAGATTTACCGACTTCGTCCTTAACTTCCCGTTCCTAGTATTCGTTATCGTTTTAGGAACAATTTTCTATGGTAAGTTAAACGGACTTGTTGTACTGATCATGGTAATCAGCTTGCTAAGCTGGGGCGGAGTTGCGAGGATTGTGCGAAGCAAAATCTTAGCTGAGAAAGAGAATGAATATATTCTCGCTGCCATCTCAATTGGCTGCTCTCCTTTCAAGGTTATCGTCAAGCATCTATTGCCAAACGTCCTTTCAACAATTATCGTACAGGCAACAATCCTTTTTGCAGGAATGATTGTATCGGAATCAGCATTAAGTTACCTTGGTTTCGGTGTACCTGCTGAAATACCAAGCTGGGGAAATATGCTTTCCTTCGCAAATGAACCAGACGTATTACAAGGAAAACCGTGGATCTGGATCCCGCCGGCTCTTGCCATTACTTTGACAATCCTCTCCATCAACTTCATTGGTGAAGGATTGAAAGATGCGTTGAATCCAAGATCACGCCGTTAAAAAATCTACCATACAAAGGTAGATTTTTTATTTTGGTATTATTGGATGCGGATTAATAAGTTAAGCTTCATATTTTCATAAGAGGGGAGAGGTCGTAGACTCTCCTTTTTTTGTGCCCTGGTGGGGGAGGTTGAGGGAAACTAACAAATCAGATGCCATTTTAACCTTAGACTCAGGAATAAGAAGAAAATTTCGGAACTGTGAAAGTGTAATTGTCTGTCTAAATATAAGGGAATAATCTGTTAAAGCTGAAATATGGGCATCCTTGGATTTGCAGCCGCAATTCTTGCAAAACCATTTTCCATGCTGCCTATTCATTGGTATTGCAAAACAAGAAGGGCATTGAACTCCTGGCTTTATGTCAATAGGGTCAATGGAATATACTGAGAGGATTTTAGGAAGGAGGGAAGTATGGGATTTTAGGAGTTGTTTGCCAATTTTTTTGATTTCTTTTAATGTTAGGTTTTCATTGGAATATCGTTTCTCAAACTCAATTAACCTTTCATAAAGCTGATCAGAATGTAGTAATCTTCTATTTTTATCTGTGCTGTTTCCATGTGTTTTAATCACTGTTGTGGAGTGTGCAATGACAACTAAGTATTCTATAGGAATTGAACCCAACTTGTTATCGATCAGCCATCGGGATAAAAGTCGCTTGTGTTTACGAACCTGAGTAATAGGATCGCGTATTCCTACCTCTTTGTCATTAAAAATACGTAAACATTGTTCCAAGTTAAAGTCGAACAAAACAGTTCCCAAAATGTTTTTGGAATCAATAATGAAGGAAACTTTTGGGGATAGGAGAAGGGTATCAATTTGAAAAAAGTGACCATTTTGCTGGAGTCTAAGATCATTTAAAATTATGTATTTTTCATTAGGAAGAAAGCCTAATTGATAATCTAATTCCTTTTCGCCACGAATACCTGCAGACATTTTCCTATGGTTTTCCTGAATAGCCGAGAATTTTGGATGTGTACTATCAAGCCGTCTTATAATTGCCTCTTCTGCTCTAAACTTAAGTGGTATTTTCCTTTCTTTATAGAACAATTCCTTCACTCCTTAGTACGATATACCACTACAATTCTATGTTTGCTGATGAATTCCTTTTTAACGGCTGGATTGTTGAAAAATTTCCTTTTTTAATTCGATAGTCCATGAGTCTTATTTTCCGGAAATCCAAAATATATTCCGGAATTGCTCTAAGCAGGCCATTAATTAAAGATCCACAGTACTGTCAACCCGCCCCCAATCATATAAATGTAAAAATGGACAGGCAAGGGTGAAGGCTATGTACAACAATAATAATGAGATAGGCATTAGTAATGATGTATAGACTAATCCTGTTAACCATTGGTTTTGGTATAGCGGTGTCTGGTGGGATCAGCACGATTGCCTATTTGAATATGATCACAGCGGGACATGGATTTGATGAGTATCTGTCCTACATATCAAAGAGGGTGGAGTGCTATCTGCTGCCTGTTGGGATAGCCATCATCTGGTTGAGTATATATTGGCCCCATCATAATGATGAAAATTGATCTTCCTAATAAGGAATAATTTTACTTAGTGCTGCCCATACTGATGGACAAACAGTTTCTTGAAGTGAGGGGTTATAATCATGTTGTATCTTCATGATGTCTGGGTAAATTGGTTCGAAGGGGAAGAAAACGGCTATAATGTCTGCCATTTTCATGAATGGCGTAAAGATGATGGGGTTGAGCTTCTTGACCAGGTGCCTCTTCTGAAAATTGACCATCTGCTATTTAATTATATTGAGAATGATTTATCAGAGTTACCTCAACAGCTTCTGGACGACATATACCGAAAGGCGTACTTGAGGAAAAATCATGAACGCACCCAGCTCGATTACTGTTTTGTCGTTTCTGATGGAACAGGTATCCTCGCGGTAGATACAATTGGCTACAATATCCCTATCCGTAAAAGCCGTTTGATTCCAAGGCAGGAACAGCTAGTATATGAAATGATTGAGAATCAGGATACAATCCATTACGGGTTCAATGATCAAAGCGCCTTGAAGGACTTTCATATTTTGTCTCCCTCTCCAGATCTCATGAAGGGGCTGACAAGAAAAGAAAGGCAATTGAAACAATTGCTTTTCATGGCTATGGATCAATTGAATTCATCTAAAAACGTGGCTGAAGTGCGCTACTGGTTTACTGAATGGAAACCAGAGCTATATGAAGAAATCCAGCAGCGTTCGTTCGAGGAAGTGTGGGAGCAGCTATTTGAGGAAACGAAATATGGCTGGTCCGGAAAGCATGAAAAATTCTGCGAAAACATAATAAAGGGCCAGGCGTTTTTTGAAAAACTTTGGGAAATGGAACATGGTCCAAAGGTAAATTAAGGAGCTGATCATCATCAGCTCCTTTTTTAATGGAGATCATGCAGCTAATGAATCCACCAAGTACAAAAAATAGAAATCAAAAAACTTCTTTAGCCAAAATAAAAAAGAAGCCAACCTAAGTCAGCTCCCGATTTAGTCACATTATCTTCTTTTCCGTCCAAGGCCCATTGCATTTTCCATTTTGCCAAGCATTTTGCTTGCAACACGGTTTGCTTTTTCAGCACCTCGGTCGAGGATTTCATCCAACTCAGGAGAGTCGATCAGCTCATAGTACTTTTTCTGAATAGGCTCAATCACATCGACTACAACTTTTGCCAGATCGCCTTTAAAATCTCCGTAACCTTTTCCTTCATATTGTTTTTCAATATCAGCAACAGACATTCCTGATAGGATTGAATAAATAGAAAGGAGATTTGAAATTCCTGGTTTATTCTCTTTGTCGTATTTTACGATTCCTTCAGAATCAGTTACTGCGCTTTTAATTTTCTTTTCGATCTGTTTTGGATCATCCAGCATGGAGATGAAGGCTTTGTTATTAGGATCTGATTTGCTCATTTTTTTCAATGGGTCCTGCAATGACATAACCCTTGCTCCAACCTTCGCAATCCTTACTTCTGGGATTGTAAAAATGTCATTGTATTTTTTGTTGAAGCGCTCAGCCAAATCCCTTGTTAATTCAAGGTGCTGTTTCTGATCCTCACCCACAGGTACAAGATCCGTACCATAAAGCAGGATATCCGCTGCCATTAAAGGAGGGTATGTTAATAAACCAGCTGAAACAGCTTCTTTTCCAGTCGATTTGTCTTTGAATTGTGTCATTCTTTCAAGCTCTCCGATATAAGCGACACATTGCATCATCCAACCGGCCTGGGCATGCGCCGGAACCTCTGACTGTATGAAAAGTGTAACTTTTTCAGGGTCGATGCCTGAGGCAATATATAACGCAGCCAGGCTTTTGATATTTTTGCGAAGCTGAAGCTTCTCTTGCGGCACAGTAATCGCATGCTGGTCAACAATACAGAAATAGCAGTTGTACTCATCCTGCAATTCAGTGAATTGCTTCATAGCACCGATGTAATTGCCAAGAGTAATGGTACCGCTTGGCTGGATGCCGGAAAAAATGGTTTGCATGTAAATTCCTCCTGTTACTTAAAAAAGTATATAAAAAAAGACCATTCATCCCTACATAAAGTAGGGACGAATGGTCCGTGTTGCCACCCTAATTACTCAATAATGAGTCACTCAGCCCATGCCAGATAAAGCATGGTTCCCTTTAACGCAGGGTATACGCCTGAATCTACTTTGGTTCGAAGCAGGGGCTCGAAAGTCCATTCCAAATGCCAGGCTGTTTGTTCGCACCAACCACAAACTCTCTGAAAACCTTGAACAAATGTACTATTCTTTGTCATTGCCTTTAAATACAATTTTATTAACAAGAATTATAATCAATTACGAAATAAGATGCAAGGGACACCAAGAAATTTTTTACAGGTAGTAAATAGAAAGCGCCCCAAGCATTAAAACAAAGTCTAATAGCCCCACGATCAGAATTGGATTAGTATTGATCTTCACCATTTCAGATAAGGGTGTCATTTCATGAATCGATTTGATCCTCTCTCCGTTCTCCTTGCCGGCAAACACAGTCCTGAATGAAAAGGATATTGCATCAAAGAATCCAGAATTTACTGTAAAAACTAGCAAAGAGGTAAAAAGCAGAACACATGTAATATAAAAAGAAATATTTATATAGTTGAGCAATGAAATATTTTTGTAGTAGAGAAATGAGAGAACCACAACAAATACTTGAGAGCCTAAAAAACCTAATAAAATTTTCCCAACACCTTTACTCATTTTACTAATTCTCCCTTAAATTGTTATTTTATAAAAGTGATTTTCCGGAAGATTCATCTAAAAAAACGCAAATATTACATTGGAATTTGTATGCAAAATGTTGATCAAATGCTTATAAGTCACCATTATAACACATATTTTTCAGGTAATTTATTACTATTGTTTCAATGTTGTAAATTTTTCGCGGAAAAATATTGAACATTTTTTTCAATCTATGTATAATAGGGAATGTAAAAAGTTTTCAGAAAACAACAAAAAAAGAGGGGGCATAACTTTGAAAAAGTCAAAATTTTCATTGCTTTTGGTTCTGACTCTAGTATTCTCTTTATTCCTGACTGCTTGTAGCGGCGGAAAAGATGCTGGAAAAGATGCTGAGCCAAAAGACGACGACAAAGCACCAGCTGCAAAATCAGATCTACCACAAGAACTAAGAATGTTGGATTCTTCTGAAATCCCAACAATGGACACTGTACTTGCAGAAGGTTCTACTAGCTTCACATACATAAACAACGTAGGTGAAGGTCTATACCGTCTTGGACAGGACCACAAGCCAGTTCCTGCACTTGCTGATGGCGAACCAACAATCAGCGAAGACAAAACTGTTTACACTTTCAAACTTCGTGACTCTAAATGGTCAAACGGAGAGCCTGTAACAGCTAAAGATTTCGTGTATGCTTGGCAGCGCGCAATCGATCCTAAGACTGCTTCTCCATACGGCCCATACATGATGGGTGGCAAAATCAAGGGTGCTGCAGAAATCACTGCACTTGGTGCTGCTAAGAAACCTTACGATCTTAACACACTTGGAGTTAAAGCTCTTGATGACAAGACTTTAGAAGTAACACTTGATAAGCCAGTAGTATACTGGGCTGACTTATTCGCTTTCCCAACATTCTATCCTCAAAACCAGAAGTTTGTTGAAGAAAAAGGCGAAGCTTTCGCAAGCAATGCTGAAAACTTACTTTACAACGGTCCTTTCAAGATGACTAAGTGGGAAGGTACTGACGCTACTGAGTGGGTACTTGAAAAGAACGAAAACTATTACAACGCTGATCAAGTTAAACTTGAAAAAATCACTGTAAACGTAGTTAAAGATTCTAACTCTGCTGTAAACGCATTCGAAGCTGGCGAAACAGACATGACTGGATTGCTTTCTTCTGATATCGTTCCACAATATGAAGGCGACGACCGTATGCTTAGCTGGATGGAGCCAACTGTATTCTGGATCAAAATGAACCAAAAGAACAAAGCTCTTGCTAACGTAAACATCCGTAAGGCAATCGCTCAAGGCTTCAATAAAGAAGACCTTGCTGCAAGTATCCTGAACAACGGATCTGTTGCTGCAAACTATTTCGTACCAAAAGATTTCGTATCTCTTAACGGCGAAGATTTCCGTGAAAAGAACGGCGACATCGTAACTTTCAACGCTGATGAAGCTAAGAAAGCTTGGGAAGCTGGACTTAAGGAACTAGGCGTTGATAAATTAGAACTTCGCTACCTTGGTGGAGACACTGAAGCAGCTAAGAAATCTGATGCTTACATCAAGAACCAATTAGAAACAAACCTTCCTGGCTTGACTATCAAGCTTGAAAGTGTTCCTTTCGCAGTACGTCTAGAGCGTGACAACGCAATGGATTATGATCTTCAATTCGCTGGCTGGGGTCCTGACTATGGTAACGCGTTATCATTCACTGACCTATGGATCACTGATGGCGGAAGCAACAGAATGGCTTACTCTAACCCTAAATACGATCAGTTAATCAAGGATGCTCAAGGCAAACTTGCAACTGATGAAAAAGCTCAATGGGAAGCACAGCAAGAAGCTGAAAGAATCATGCTTGGCGAAGACTTCGGTCTAGCTCCAGTTTACCAGCGTGCTGCTAACATCCTATTGAATCCAAATGTTAAAGGTCTTGCGATCTATAACTATGGTCCTGACTACTCATTCCAGTGGGTAACAATCGAAGAATAGTAACTATAGCAGTTTCTTATTTCAGAGTGTAATAATTCTGAGGATAGAAAGAGAGTATATCTAGATATACTCTCTTTTTCCCTGTACGGCATTTGTCGAATAATAGGGAAAATTGAAATAATATAGGAGGTGTACACATATGGGAAAATACTTACTAAAAAGATTTTTTTATATGTTTTTAACCCTTTTCATTATTGCGTCCTTGACCTTTTTCTTAATGAAAATCATACCAGGAACGCCATTCGCGAGTGCTGCAAAGTTGCCGCCGGCACAGCTGGAAATAATGAAAGCAAAGTATGGTTTAGATCAGCCGGTACCTGTACAATATGCCAAGTATATCGGGAACTTGCTGAAAGGTGACCTTGGCATTTCGTTTCAATTTAACAATACACCAGTAACGGAATTGATGTTCAAGCGTTTGGGGCCTTCCGCACAGCTTGGCTTCCAAGCAATGCTGGTAGGTACTCTAATAGGACTAGTACTCGGTATTTTTGCGGCAATCAGGCAAAATAGCTGGGTGGACTATAGTTCCACATTTTTGGCTGTATTGGGAAAATCTATCCCTAACTTCGTATTTGCCGGTTTATTGCAATACTTCATTGGTGTAAAACTGGGATGGTTCCCTGTACTATTCTGGAAAGGCCCAGAATATACAGTTCTGCCGACAATTGCGTTGTCTATGTTCCCAATCGCGATCGCTGCACGTTTTATGAGAACAGAAATGATTGAAGTAATGAGCTCAGATTATATCATGCTTGCTAAAGCAAAAGGTGCAAGTTTCTTTGAGATTGCATTCAAGCATGCAATGAGGAATGCTTTGATACCACTTGTAACAGTACTTGGCCCTTTGGCTATTTCAATGATGACTGGTTCACTCGTTGTAGAAAAAATCTTTGCAATCCCGGGACTCGGGGAGCAATTCGTAAAATCGATTACAGTAAATGATTACCCTGTTATTATGGGAACAACGATTTTATTTGCTGCATTATTTGTAGTCATCATCCTTGTAGTGGATATTTTATATGGAATCATCGATCCACGCATCAGGTTGTCTGGAGGTAATAAGTAATGGCTGATTTTGAAGCGAAAATTTCACCAGATCGTTTTAGACCGGCGGTTATCGATTCGTCTAAAAGCGAGGAGATTAACAAGCCGAGCTTAACCTTTTGGCAGGATGCTTGGATGCGTGTCCGTAAAAATAAGGCTGCTTTAGCAAGTTTGATTGTCATGCTGTTACTTGTAGCGATGGCATTTATTGGTCCACTGATTAGCGGGAAAGAATATGATACCCAAAACGTAAGGCATAACAATTTGCCTCCCCGAATCCAGGGTCTTGAAAATATAAGCTGGCTTCCATTTGACGGTGTTAAGGTCAATAATGCTGGCAAAGAAATCAATATGTATGAAATGAAAAAGGTAAAAGAATATTACTGGTTTGGTACAGACGCACTAGGCCGTGACTTATTCACACGTGTATGGAAGGGAACGCAAATTTCATTGTATATCGCTTTATTAGCAGCGGTAATCGATATGCTAATTGGAGTTGCCTATGGTGCGATTTCAGGCTTTTATGGAGGCCGACTAGACAATGTCATGCAGCGTATTACTGAAGTTTTGGTAGGAATACCGACCATGATTATCGTTATCTTGATGATTCTTGTGCTGAAACCAGGTATTATATCCATTACTGTTGCCCTGACCATTACAGGCTGGGTCGGAATGGCACGTGTCGTACGTGCTCAGGTATTGAAATTAAAGGAACAGGAATTTGTGCTTGCTTCCAGAACATTAGGAGAATCAGATGGGAAAATCATCTCAAAGCACTTGCTTCCAAACCTTGCCGGAGTCATTATCATCAACACAATGTTCACAATTCCAAATGCCATTTTCTTTGAAGCTTTCTTGAGCTTTATTGGCCTTGGATTACAAGATCCGCTAGCGTCTCTTGGTACATTAATTGATGATGGCTTTAAAGTCCTTAGATTACATCCACATGAAATGATCATTCCAGCTATTATCATCAGTATCATCATGATTACATTTAATATGCTGGCAGATGGATTACGTGACGCGCTTGATCCAAAAATGCGCGATTAATAGGGTAGGTGAATAATTATGGAAAATATTTTAGAAGTTAAAGATTTAAATATCTCCTTCCATACATTTGCGGGTGAGGTTCAAGCGATTCGCGGTGTGAATTTTGAACTAAAAAAGGGAGAGACCCTGGCAATCGTAGGTGAGTCGGGTTCTGGAAAATCAGTAACAACTAAAGCTATCATGAGATTATTGCCTCCAGGAAACTCCGAAATAAAAAGTGGCCAGATTCTATTTGACGGCAAGGACTTGACTAAGCTTACTGACAGACAAATGCAAAAGATACGTGGGAAAGATATTTCGATGATTTTCCAGGATCCGATGACATCATTAAACCCAACCATGCAAGTGGGCAAGCAAATCATGGAGCCGCTTATCAAGCATCAAAACATGAGCAAATCTGGTGCAAAAGAACGTGCTTTGCAATTGCTTAAGCTTGTAGGTATTCCAAAACCTGAATTGAGGATTAACCAATATCCACACCAATTCTCTGGTGGTATGAGACAAAGGGTTGTAATTGCAATCGCTTTGGCTTGTAATCCAAAGGTTTTAATTGCCGATGAGCCTACAACAGCACTTGATGTAACGATCCAAGCTCAAATTCTAGAACTTATGAAGGATTTACAGAATAAAATCGATACTTCGATTATTTTTATCACGCACGACCTTGGCGTTGTGGCTAACGTAGCTGACCGTGTGGCAGTTATGTACGGTGGGAAAATTGTAGAAGTCGGCACAGTCGATGAAGTTTTCTACAATCCGCAACATCCTTACACTTGGGGTTTGATCAGTTCAATGCCAAGCCTGGATGCAAAAGAAGAAGAGCTATATGCAATCCCAGGTACGCCGCCTAACTTATTGCATCCACCAAAGGGTGATGCATTTGCTCCGCGTAATGAATATGCAATGCAAATCGATTTAGAAGAACAGCCTCCGATGTTTAAGGTTTCTGACACACATTATGCTGCTACTTGGCTGTTGCATCCAGATGCTCCTAAAGTAGAACCACCGGCAGCTGTGAAGAGCAGAATGCGGAAATTCATGGGCGTGAAATAACTGTAAGAGGAGGACTGGCTTCATGGAAAATAAAGAAAAGCTTCTTGAAATAAAGAATTTGAAGCAATACTTCAATATGGGTCAAGCAAATGAAGTAAAGGCAATAGATGGAGTCTCTTTTGATATTTATAAAGGAGAGACACTTGGCTTGGTTGGAGAATCCGGTTGTGGTAAGTCTACAACTGGCAGAACAATTATCAGGCTGTATGATGCAACAGATGGAGAAGTAATCTTCAAAGGTGAAAACGTACACGGCAAGAAAAATAAGAAAGACTTAAAGAAATTTAACAGAAGCATGCAGATGATTTTCCAGGATCCATACGCATCTTTGAATCCAAGGATGAAGGTTTCTGATGTTATTGCAGAGGGCATCGATATTCATGGTCTCGCAAAAAGTAAACAAGAAAGAATGGAAATGGTATATAGCTTGCTTGAAACTGTCGGCTTAAATAGAGAACATGCCAACCGTTATCCGCATGAGTTTTCAGGCGGACAAAGGCAGCGAATCGGCATTGCCCGTGCACTTGCCGTTCAGCCAGAATTTATTATTGCCGATGAACCTATTTCCGCTCTAGATGTTTCTATCCAGGCACAAGTAGTAAACCTGATGAAGAAACTGCAACGTGAAAAAGGGTTAACATACTTGTTTATCGCACATGACCTTTCAATGGTTAAATACATCAGCGACAGAATTGGAGTTATGTATTTCGGAAAGCTAGTCGAATTAGCTCCTGCAGAAGACCTTTACAACAATCCACTGCATCCTTATACTCAATCGTTACTATCAGCGATTCCGCTTCCAGATCCAGAATCTGAACGCACGCGTCGCCGGAAGACATACGATATAAACATACACCAGTATGCTGATAACGAAGAAGTAAAAATGCGTGAAGTCTCCGCTGGACATTATGTGTATTGTTCAGAAAAAGAATTAAAACAATATCAGCAGCAATACGTAAAATAAATTTGACGATCTCATTATTTGAGATCGTTTTTTTTATTCATAGGAAAGATATTACATTTAGAAATATGAAACTATGATATGTAAAAGTGTCAAAAGTGGGTAAAATAGATTCATAGATAAGAATCTTGGATTCATATATTATAAGAACCATTTGTGCCATATTTAAAAGGAGAGATGATAAGTGCAGATTAAAAAAATAGCAGCAGCAGCTTTATTGGCTGCCTCTTTTTCACAAATGAATGGTGAAGTATTTGCTGCCGAAAAAACGCATAGTACCGAAAAGCTGCCAATAAGAGAACATGAATCATTTATTAGAAAAATTCCCGACCAGATGCCAAGATTTAAATTCGATTCTGGTTATGAATTCACGTATCCCGAGGCTGTAAGGGGAATTTATGTGACAGGACATTCAGCTGGCGGAGAAAAGTTTAATCAACTTACTAATCTTATTGATAAGACAGATTTAAATGCTATGGTAATTGATATAAAAGACGATCACGGGTACCTTACATACAAACCAGAAGAAACATCATCATTTAAAGACATAGGAAAACCTTATATCAAAGATCCGCAGAAAATGTTAAAAACGCTTGAAGAAAAACAAATTTATCCTATTGCTCGAGTTGTAGTATTTAAAGATACTGCCTTGGCGCAAAAAAAACCTGAGTGGTCATTTAAAGAAGGAAAGGGAATTTGGAAAAATGGCAGAGGTGAGTCCTTTGTTAATCCTTTTGTAAAAGAGGTTTGGGACTACAATGTCCAAATTGCCATTGAAGCTGCCAAAATGGGCTTTAAAGAAATCCAATTTGATTATGTCCGATTCCCTGAAGGCTTTGAAAATAGAGATGCTTCTCTTGTATATTCAATGGGAGACTATAAGGACGTTAAAATGGACAATGTTCAAAAACGTGTTAACGCAGTGACGGACTTTGTCGCATATGCAAGAAAGGAACTCAAGCCTTATGATGTAAAAGTATCTGTAGATATTTTTGGCTATACAGCGACATTGCCTGAAGCTCCTGGAATCGGACAGAATTTCTCGAAAATCTCAGAAAATGTTGATGTAATATCTTCAATGATTTATCCAAGTCATTGGACATCGTATTTTGGAATTGCCAAGCCTGATACCGAGCCATACAGGCTTATAGTTGAATATGCAAAGCTTGAAAAAAGAAAATTGGGTGAATTAAAAACACCGCCAATTTCTCGTCCTTGGCTTCAAGACTTTACAGCATCATGGCTTGGCAGCGGGAATTACTTAGTTTACGGAAAGAAAGAAGTCGAAGACCAGATCCGGGCACTCAAGGATCAGGGAATTAACGAATATCTATTATGGAACGCAAGTAACAGATATACGCCAAAAGTCGATTACACTCCTTAATTAAAGCAAGAATTAAATAAAAAAGGCCTTAAATGAGTCACTCATATAAGGCCTTTTTCGTATCATTAGATTATTGTAATGTGGATAATGTATAATAAAACCTGGGTAACGAGTTACTTTTTGCCGCCGCCAACGTTTTTCCAGCCTGTTTGCATCCGGGCTGACTGGTCGACAAATTCAGACCTGTTTTTTCCTCCGAAAAATCTTGTGCCAATCCCATTGGTAATAACACCAATTGTTGCGGTAATTCCCACTACAAGCACAGTAACAATCGTTAAGTCCATTATGTAATCGCCCATGATAAACCTCCACCTTTTTTTACACAAATCATTTTAATGAAATGTGGTATATATGATTCATGATCCCTACTCATCTTTATTTTAAAAGAATTGTTGGTGTATTAAAAGAACTTTATCAAGAAAAAATATTAGTACTATCTTGATCATGATTATATAAGAAAAGCTGGGTGCTTATCAGGATGAAAAAAGTCGAAAAGGAGATAAGCCATGCATTGGTATGAAAAATTAAATCAATATTTTCCAATTGAAGAAATGAAATCAAAAGAGCATATGGAAACACTTTTAAAAGAACGTCCGGAGATTTACCATAAAGATGAAGGTCCTGGGCATGTATTGATGTATGTCGAAACAGACGACTTTGTCTTCATTGATTATCTTTTTGTTTCTAAGGATACAAGAGGCCAGGGTATAGGTCATAAGTTGATCGAAAAGCTTAAGGAAAAAGGCAAGCCAATCATTCTTGAGGTAGAGCCAGTCAATTATGATGACACAGATACCGGAAAACGATTGCGTTTTTACAAACGTGAAGGATTTGAGCATGCCCGCACGATTGGATACCGCAGGCGTTCACTTGCAACAAAGCAGATCAATGAAATGGAAATTCTTTATTGGGCACCAAATCACGCTCATGAAGAGCTAGTGTACGAAGCGATGAAAAAGACCTACAATATGATTCACACATATAAAGATAAAAAGTTTTATGGAGAGTCATATCAGCCAGTCGATGAAGTATTGACACTTGAAGAAAAGCGCGATGATTTGCTGCTGGATATTTAGTAAAAGTTCTTAAAGAAAAATCCAAAAAATTAAAGAGCATAAATTAAAAAAGACTTAAAAATAGACGCATCCATGTGTATCATATATGGATGCGTTTTCATTTTAGTATGACCAATTGAGAATATTATTTTTTTTAAAAAAATGTTTAGCTTCTGGGAGAAAGGGTAAATATAAATAAATTAATAGTAACCGACAAAATCAGCTACAATAATACGAATATATTTATAGATGGTAATATGAAGGGTGATGAAAAAAATATAAATTTAATGAAACTTTTTTCATTTAAGTTCGTTATATATATAT